>DASPNH010000197.1:0-46083 GCA_035626675.1 Binatia bacterium
GAGAGTAGTTGCACCACTGGTCCGACCGGTGGCACCGAAGAGTGCGACGACGGGGACACCGCCAATGACGACTCCTGTGTAGCGACTTGCCAGGTCGCCGAATGCCATGACGGCTTCGTTTGCACGGACGTTTCCTGCAGCACCGGTCCGACCGGCGCGGCCGAGGAATGCGACGATGGAGATACGGCCAACGACGACTTCTGCGTCGCGACCTGCGAGGTTGCGGAGTGTCACGACGGCTTCGTGTGCAGTGACGCCGGCACTTGTACGACCGGACCAAATGGCGCCGTCGAGGAGTGCGACGACGGGGACACCGACGACACCAACTCGTGCGTGGCCACTTGTGCGACCGCCGAGTGCCACGACGGCTTCCTGTGCACGGATGTCGCTACTTGCACGACCGGTCCTACCGGAGGCATCGAGGAATGTGACGACGGCGATGCCAGCAACGACGATTCATGCGTTGCCACGTGCAAGATCGCGGCGTGCCACGACGGTTTCCAGTGTACCGACGGCGCAACCTGCACGACGGGCCCGACTGGCGGCACCGAGGAATGCGACGACGGCGACACCGCCAACGACGACTCGTGCGTCGCGACGTGCGAGACCGCGGAATGTCACGATGGCTTCGAGTGCACCGACGTCGCCACCTGCACCACCGGTCCGACGGGCGGAATCGAGGCCTGTGACGACGGCGACCTGGAGAACACCGACTCGTGCGTCGCGACCTGCCAGGACGCCGCGTGTCATGACGGGTTCCTGTGCACGGATGCGGGGACTTGCACGACGGGCCCGACCGGCGGTACTGAGGAGTGCGACGACGGAGACGCGAACAACGACGATTCGTGTGTCGCCGCCTGCAAAATAGCGGCGTGCCACGACGGCTTTGAGTGTACGGATGTCGCGACGTGTACGACCGGTCCGGCCGGCGGCATCGAGGAGTGCGATGACGGCGATGTCGAGAACAACGACGCGTGCGTCGCAACCTGCGCGGACGCCGAATGCCACGACGGCTTCCTCTGCACGGACAATTCAACCTGCGTGACAGGTCCCAGCGGTGGCACGGAAGAGTGCGACGACGGGGACGTACAGAACGACGACTCGTGCGTCGCGACCTGCAAGATCGCCGCGTGCCACGACGGCTTCGTGTGCACGGACGCCGCGACGTGCACGTCAGGCCCGACGGACGGTACCGAAGAGTGCGACGACGGCGACCTGCTGAACTCGAACGGCTGCGTGCGGGACTGCGAACTGGCCGAATGCCACGACGGCCTCGAGTGTACCGATCCGCTCACTTGCGCCACCGGACCGGGCAACGGGCCGGAAGAGTGCGACGACGGGAATTTGGTCAACACCGA
This sequence comes from Binatia bacterium, assembly GCA_035626675.1. Lineage (GTDB taxonomy): Bacteria > Desulfobacterota > Binatia > UBA1149 > CAITLU01 > DASPNH01. The sequence continues at coordinate 1,359 of DASPNH010000197.1, forward strand.
TCCGTGTGTCGCGACCTGTCAGGATGCGGAGTGCCACGATAACTTCGTCTGCGACGGCCCCGGCTGCAACACCGGCCCGACCGGCGGCGACGAAGAGTGCGACGACGGCAACCAGAGCAATAGCGACTCGTGCGTCAAGACGTGTCAGCTCGCCACGTGCGGAGACGGCGTCGAATGCGACGGCCCGACGTGTCTGGTCGCGCCAGGCTTCGACGAGGGTTGCGACGATGGGGAGGACAACAACGGCATCGGCGATGGCTGGTGTGTCAAGGACTGCACCCGTGTACAGACCTGCGGCGACGGCGAAGTGGACGCGGCGCCCAATGGTACGGAGGAGTGCGACGACGAGAACGAGGTCTCGGTCGACGATTCCTGTACTGGAACCGAGGACTGTGTATACGACGACCCAGCAAATCCGTGTGTGGTCGCGTGTCAGGATGCCACTTGCGGGGACGGTTACCGCAACATCGAAGCCGTCGAAAGCGCGCAGAATGATGTCGGTATTCGCGAAGGTTGCGATGACGCCAACCAGAACAATGGTGACGGCTGTCTGAATAACTGTCGCGCGTCCGACGGCGAGGCCTGCGCATTCGACATGGACTGTGGTGACACGGACTGCTGCAAGAAATCGTTCTGCAGCGGCAAGACTGGAGATCCCGAAGATCGGACAGGCGAGTGCGTCAGCGTGAGCGACGAGACCGCCACGCCACTAGCGTGCAGCGCGGACGGGATGCCAGATCCCGCGGACTGCGAGCTCGGCACCGAGGAAGACCCCAGCTGTGTACTCGGCGATGCCAATGGTGACGGTACTATCGTCGCGTCCGATGCGCTGGCAATACTGCGTACCGCAGTGGGACCGATTTCCGGGCAACTGGAATGCCCACTGTGTGCCTGCGACATCGTTGCGCCGCGCGCTGGTGTCGGCGAGGAATCGGCCAGGTTCGTCTGCGGAGACACTGCCGTCGACTATTCGACGATCGAGGCGACGGACGCGTTGGCGGGCCTCGTTCTCGCCATACGCAACACACTGGTGAACAGCGGGTTCTCTGGCGTCTGCTTCCGCTGCGCCGACGGATCGAGCGGTGGCGGCGAAACAGACGTCGACTGCGGTGGCGCTCTCGTGGGTGACCCGGTGTTCAACGAGAACGGCTCGCTTTCGGGAGGTTGTCCGGAGCAGCTTTGCGAGATTGGCAAGAAGTGTGAGGTGGACACCGATTGTGTCGCCGACAAGAAGTCCGGCGGCGAGGGTGAAGAGCTGCAGCGTTGCATCGCCGACACTTGTGCCTCGTGCACGGACGGTAAGGTCCAGAACGACGAGACCGATCGATTCGGGGGACCTTCAGCGAAAAAGGAATGTGGCGGAGTCTGCGACCAGCGATGCGAAGTCGACAAAAAGTGTCGGGTCGATGACGATTGCCTCGTGGACGAGCTGTCGAAAACGAATAATGGACGTTGCGAGCGTGACGACATCGTGAACCGCCTGGAGTGCGCTTCCTGTGATGACGGCACTCGCCAGGACGGCGAAGCGGATTTCTACGGGGACACCGAGGATGCCGGCGAATGCGGCGGTATCTGCAGGAAGCTGTGCGCACCGGGTGATCGCTGCTTCGAGAATTCGGACTGCGAGGGGTTGTTCGACAGCGATGGCGACGACGTGCTCGACGGTGGCGTCTGCGCGAACGGAACTTGCACGGCAGTCACCAATTTCGACATCGTGCTGGTCGGACCGTTGGTCGGCTCCAATGTCGTCGGGCATATCGAATTCACCATCAGTGACAATGGTGCCGTCGGGCTTCGTTGTATCCAGGATAGCGTCCCGGAGGCGTTCGAGTGTATCGCTCGATCGGACCCGAACTTCCAGGGCGTCATTTCCTGTGAAGACGACGATACCGTCCGCGTTCAGTTCACGTCATTGACGGGCTTCCCGCCGGCAGATGAGTCGCCGAGCACGACCAGCCCGTACTCGTTGACGGAAGAGAACGAGGCTGGAAAGCATGTTTGCAGAGGGCTCACCGGCAATCCCAATCTGCTCGAAGGACTCGTGGCCAATATCGAAGACATACGGGACACCTTTGGTCGGTCATTGTTGAATCACGAGAAGTTGGACGCTGAGGCCATCAAGTTCGTACCGGTGATTGACTGAGCCGTGGTGGAAGACCATGAGACGTTGGCCGACGAGATGCCCTAGATGCCGTCCCCCGACGCCCTCACCTCCGGCGACCGCCACATAACCGTCGCCTCGGCTCTCCCTCCCGACACGCTGCTCTTTCGCAGGATGTCGGTGGCGGAGAGCCTGGGGCGGCCGTTCGTGGCGGAGCTGGATCTGTATAGCGCCAACAACTCGCTGCCTCTCGACGACCTGGTCGGCGAGACGCTACGAGTCACGCTGCAGGCGACCTCGACCCGCAAGCGGCACTTTCACGGCTACGTTGCCGACTTCTCGCAGGTCGATTCGCCCACGCAGCGCTACGCCGCCTACCGCGCCACGCTGCGGCCCTGGTTCTGGCTTCTGACCCGCACGGCCGACTGCAAGATCTACAAGGGGACGGTCCGCGAGATCGCGCAGAAGGTCTTCGAGACCTACAAGTTCTCGGACTTCGAGTGGCGGCTGACGGGGCAGTACAAGCCGCGCGAATATTGCGTGCAGTACCGCGAGACGGCTTTTAACTTCCTCAGCCGGCTCTTCGAGCAGGAGGGCATCTACTACTACCACTCGCACACCGAGCAGAAGCACACGCTGGTGCTGTGCGACGGATACCCCTCGCACAAGCGCATGGAAGGCAGCGGCCGGGTTCCGTACTATCCGCCCGACAACGCGCAGCAGCGCGACGAGGAATACATCTCGAGCTGGCGGCTGCGGCGCCAGGTACAGCCGGGCGTGATGGTCCATCGCGACTTCGATTTCGTCCAGCCGCGCGCCAACATGCAGGCCGACGCCGAGCTCCCGCGCGAGCACGCGCGCTCCAGCTACGAGGTCTTCGACTACCCGGGCGAGTTTCCCGATCGCGGCGAAGGCTCGCGCTACGCCAAGATCCGCATCGAGGAGCTGCAGGTCGAGCACGAGCAGGTGCAGGGCGACTGCGACGTGGCGATGATGACGACGGGAAGCCTGTTCGAGCTGACCGGCTTCCCGCGCCGCGATCAGAACCGCGAATACCTGGTCACCAGCACGCGCGTGTTCCTGGAATCCAATCGCTACGAATCGGGTGCAGGCGAGGGCGGGCAGGACGTCTATCGCTGCTCTTTTGCGGCCATGGATTCCAAGGAGACGTTCCGGCCCGCGCGCCTGACGCCCAAGCCGGTCGTCCAGGGTCCGCAGACGGCAACCGTGGTCGGCAAGTCCGGAGAGGAGATCTGGACCGACGAGCACGGCCGCATCAAGGTCCAGTTCCACTGGGACCGCTACGGGAAGTTCGACGAGAACAGCTCGTGCTGGGTGCGCGTCTCGCAGCTGTGGGCGGGCAAGGAGTGGGGCACGCTCTACCTGCCACGCATCCATCAAGAGGTGATCGTCGAGTTCCTCGAAGGCGATCCCGACAGTCCCATCGTCACCGGCCGCGTCTACAACGGTGACCACAAGCCGCCCTATCAGCTGCCGGGCAAGAAGGCAGTCTCGGCGCTGAAGTCCAAGAGCACCAAGGGTGGCGGCGAGCTCGATTCCAACGAGCTGCGCATGGACGACACCAAGGGTGCCGAGCAACTCTTCCTGCAGGCGCAGAAGAACTACGACCTGCGCGTCAAGAACGACGGCTTTCGCACCGTCGAGGGCAACCTGCACCTGCAGGTTCTCAAGGACGACCATCAGAAGGTCGATGGCGATCGCCACCTCGTCGTCAAGGGCGACCACATCGAGGAGGTCAAGGGAACCTTCTCGCACCAGGCCATGGAGCAGCACGACAAGCTCAAGACGAGCTACGCGCTCCAGGCCGGGACCGACATCCACATCAAGGCCGGAACCAACGTGGTCATCGAGGCTGGCGCCATGATCACGCTGAAGGCGGCGGGCAGCTTCATAACGATCGGCGGACCCGGCGTGATGATCAAGGGCCCGATGGTGATGATCAACAGCGGCGGCTCGGCAGGCTCGGGCGCCGGATCCTCGCCCGACAAGCCCAAGGAAGCCCAGCCGGCCGACAAGGGACTGAAGAGCGGCAAGGAGCCACCGAGAAAGCAGCCGCCGCCCAAACCGAAGAAGCAGGGCCCGCAGGCCAAGGCACTGAAGGCGCGCGCCAAGAGCGGCGCACCGTTCTGCGAGATCTGCAGTGGGCGCTGATCCTCACGCTCGCGACTCGGCTCGCGGTGCCCGATCACGTCGCGAGAGCTCGGAGCCTCTCTCATGAGCGCGGCACCTTCATGGCTTCGCCAGTATCTGTTTCGCCAGGACGGCATGCATGCCTACGTCGTTCTGGACGGTGCCTCGGTTCCCGACCTTCCGGCGCGGCTGTGGGAGCTCGAGCCCGAGCACATCTGCCTTTATCGCGGTGAGCTCGAGCCCGACGTCGCCGAGGTGGCGCCGTATCTGGTCGAACTCGTCGACGGGTCTCCCTTTACGCAGTGGCTGATGGCCAGCGCCTGGGGTGAGCATTGGGGCACGTTCCTGCGCGCAGCCGGCGGACTTCGCATGTGCCGCGATCATTTCCGGCGCCTTCTGATGGTCCGCACCGAGGACAGCCGCTTCCTCTACTTCGCGTTCTACGATCCGCGCGTGCTGCGCGTGTTCCTGCCGCTGTGCGACCAGGAACAGCTCGAAGAGATGTTCGGTCCGGTCGCCGAGTATCTGGCCGAAGGCGAGGACCCCGGCGAAGGGAAGCTGTTCGGCTTTACGGCAGGCAAGCTGGTGTCGACGACGATGGGTGAAGCAACCGTCGCGCCCGAGAGTGCGCCGACACCGACGGCGTAGAAGCGGCGCGACGGCATCGGGGAGAAGGAGATGGGAATTCACGTCTGCAATGGCGCAAAACTCATGTGCTCATTCGGCATGGCCCCGAGCACGCTGGTGGTGCTGCCGACCAACCAGGTCATGACGGGGAATCAGCCAGCGGCCAACATCATGGACCACAAGCCGATGGCCAACATCACGCCCTTCGGCATGTGCACCTCTCTGGCCAACCCGACCGTCGCCTCGGCCACGGCGGCTGCGCTCGGCGTGCTGACACCGATGCCGTGCATCCCCAATACACCTGCACCCTGGGTGCCGGGTGCGCCGACGGTGCTGGTCGGAAACCAGCCCGCGCTGAACAACAGCAGCAAGCTGATGTGTATGTGGGCCGGCGTCATCTCGGTTACGTATCCGGGACAGGTCACGCAGATGGTCCCCTGAGGCATGCGCGCAGCGAAGGTCCAGGACGGTCATTCCTCATGCTGACGATTTCCGACGACGCCATCCGAGGGTTCGAGACGCAACACCGGCGTCGACGGTTCCTGGAATGGTGGGTGGCTCACCAACACCTCCTTTCGTCTGTTCCGACCATGCCGAACGCTGACTGGCTCGGAGAGTATGCAGGCGAAGCCGAAGTGGCCGGCATCGGGACCGACGAGCAGCTGTTCGTATACGTTGCTGGCCGGCGTCGACTGCTCGATCCGGAGCCCGCGCAATATATCGCCCTGATGGATGTCGTTTTCTCCTCCGTCTCCGATACGGAGAAATTGAAGAGCGTCGAGCGGATAGCTCGAACGGTGGACGGTGATGGCCACTAGCGCCGTCCAGGCCTGTCCGCTTCGCTGCCCGGCGATATGCCAGGAAAAGGCAAAGCTCGCCCAGTGGAGCGCCGAAGCCGCAATGGCCGAGGAGGCCTATCGGCCAGCCGGCAAGCGAGAAGTCGACGGCTACGACGAAGTTACGGCTCCTGAGGACCTGCAGAAGCTCAACCTGGATCCGGACATGTTGACTCCCAGCGATAGTGAGTTCCGTGCTGCGGTGTTCCGCAAGAAAGGCACCGACGACTACGTCGTTGCGTTCAAAGGAACCTCTTCCAAAGTGGATATCTGGCCGAGTCTCGTGCAGGGCACTGGCAACAAGAGCGACTACTACACTCGGGCGCAGCAGATCGCGCGCAATTCGTCCGAACGAGTCGGTAAGGCAAGTGTATCGGGCGTGAGCTTTACCGGTCACTCGTTGGGTGGCGGACTGGCCAGCGCGGCAGCACGCGCCACCGGCAGGCCAGCGACGACGTTCAACGCCGCTGGGCTTCATGACAAGACGGTGACGGCTCCCAAGGCTGCTCCCATAGACGCCGTCCGCGTGAAGGGTGAAATTCTCACGGCTGCACAGACCGCGTTACCCATTCCGAAGGCCGCTCATGCCGGCAAGCCGTATACTCTCGATCCGCCTGCCAATGTCGGCTCGGCGATGCAGCAGTCAGGCCTGTCGCCTTCGGATGGCCTCGCGTATCTGTTCGGGCCGAAAATCGGTACCCTCTGGAATGGTGGCAAGTACGTCAAGGGCATGGCTGCACGCGGCGTGGAACTTCACAAGATGAAAGCGGTGCGAGACAGTCTCGAGGCCAGATCGAAACAGATTCGCCCACAGGCGCAGGCGTGCGGTTGCTGAGTGCGATGTTCGAGGGCGTCGTTGTCGCTGTGCTCGTGAATTCATCGGTCTTTTCGGGAGGGTGCATGGACGCGGGAAAACCGGATGAGCTGCTCGAGGCAGTCATGAACCGCCAGGCGAGCCGCGTGGCCGAGTTGCTGGTGCGGCAGCCCGACCTGGATGCGCGCAACAAGCAATTGGACACTCCGCTTACATTGGCGACGGTCTCGGACCAGTTCGTGATCGCGGAAATGCTGATCGACGCCGGCGCCGATGTGTTTGCGCACAACAAGTTCGGTTGGACAGCGGGGTTTGCGGCGCAGACCAGCAGGCTTGATCCCGGAACCGAAGAAGGTGACGCGCGGCAGCGCGTCATCGCCAAACTTCGTTCGAAAGGATTTCCATGGCCTGCCCCCGATCCCGATGCCGTCAAGCAACTCGTTTCCGCCGACGCATGGCCACCGCCGCCGTAGGCACTCTGCGGCAATGAACATCGCCCGCACCACCCTCTGCCTCCTTCTGGCCTCCGCCGCCCTCCACACCCCGGCCGCCGCCGAGCAGTCCCAGCAGGCCCTCCGCCAGACTGCCGACACCGAGTTCCGCAAGGTCGGTGCGGAGTTGAACGAGCTCTACGGCGCCGTGCTGGCGCGCCTCGACGCGACCGAGGCCACGCTTCTTCGCGCTGCGCAGCGAGCATGGCTGGGCTATCGCGATGCCAATTGCGAAGCCGAGACTGGCCAGTACGAGGGCGGGAGCATGCAGCCGATGGTACGTCTCGGGTGCCTGACGCATCAAAGCAGGCAGCGGATGGAGGAACTTCACCGGATCTACGGCCCGCGACTGCAACCCTAGGTGTGTGAGGCTCGGCACCCTTGCCACAGGCGTGCCTGACTGCCAAGAAACGGCGTTAGACCGATACCATTGGGAGCATTCTCATGCCCGACCAGCATAGCGACGCCGTCATGCTGCCATCCGGCTTTCTGGCCATCCTCTTCGCCGATATCTCCGGTAGCACGGCGATGTACGAGGCGCTCGGCGACGCCAGGGCCAGGGACGCCGTCTCGCGATGTTTCACCATCATGAACGACGCCATCTCCCACCAACGGGGTCGCCTGATCAAGACCATCGGCGACGAAGCGATGGCCACGTTTGCCGACGCCGATGCTGCGGCCGCGGCCGCCGTGGAGATGCAGGAGCGCATATCGGGAAAGCAGCGTGTCGACGGCAAGCGCCTGCGGATCCGCGTCGGCTTTCACTTCGGCGAGGCGTTGCTGGAGAGCAACGACGTCTTTGGTCAGGCGGTCAACGTCGCGGCCAGGATGGTCGGCCACGCCAAGCCGGCGCAGATCGTCACCAGCGCCCCCACCCTGGCGCGGCTGGGCGAGGGGTGGAAAGGAGTGGCGCGTCAGATCGACATGGCCGAAGTGCGCGGCACCAGTGGACAGGTCGGGCTGTACGAGATCCTCTGGCAACGCGCCGACCTTACGCGCATGTCGACGACAGCGTTCCGGCGCTTCGTCGCAACCGACAGGCCGCGGCTGGTGCTGCACTACAAGGACCGTCGCATCGAAGTCAGCGCCGACCATCGCGCCTGCAGCATGGGCCGTGACGATGACAACGAGCTGGTCTTGGCCGCCGCCCACGTCTCGCGTTCGCACTGCAGGATCGAGTACCGCAAGGGCAATTTCACGCTGGTGGATCAGAGCATCAACGGCACCTACGTCTGCGACGACGGCGGCGGCGAGTCTTTTGTCCGGCGCAACGCCCTGACGCTGCAGGGGTCCGGCATGCTGGGACTGGGACGCCGGCTCGACGGGACCTCGCCCGAAATCGTTCGCTTCAAGATCGAGCAGCGGGCGCCGGACGCCTCCTAGCTCACGAGCCTCAGCCCGAGTATCGCACCACGACGGCACTGATGTTGTCGCGCCCGCCGGCAAGGTTGGCCGCCGCCACCAGGGCATTGCACGCGGCACGAGGGTCGGCCTGGTTGGCCTGGACGATCTCGCGGATGCGCTCGTCGCTGGCCATGTTGGTCAGGCCGTCCGAGCACAGCAGCACGATATCGCCTGGCTGCAGTTCCTGGCTGGTCACCTCGAACTGCACGTCCTCGGTGGCGCCCAATGCCTTGGTCAGGACGTGCTGCATCGCTGCCGCTGTCTTGTCGTCGACGATGCCACCATCTCCGCCCAGGCTCGCCCACGAATCATCCTTGGTCAGCTGGCGAATCTCGTCGCCGCGCAGCAGGTAGACGCGGCTGTCTCCTACGCCGGCATACGTCATGTGCGGCTTCCCGCGCGAGAGCAGAACAGCAACCACCGTCGTGCCCATGCCCTCGTATTCTTCGCTCGACTCGGCTTTTCGGTGCACTGCGCGGTTGGCCAGCTTGATGGCGGTTCGCAGCCGGTTGCCCTCCAGAGTCGCGGCGATGTCGAACCCGTAGGGCCAGGTGATCTCGGCTTCGTCACTGGAGCGCTCGACGAAGCGGGTGATGGTGTGCACCGCCAGCTGCGAAGCGACCTCACCTGCTTTGTGCCCGCCCATCCCGTCGCAGACCAGGAACAGGTGGTCCTCGCCAGTCCAGATCGCGTCTTCGTTCGTCGCCCGGCGTTTCCCGGCGTCGGTCGAACCGTGAAAGGTGATCATCGCCGCTAGCGCGCTCAGTTGTCCGTGGCGGTCGACCAGACGACCGTGCATTTGCGATCCTCGCCGTATCTCGTGCGTACGGCGTCGGCACAATCCGCTGCCGCGATGGCTTCGGCGGCACCGCGTGCGCGGTTGCACGATGCCACCGCGATGCCGTATCCGGTGGCGCGTGCGACGGCGCAGTGCTCGCCCGGACGACTCGAGAATGCGGTCAGCACGCACCCGCGATTGGAGCTGCGCGACCTGTTGCAGCTTTCCATTGCACAGTCCTTGGCACCTGCCGCATCGGGGCGCCAGCACGCCTTCCAGCTTCCGCCGCCGCGGTTCCCATCGGTGGGCTCGATGGCGATGGCCGCGAACGAGTTGCCGAGCATCGACGCCTTCTCCTGCTCCCTCTCTTCGGCCTCCGCCTCCTCCGGCTTTTTCAGCGCAGCCAGCGCCGCCTTGTCCTTTGCCGCCTTGGCGTCGGCCTCGGCCTTGGCCTTCTTCTCGATCTCGGCTGCTTTCTTGTCGGCGTCCGCCTTGGCGGTGGCCAGCATGGTCTGCTCGCCCTTGTGCCGCAGCTCCTCGTAGTAGCCGACCGCGGCGCCGTAAGCGGCCGCAGCTGGCTGCCACTGTCGCTGCGAAACCGACGCGCTGCCGCGTTCCATCGCTTCGGAGGCCCGGCGATGGAGATCCCCATCCACAGGCAGCCCCTTCTTTTGTGCCGCCGACCAGGAATCGGCGGCTGTGTGTGCCTGAGCCCTTCGCGACATCGCCTCGGTGATCGCAGCCGGCATGGCCAGAAGCTGATTCAGTCCGAGCTCGGCCGCGGTGAACGCTTCGAGCGCGTCGGTGTGGCGGCCGGCCATGGCGGCATCGTTGCCGGCGGAGATCTTGCTGTCGGCCACGGTCAGCGTCGGCCCGGAAAAGATCTCGGCGTTGCCGGCCTCGAGCATCTCGCGAGTGTGCGTGAGATTCTCACGCATGCGTGCGGTGGCCACCTTGGCCACGTCGCGCTCGACTGCAGACATGGCCGCCTTCTCGCGAGCCTCCTGCTCGGCCAGCGCCTTTTCGGCTGCGGCCACGGCGCCGGTCATCTCGCCGCGCATCGAACCGATGCGCTCACGCAGCAGGCGAACGCGTGTGCCGGCCTCCGTCACTTTCTGCACCATAGCCGCATCGGCCTGCACTGCCGGCGCCGGCTCGGGCTCCGAGTCCAGCCGCGAGCGTACGTTCTCGATCATTCCGGTCTGCCCACGCAGCGATTCGAGGATCGGCTCGCGCAGCACGAAGATCGCCGCTGCAGCCGCGATCAGCCCTGCACCGAAGACCACTCTGCGGATGAGCGGCCCCCGGTCGTGACGGGCCCTGGCGAAAGCCTCCGCGAACTCGTCCATCGAGGCCAGGCGCTCGGCCGGATGCGGCGAGAGCGCGCGCGTGATGGCGGCCGCCAGCGGACCGGGAACATCGCGCCGCGCCGAGCGCAGCGGCTGCACCATCCCGACGGGTACGAGGCCGGTGAGCATCTCGTAGATGAGCACGCCCACCGAATACTGATCGGTGCGGCCGTCGACCTCGCGCGAGCCGCGCAGCTGCTCGGGCGACATATAGTAGGCCGTGCCCATCGACACGCCCGTCATCGTCAGCTGCGCAGGGTTGAGCAGGCGTGCGATGCCGAAGTCCATGAGCTTGAGCGTCCCGTCTTCGCAGAGGAAGACGTTCTCGGGCTTGACGTCGCGATGCACGGTGTACTTGTGCGCGTAGCCGAGCGCCTCGCACAGGGCCGCGCCGACCGTGCACGCCTCCTTGACGCTGAACGTGCGCTTCTCGCGCTTGCGCGCTTCCATTTCCTCGCGCAGGGTGCGGCCCGACAGCAGCTCCATCGTCAGGAAGTAGTAGGGTCCCTCGTGCTGGACGTCGAAGACGTTGACGATCTCGGGGTGCGACAGCTCGCTGGCCACGCGGCCTTCGCTCATGAAGCGTTCGCGCGCGCTCTCGCTCGAGACCAGCGCCGGCAGCATCACCTTGAGCGCGATCTCCTTGTTGCGGTTGCGATCGTAGGCGGCGAAGACCGCGCCCATTCCGCCGACACCGACCCTTCGGCGAACCTCGTAGCGGCGCGCCAGCAGGTCGCCCTGGCGGATGCCGATGCGCTCGGCCACGCCCATGCTCTCGCGCGTCTCGTCGTTCTGCTGCGTGGTCCGGGTGATCGCCGACAGGTCGCGCATGACCGTGGCGTCGGGGTCGGCCGCGCCGTGCTCGCCGGTGATGTGACGGTGCGCCGATTCGAGCTCGGCCAGCTGCTCGCGGTACTTGGTGCGCAGGCCATGAGTCGAGGCCATCGACAGACGCCCGGTCAGATCGCGCTGCCGGTTGTTGTAGGCCAGGTCGAACTCGGTCTGGTCAAAGCCGTCCTGAAGACCGAGGACCTCGAGCGCTCGCATTCGATCCATGGGCATCCCCCTCCACCCGCTGCTTTAAATTCCTGCACGGACTGCCGCAAGCTTTTCGCGAGATCGCGGACGTCTGCCGTGCGGAACCGGTGGCCGCCGGGACCTCCGAAGTGAGGCTGGTCACCGCCTGGCGTGTTGCCAGAGGTCGGCCGGAGCGAAAGTCTGGGCCGTGCCCTTCCCGACCCTGCGTAGCCTGCTTGCCCGGCTGCCGGCCGTCATCGCCGGTACGCGTCCGGCGCGCACGCCTGTCCCGGCAGCGCAGCGGCCTCCTTCGCCGCCCGAGCGGGCTGCCCTGGGATTGCGGCGAACCGCCCTCGGCAATGGCGCTTTCGGCATGACCGACATCGGCAACCTGCGCGTGAACAACGAGGACGACATGCACATCAGCGCAGACGGGCGTCTTCTGGTGGTCGCCGACGGCATGGGCGGCCACGAAGGCGGAGAGGTAGCCTCGGCCATCGCGTGCAGCACCCTGGCCGCCGCCTACCACGCCGGGCCCATCGCCGAGCCCGAGAAGTTCCTGTTGCAGGCCATCGACGATGCGCACCGCTCCATCCAGGAAGCCTCGGCGACCAAGGCGGGCGAGCGGCCGATGGGCACGGCGATGGTCGCGGCGCTGCTGTGCGAGGACGGCACGGCGGTGATCGCGCATGTCGGAGATGCCCGCGCCTATGTGGCGGAGGTCGCGCAGGTCATTCCGATGACGCACGATCACTCGGTGATTGCCGAGCTTCTACGCTCCAAGCGCATCCTGCCCGAACAGGTTCGCCGCCATCCTTTGCGCAACCGCCTGACCCAGGCCGTGGGCTTGCCGGCGCCCATTCGTCCGGGCATCGAGCGCATCGAGCCGGGGCAGGGCAACTTTCTGATCCTGTGCTCCGACGGACTGTGGGAGTGCTTCGATGACGCGCTCTGGCGACAGGCCATATCATCCGCGATCGATGCACGTTCGATGTCGCAGGGTCTGGTCGACGCGGCCATCGCCGCCGGCGGCAGCGACAACGTCACGGCCGTGGTGGCCGGACCGTTCTGACCGGCAATTCACGCCGCGGTGGCCGGGCCGTTGGCTACGCCACGGCGACGGTGGCCGCGACGTACGGGCAACTATTCACGCCGATGCGAATCACCGGTTCCACGGCCGCCATCGATTCGGCGAGGTCTTGGATGGCTCGCGCGGCTCTTCGGTGCGCGATGCTCCCGAGGTCACGCGCTGGGATGGCACCACCAGCGGCGCCGGATTCACGTTCTCGTCGGGGACGATCATGGGACCGACCGGAATGGGCCGCGTCGTGGTGGCAGGGTTGGAAGAGGCGGTCGAGCGCGCCGCCGGCGACGACGTCACGCGATGGGCTCCGGTAATCATGCCGGGGTCGGTCTGGCGTACGCGCCGATCGCGTTCGGCTTCCTCGCGCTGCCGCAACTGCTGGGTCCAGGACGCTTCCTCGAATCGCTGGTAGGCCAGCGCGGCTTCCTCGAACAGCGTGAAGGCGCGCTTGTAATCTTCACGCCCGAAAACGAGCAGCGCCTCGTCGGCCTTCGACTGCGCCTGTGCCCACAGCTCGGGCGCCAGCTGCGGACTTCCTTCGGACTCGGCGCTGCGCTGGGCTTCGAGCATGAGATCACGTGCGCGGTTGGCCATCTGCAGCGCCAGCCGTTGGGCTTCGATTTCGGCAAGCGCGGCTTCGGCGCGGCTGCGAAGCGCCTCGAGCTCCTCGGCAAGCTGCGGGCTGGATGGGATCTCGGGGATCTGCTTGAGCACCGCCAGGCAGACTTCGTGATTGCCGGCTGCGGCCGCGTCCTGCGCATCGCGCAGGACCCTTTCGACCAGACGTCCGCGCCGCTCCGAGTCCATTTGCGTGCGCGCACTCTCGGCGGCTTCGCGCCGCTGCTGCTGCGCGTCGCGCGCGGTTTCCTCGAAGTGCAGATAGGCCATCGCGGCCTTCTCGTAGGTCTGCAGCGCTTCGCCGTACCACTGGCGGTTGAAGACCAGATCGCCCTCGGCGGCCGCGCCCTCGGCGTCGCTCCATAGCGCCGCAGCCCAGTTGGGCGTGGCCTGGCGCTGCGCGCGCTGCTTGGCTTCGAGCATCATCGTGCGTGCGCGCTCGGCACGAACACGCGACTTTTCGAGCGCCTCGTGTTCGGCCAGCGCCACCTCGATCATTTCGCGGAGGCCAGCCACTTCCTCGGCGATCGACGGCGGCGCCGGCAACGACTCGATCTTCTCGATCAGCGCCAGGCTCGGCTGATAATCGCCGTCGTGCAGCGCAGCACGTGCGTTGCGCAGCAGCGAAGCAGCGGTCTCTTCGCGCTGGAGCAGCTCGGCCTGCATGCGAGCGTTCTCGACTTCCTGACGTTCGCGCTCGGCCATGGCGCGTTCCAGACGCCGCTGCTCGCGTGCGACGTCGAGCGCGTGGAAATAGTGCGTGGCGGCGTTCTCGTAGGAGACGACGGCGTGCTCGAAGTCCTCGTCTCCGAATGCATCGGCGGCAGCGGCGGCAGCGGCCTCGGCCTGCTGCCAGGCTTCGCTGTCGGCGCGGGCGGCGTCGCACTCCTGGGCGCTGACGCGGGCTTCTTCCATCAGCTGGCGCGCGGTCAGGGCCTGATCGCGAGCTCGCGACGCGACGGCCTGCTGCTCCAGACCGCGCTGGAGCGCAACGCGAACGCGGTCGATCGAGCCGGCAGCGTCGGCCGGCGGCGGGATCGCGTCGATTTGTTCGAGCAGGCGCGCGCACTCCTGGAAATGCTTGCGTCCGAGTGCCGCGCCGGCACGACCCAGAAGCGCAACGGTCTGCTCGGTACGCCGGGTCGCTTCCGCCTGCTGACGCGCACGCTCGGCAGCCTGCTCGGCGAGGCGTTTCTGCGCAGCCTCCTTGCGTGCCCGGTCGGCAGCCTGTGCGGCCTGGCGCCTGGCCTCGGCCTCCTGTCGCGCCTTCTCGGCCGCTTCGGCCTCGGCACGCTTCCTGGACTCGAACGCTTCCTGCTCGGCCTTGCGCGCTTCCTCTTCGGCACGCTTTCGAGCTTCCTCCTCCGCCCTGGCTCTGGCCTCGCGCTCGGCAGCTTCTGCGCGCTGCCGTTCCTTGTGAGCCAGCGCAGCGGCGGCTGCGTATGCCTTGGCCGCATTCTCGAAATCGCTGCACGCACGCTGCGGATCGGCCTCCAGCGCCTGTTCGGCCGACCTGCGCAGACGCTCGGCCTCTTCCCAGGCCGGCAGTGTCCAGCGCGCGCATTCCGCCTTCGTTGCTGCCTGCCTTGCCTGCTGCATGGGGCCGCGTGCCGCTTCGGCCGCTGCGTGGGCACGTTTGCGTTCGGCTCGCGCCTCGACGGCCGCCTGCAGGGTCTTGCGCGCCTCGAGCACGCGCTCGGCAAGGGCCGGCGGCGCAGGGACCTGTCCGGCACTGGCCAGAAGCTCGCCGCACCGTTCGAGCGCACCGGCGGAAAACGCGGCGTTGGCCTGCGCCAGCAGATCGGAGGTGGCCTGCTCGCGCCGCTGCAACTCGGCCGCCTCACGGGCCCGAAGCTCGGCGACCTCGCGTGCACGCTGCTCGGCGGCTTCGCGAGCACGCTGCTCGGCGGCTTCACGCGCTCGCTGCTCGGCGGCCTCGCGTGCACGCTGCTCGGCGGCTTCGCGAGCACGCTGCTCGGCGGCTTCGCGCGCACGCTGCTCGGCGGCTTCGCGTGCGCGCCGCTCGGCTTCCTGCTCGCGGCGCACCGTGACCTGCGCCGCATCGGCGGCGTTGTCGAAGGCATCCACGGCGGCGTGGAACGCGTCGATGGCCGCTTCGAAGCGCTCGGCTTCGAAGGCACTGGCGGCTTCGCCGGCCTGGTCCTCGGCGTCCTGCCACAGGGCGGGTGCGCGCTCGGATGCGTGATGCCCGGCTGCCTGGCGGCGCGACTCGATCATGTTCGCGCGCGCCTTTTCCGCCTGCGCCCGCTGGCCGTCGAGGCGCTCGCGGCGCGCGATCTCGCCTTGTGCGGCACGCCGCAGCCCATCCAGCTCGGCGATGACCTGCGCGGAGGAGGGCAGTCGCCGCGCCTCGTCGAGAATTCGCAGGCACTCCTTGCCGTTGCCGCTGGCCAGAGCCGCACGCGCCGTCGAAAGCAGCTTTTCGGTCAGGCGCCGCTGTGCCTGGCTCTCGATGGCGGCACGCGCGCGTGCCAGGGCATCCTGCGCCATCGTGTGGTCGGGCATGCGCGCGAGCACGGCCTGGAATGTTTCCATCGCCGCGCCGAAATCGCCGGCGCGGGCAAGCGCCTCGCCGCGCTTCACCTCCGCATCCAGCGCCTCCATGCTCTGCAGGCGAGTGCGCAACGCTTCGATGCGCTCGCTTCCCTCGCGCACCAGCGTCTCGAGCGTATGGACGCCAGCCGACGTCTCCATCACCGGCATCGATGGCGAGGTGATCGTGTTCCCCAGCCGCTTCTCGACCTTGCGATGCAGCTCGCGCATCGTCTCGAACTGCGCCCGCACGCGCCGCTGCAGGCGCCGCGCCTCGTCGTTGCGCCGCCGCTCCAGCGCGACCAGGTCGGCGTGCATCACTCCGAGGTCGGGATAGCGCTGGTCGGCTTCCTTGCGCATGGCGCGCTCGACCACCGCCACCAGCTCGGGCGGAATGCTCGCGTCGAAGGTGCGAGGGTCGGGCGGCTGCTCGCTGCGAAGCTGGTCGAGCAGCTGCATCGCGTCCTGTCCGTTGAAGGGCGGATGCAGCGTGAGCAGCTCGTAGAAGACCGCACCCATCGAGAACTGGTCGGAGCGGTGGTCGGCGCGGCCTCGTACCTGCTCGGGCGAGATGTAGCGCAGGGTGCCCATGATCAGGCCGGTGCGGGTCAGCCCGGTGGCCTCGGTGGACATCTGGGCGATGCCGAAATCCAGGATCTTTACCGTCCCGTCGTTCTGCAGGAAGATGTTGCCCGGCTTGATGTCGCGATGGACGATGCCCTTTTTGTGGGCGTAGTTCAGGCCGTCGCAGACCTGCACCATGATCGAGACCTTCTCCTCGATCGACAGGCTCTTGCGCTGATTGATGATGTGGCGCAGCTCGTTGCCGTCGAGCAGCTCCATGACGATGAAGAGGCGTCCGGCCTCTTCGCCCATCTCGTAGATGGTGACGATGTTGCGGTGGTTCAGCTTGGCGCACGACTGCGCTTCCTTGAGGAAGCGGGCGCGCAACTCGTTGGTGATCTCGACGTCGGGCGAGATCACCTTGAGGGCCACCGAGCGGTTCAGGATCGGATCGTGCGCCTTGTAGACCGTGCCCATCCCGCCGCGGCCGACCCGATCCAGGATCTGGTACTTGCCGAGCTTGCGCGGAACGCTGTGCCCGTACTCCATAGAGGACCCGCTCATATCGAGGCGGCTCCGCCCGAACGTCGCGACGTCTTGTGAGCCGCGGGACGCTACCATCGCACCGCGGGTGTGGGAAGCCCGGTTCAAGTCCGAGCGTGGGTTCTCGTCGCCGCTACCGGGCGCCGTCTCCTCGCCTGTGTCCGCCATCACGGTCGCGGTCCTTGCCGCAGTCTGGACCGTTGCCCACACTGCCCCTGGCCGACTGCGCTGAAGGCCCCGGCCTGCGGAGGAAGACCTATGTCGGGTGGAATGTCGTTTTCGGTGCTGGTCCGTGGCGGCCAGCGTGCGCAAAGACGCGGCCCGGGCGGACCGATGCGGCTGCTGGTCCTCGGCGATTTCACGGGCGACGCGGGGGCGCGAGCACCGCTGGCCGCGCGACGCACGCACCGTGTCGGCCTCGGCTCGTTCGATGACGTGCTGCGGGCCCTGGCGCCGAGCCTGCGCGTGAACCTGTCCGGCTCCGTCGTCAACGTCAGCATCGAAAGCCTCGACGACTTTCATCCCGACCGGTTGTGGCATCGCCTGCCCGAGCTTCGGGCCGCTCCCGCCTCCGCCAGCTCGGAGGGCGGGCAGACCGGCTTGGACCGTCTCCTGGACGAGCCCGTGCGCCGATCGCCCGCCACGATGGCCGGCGCCAGCCCCGTCGAGACACTGGTCCAGGCAGCCGTGGCGGCGCACGTCATCGCCGACCCGTCGGCGGCCGATCGCGATCATGCCGCGACCGTCCTCGATGAGGCGACAAGGCGGATGCGGACAATCCTGCATGATCCTCGGTTTCAGCAGCTGGAGGCCGCGTGGCGAGGCATCGATTGGCTCGTCACCAACCTGGAGCTGGATGGCGACCTCGAGCTGCACATTCTGGACGTGACGCGCGAGGAGCTGCTGGCCGACATCGTCGGCGCCCAGGGACAGCTCGAGAGCATGGACCTGGTGCAGGCGCTCACCGGGCCGCTGTCGGACGACGAGCGCTGGTCGGCGCAGATCGGCCTCTACAGCTTCGGGCCTTCCGATACCGATGTCGGGCTACTGGCAGCCCTGGGTCTGATCGCTGCCGCCACCGGCGGACCGTTCCTGGCCGGCGCCGAAATGGCGCTGGCCGGGTCACGCGCCGATTCATCGCAAGGATGGCAAGCATTGCGCCGCAGCCAGGCGGCGCCATCGATCGGTCTGGCCGCGCCTCGCTTCCTGCTCAGGCTTCCCTACGGAAAGTCGACCGACGCGATCGCCAGTTTCGCTTTCGAAGAGCTCGACCGCGCGCCGGCGCACGAACATTTCCTGTGGGGCGCGCCGGCTCTGGCGCTGGCGCTGCTTCTCGGGCGCAGCTTCCTCGCGCGCGGCTGGGTTATGGAGCCGGGAGACGAGACCGACATCGTCGACCTGCCCGGATACGTCTACGTAAGCGACGGCAATCGGGAGCTGTATCCGTGCGCCGAGCGATTCCTGAGCGACCGCGAGTGGGATGCCGTGTTGCGCGCGGGCTTGATGCCGCTGGTCAGCCACCGCCACCGTAACGCGGTGACGGTGCCGCGCTTCGCATCGATCGCCGAGCCTGCGCACGCTCTTGCCGGCTTCGGTGCCCTCGCTGGCGACCTGTGAAGCGGGAACGCTCGAGCTGCATCGGCAACGGCCCCGTTCGCGGTGGCACGTTTGGCATCCGCCGGCTCGCTGAGTCCCTTCCATCGCCAGGTGACGAGCGCGGGGAAGTGGGCTGCTACGGGAAGATCGCCATCTGCGGGCACACCAGGTCGATGTCCTGACCCACCGCCGCCTTCAGGATCGCCAGCGAATCGCTGGCGTTGATGCCACCCGGCGCTCCGACGTCGCACGACTCGACCTGGCAGCAAGCCGAGCCGACGGCGGTCTTGAGCGCGATCAGCGAATCGCCGGCCTTGATGGAGCCGTCGCGGTTGGCGTCGCCGCACGGGACGCCGGCGAACTGGTGCAGGTCGCTGCCGAGCATCGCAAAGTCGTAGATGAGAATTCGCGCGACCGCGCCGGCCGAAGCCTCGGTGCAGGCGCCGGCGCCGCACTCGTTGTCGCGGAAGAAGCGCAGCGCGTTGGCCGAGATCATGGAGATGTCGGTGGTGTCGTTGAAGTGGAAGTAGGCGTTGCCGTCGATGTAGCCGATCACATTCTTGTTGGTGTCGCGCGTGACGGCCACCTGCACCCAGGTATCGGGACAGACGCGGCCGCCCGCCGTCGACTTGTTGTAGAAGACCAGCGCGCCGCTTTGCAGGTACAGGCCGGTGTCGCTGGTGCCGTTCTTGAAATCGATCAGGCGCCGGTAGCCGCTGACCTCGTCCAGCCGCATTTCCAGGATGATCGTATAGGCCTCGGTGCTCTCGAGGTTGGTGGTAGGTGTCAGCAGCAGGCCGTTGTGGCGCGGGAACGAGTAGGCGAAGCGGGAGTTCTCGAAGACCGTATCGAAGATGAAGTCGCCGTCGCCGGGACCGATCTCGGTCATGGCCGGCATGGTGCCGACCACGGGCGCGAACGTGTCGTTGAACTGGTAGTCGCCGATCAGGCCCTCGGTGGCGGCGTGCGAGGACGAAGCAACGAGCAGTGCGGCAGAGCCCACGACCGCGGCGAACCGTGAAAGATGCGACATGAAAACCTCCGCTGGCATTTGCCGGGCGCGGGATAGTGCCGACGCGCGGGTTCGGCCTCAAGCCGCGTCCGCGATTCCCGCGACGGTGGGGGAGGAGGCAGCGCTTGCCGCACTCGCGCAGGACCAGATGGTGGGCTTGCGCGGCTCCCCCTCCAGCAGCATTCGCGCGTCTCGCAGCCTAGGATGTGCGGCCGCGGCCAAGTGCCCGCGCCACGGGAGAGCGAGTCATGGAAAGGTGGTCCGTGTTCGTGGCCTGCGCGCCGGGCCTCGAGCACCTGCTCGGCGAGGAGATCGCGGCCCTGGGCGCGGATGCGGCCGGCATGTCCGTCGTGGCAGGTGGCGTGGAGCTTCTCGCCGGCGAAGCCACGCTTTATCGCCTTCACCTCGAGCTTGGCCTGGCACTGAAGATCCTGGTGCGGCTCGGAGAGTTTCGCGCCAAAGGCTTTCGCGAGCTCGAGCGCGCTGCGGCCTCCCTTGCCTGGGAGCACTGGTGCAGGCCCGGCCGGGCCGTGCACGTGCGAGCCACCTGCCGGCACTCGCGCCTGTGGCATAGCGATGCGGTGGCGCAGCGTTTCGACGCTGCCATCGCCGAGCGTCTGGCGCGCGCGTCTTCGCAGCGCGGCCGTCGCAAGGCACCGAGCAGCGAAACCGAGGCGGCCGAAGTGCACGTCCGCATCGTCGACGACCTGTGCACCGTATCGATCGACACCGGCGGCGACGTGCTCTCGCGGCGCGGCTACCGCGAGGCCGGGGCCAAGGCGCCGCTGCGCGAGGATCTGGCCCGAGCACTGGTGATCGCATCGGGCTGGGACCGGCAAAGCCTGCTGGTCGATCCACTGGCCGGCTCGGCAACCATCGCCATCGAAGCCGACTGGCTGGCGCGCGGCGTGCCGCCGGGCCACATGCGAAGCTTCGCGCTGTTCGACATGCCCGGGTTCGATGCCGGGCTGTGGAACGAGCTCAAGGCCAGCGCCCTTGGCCGGTCGGTGGCAACCGGCCCTGCCATCTTCGCCAGCGACCGCGACGCCGGAGCGGTAAAGGCCGCGCGCGCCAATGCCGAGCGCGCCGGCAGCGCCGGCATCCAGATCGATGAGGCGGCGCTGATGAAGGCGCCAGGCCTGGCACTGCCGGCGCCCGAGCATGGAGCCGTGGTCAGCAATCCGCCGTGGGGGCGGCGGGTGCGCGGCCGCGATCCGCTGGCCAACCTCTACGCTGCTTTCGGCAACAAGGTGAGGGCGCTGCCGGGACGCTGGCGCGTTGCGCTGGTGGTGCCGTCGCCGGAGCTGTCACGTGCGACGGGCCTTGCGCTGGAGCCGGCGCTGATGACGGATCATGGCGGGGTCAAGGTTTATTTTGCGGTGGGGGAGGGGCGGGCGGCGATGGCGCGGCGGCGCGCGGTTCCACGCCGCCGAAAACGCGACACGGTCCCTCGCGGCAAGTGATGCCCCGGCGGCGCAGAGTGCAGCGATGCCCACGCCGCAGGCATGCAGGCCATCCGAATCCGTGCGGCGCCCGCAGTATCCTGCGACGACTCCATGACTCGATACGATGCGGGTGTGCGCTGCTGTCGATCGGATGCAACGCTCACCGGCCAGCCGACTGCGCCTGCTCCAAAGCCACGCGTGCCTGCTCGACCTCACCGCGCTTCTCCAAGGCCAGGGCCAGATTGTACCAGGCGCGTGCGTGACCGGGTTCGAGCGCAACCGCCGTCCGTAAAGCGTCGATCGCCTGGTCGCTTCGTCCGAGCTCGCTCGCGAGCAGGCCCAGCTTGTAGCGGTACTCGGCAGCACGCGGCTCCAGCTCGCATGCTTTTTCCAGATGTGGAAGCGCGTCGGCGGGACGTCCCGTCGTCGCCAGGACCACCGCCAGCTCGTGACGCAGCGGGGCGGAAGCCCCGTCCCACTGTACTGCCTTTTCGTAATGCCCAAGCGCGGCGTTGGGGTCTCCGCGCGCGAGCCGCAGCGCCCCGAGCTGCATCTGACCCGATGGCTGATCTGCATGGAAATCGAGGGCGCGCAGCAGCTCGCGCGCCGCCGGCGATTCCAGATTCAACGTCCGCCGAAGCGCCCATGCACTCGCGATCCTTACGGCCGCGGCCGTGTCTTGCAGTCGCGTTTGCAGGGCGGCCTGCACCTGCGCCTCGGCAGAGAGCGGCTCGATGGCACGCACGGCCGCTTCACGGACGAGCGCGTCGCGGTCCTCGATCGCGCGCATCCAAGCCTCCCTTACCGGCGCGTCGCCGGCCCACGGCCGCAACAGCCCCGCCGCGACCGCCCGCCAGTATGCGATCGGCTCGGTGTCCAGAAGGGCAACGAGCTGCGCCGGGGCGGTCGCATCACCGCGCCGCGCGGCTGCAACGATTCGCGTACGGGCGCGGCCAGGACGTTCCATCCTGTCGCCGTACCACTTCTCGACCCACTCGAGCGTCCACGCCGTACCGCGATCGGCGTGACAGCCGTCGCACGCATTGGGAATCGAGAGCTCCATGGTCATCAGCGGATCGGGGATCGTGAAGCCATGGTCGCGACGCGCATGACGCTGCATGTAAGTGGTCTGCGGCATGTGGCAGCTCACGCACTCGCCGCCCGTCGGTGTCGGCGCCATGCCAGCCGGCACCGGATGATGGGAATGACCCTCCGGATCGATTCGGGGCGCTGTGGCTACCGCTCCGCCGTGACAGCGCATGCAAAGCTGGTTGCCTGGAAGCCGCGTCCCGCCCGAGTGCGGATCGTGACAATCCACGCAAGTGACGCCGGCACCGTGCATGCGGCTGCCCAGAAAGGCCGCGTACTCGAAATTCTCGTCCCGCACCTTGCCGTCGGCGAAGAAGGTATCCGAGGCATCGACAATGGTAAGGCGTGCGTGGTCGGACAAGGCCTGGCCGGGAACGAAATCCCCGCTGAGCTCGCCGCGACGCGCGTGGCAGAACCCGCAGGTGGACAGCCACTGTTCGGAAGTGAAGCGGGCGCCAGCCGATGGCGAGACGGTATGCGTCGACATCGCGCCGTGGCAGGCCTCGCAGCCCACGCCGGTCTCGGCCATCGTGGTCGAGTACGAATCGGAACTGGCGTCGTAGTTCTTTTGCAGCCGCGTGTTGTGGCAGCTCGCGCACATGCTGTTCCAGTTCATTCCGCGGCCCGTCCAGTGGCCCCATTCGCCGGCGCGGCGGTGCTCGTCGCCGTGGACGAAAAACCACTGACCGCTGCCGGGATGAAAGGCTGCTTCGCTGACCTGAAACCGGCCGCCAGCGCCAGGAGAAACTGCCGGAGCGGATCGTGGCCGATGACGCGTTCAACCGTCATCCAGGCCGAAGGGGCGTCGCCGGTAGCGATGGCGTACTGTCCGTCGCTGCCGCGGACATGGGTCTGCTCTGGGCCTTTCCCGAAGCTGCGCGGCGGTTCGAAGGCGGCCTGGTCCTGAAGGGTCGCAGGGGCGCGCTCGGCGAGCGCGTGGTTCGACGCGCGCCATGCATCGAAGATCGATGCATGGCATTGCCGGCAGCTCCCTGACCCCGCGTACGCCGCAAACGGCGCCGGGCCTGCATCGGCAGGGATTCGTGTGCTGGCCGGCCCGACGGCCAGGCTTGGCGCCGTGTCCGGGTGCGACGGCGTCGCGCTCCGGTCGGATGACGGGAACGCCGCGCTCGCCGTGGCCAGCGCACAAACCAGGAAGAAGGAAGCAGGCGCCCCGGCCGCAGCCACTGGTGAGCTGCGGCCGGCCAACCATGCCGATTTCATGACCGCAAAGCGGCCAACATGGCCACGGCGCGGTCCACTTCCACGAGTCGCTCCTTGGCATCGATCGGCGCAAGCCCCTCCCGTAGGAGTTTGGCCGCTTCCTCGATTCGCTTTCGCGCGCGTTCTACCTCGGCAAGAGCAAGCGCTGCACGCAAGGCGAAGAGCCACGCACCACGGCCGGCGGCCAGCGCGTGTGCACTGCGCAGCTCCGCCTCGGCCGCCTCGGTGTCGACGCCGCGCCCCTGCAGAAAGAGCAGCTCCGCGTGCATGCGCATGAGCTCGGCGTCGAAGAGGTTGTTCCACGTCGGGCTGGCCATCTCGACCGCTCGTGCATGGAATTCCAGCCCGGCATCCACGCGCCGCGCTTCCAGGCACGCCGTCATCGGAATCGCGAAGAACACGCGATTGATGACCGACCGCACCCCGCGCGCTGCGACGATCCCCTGCCGCATCATCGCCAGCCCGGTCTCGAAATCGTCACGCGCCACCTCGCTGCCGTACACCAGCAGGCCGACGTTCTCCCACAACGGGAACCCGTACTTGCGAGCGGTCTCGACGGCGCGCTCGGCGAGATTGGCAGCCTCGTCGTGGTCACCGCACAGGTGACAGACGCTGGAGGTGTGCGCCAGTGCGGCGGTCAGCGAGAATGGCCGCTCCAGCCCTTGCGCCAGTGCAAGTGCCCGCCGACGAAGCGGCATCACCTGGCTTCGGCGACCACGAATGGCTGCAGCATGGGCAAGATGCAGCAGGGCGCCGACGGCCGGCTCGATACCGTAATCGGACAGCGTGCCGGGGCCGGCAACGACACCGTGATCGCCGCGCGCGGCCACCGACGTCATCAGCTCCTCGGTCTGCGTGATGTCCCCGTCGAGCCACGCGGTCAGGCCGGCGGCGAACCTGGTTTTGACCGCTTCGCGCTCGCTCAGCCTCTCGGCAAGTGCGTCCGTGGTTTGGAGCACCGCGGCCGCCGCGGTGCTCTGGCCGGCGGTGTAGAGGTAGAACCATCGAGCGTAGTGTGCGTCGAACAGCGCGACGTCATCGCCGAGTCTCGCGGCCAGCTCGCTGGTCCTCGACAGGATCGGATCCAGCCCTTCGCCCGAGTAGTGATGCGTGTGCAGCCGCGCAACGGCCAGGATGCGGCGCAGCCCCAGCTCGTAGGCATCGCGCTGGCTCGAGTCCCCGAGACGATCGAGCTGGCGGAGCCCGTCTTCGACGTACGCCGCTGCCTCGCGGAAGGCACCGGTGCCGAGCGCACGCAGCGCAGCGGAAGCCAGATGCGACGTCGCCCTGGCGCAATCGCCGCCGTGCTCATAGTGCGACGCGATCTGAGCGAGCACGGCAACGCTGGCCTGCTGGCCGAAACCGGTCTCGAGGCGCCGCCCGATGCGCTCGTGGCTGACACGCTGCGTGGCACGAGGCAGGCGCTCGCGAACCCACTGACGGTACAAGTCGTGACGGAAGGCGTAGTAGGTTCCAGCGCTTCCGTCGGGCCAGTCGCTCGGCTCGATGGCGGTCAGGAGCCCGTGGTCGTGATCGAGCTGGGCGCACCACTCTTCGGCCTGCTCGTCGCCAGCTTCGAGGCAGGCTGCGATCTCCTGCGTGTGAAACTGCAGGCCAGCCACGGATGCCGCATCGAGTGTGCGGCGAAGCTCTTTGGACAGCGGCCGCACCTGGTTCTCGATCACGGCCTGCAGGTCCTTCGGTATCTCGCGCGACCAGTCCGCATCCTCCCCCCATAACCTGCCGCCCTGGCGCAGGTGGCCCGTGATGCCGACAGCGAACAGCGCGTTGCCGCCGGTGCGCTGGCGCAGCCACTGCGCGAACCGCGGCGGGCACGGCTCGCCGAGCTCGTGGGTTACGTAGGTTTCGAGCTCGGCCTGCGTCAATGGCGCGAGCGTCAGATGCGAAAAATCCCGGCGCGTGGCCAGACGCGCCACCAGCTCGGCGATGCCGGCATCGGCAGCGTTGGATCTGTAGGTGCCCACGAGCAGCATGGCCGCCGGCTCCGACCTCGTTGCGGCGTACGTGAGAAGGTCGAGCGTGGACGGATCCGCCCAGTGCAGATCCTCGAGGACGACCGCAACGGGCGATTTCGACGCCAGCTCCTCGAACGCCGCATTGATCTCGCGAAGCGACCTCGCCTGCGTGACCTCGGCGCCGGCATCGGCGCCTGCGGCCGACGGCAGTCGCGCGGCCCACGTCGGCGCGTGGCTCCTGATGGCAGCCTTGACCAGCGTGGCGCGAGGTCCGCGCAGCATGCTCTCGAGGGCGTCGACGATGGGCAGGTACGGCTCGCGCTCGCCGTACTGCTGTACGCATTGGCCACGCGCCACGAACAGCTCGGATGGCACCGAGCGCAGGAACCTCGCCACCAGCTCGCTCTTGCCGGCGCCCGCTTCCGCGCCCACCAACACGATCTGCCGGCGCCCGCTGCGAACGCGTTCGAGCGCCTCGCCGATGCGCGTCAGCTCAGCGGTCCTGCCGACGAATGCAGGACCCGTGGCCTCGGCCGGCTCGGCTGCCGCGACACCCACAGGCGCGACGAAGCGAAAGCCGCGGCCATGCGCGGTCTCGATGAATCTGGGCCGCCTGGCATCGTCGCGCAGCGCGCGCCGCAGCTCGGTGATCGACTGCGTAAGGGTGTCGTCGCTGACCGCGGCGCCGGTCCAAACGGTCGCGAGCAGCTCGTCTCGGGTCACGAGCACGCCGGGGCGGCCTACGAGATGCAGGAGGACCGCGAAGGTTTTCGGGCGAACGGGCACCACGCGGTCTCCGCGAAGCAGGCGCTCGGCGGCGACGTCGACGCGAAACGGCGAAAAAACGAGGACTTGGGGCGCGGCCGGGCTCATCGCCCCCACGACATTTCGGACAATTTTCGGAAAACGCTCAGGCTTCCCTCCGACCCGTCGTGTTAGTCGTCTACCTCCACTGCAGCCGTCGGGCAACGTGATCGCAGCGACGAGACGGCCTGCAGGGAGAGGATGACGATGAGCACCGCCAGCCACTACCGCACTTCGAACCCGGAGCCCCCATGCCTGCCGTTGCGGGCCGCTGGTTGCGTGCCCGGCCGAGACCTGCCGTTCGAGGGCATCGTTGGAAGCAGTCCGGCCATCGGCCAGGTGCTGCGAGCCATCGAGCAGGTCGCGCCCACCGAGGCCACCGTGCTGATCCTGGGTGAGACGGGTACGGGCAAGGAGCTGATCGCGCGAGCGATCCACGCCCGCAGCCGGCGAAGCGGCCGCCGGATGATCAAGGTGAACTGCGCCGCACTGCCGGCAACGCTCATCGAGAGCGAGCTGTTCGGCCGCGAACGAGGTGCCTACACCGGCGCGATGACACGGCAGGAAGGTCGCTTCGAGGCAGCCGACGGCTCCACGCTCTTTCTCGACGAGATCGGCGAGTTGTCGCTGGACGCGCAGGCCAAACTGCTGCGCGTCCTGCAGGAAGGCGAGTTCGAGCGTCTCGGCAGTACCGTCACCCATCGCGTCAACGTCCGCGTGGTCGCGGCGACCAACCGCGATCTCGCCGCCGCCGTTCGCGCTGGCACCTTTCGCGAGGATCTCTACTACCGTCTCGGTGTCTTCCCGCTGCGCGTTCCGGCTCTGCGCGAGCGGCGCGAGGACATCCCGGCGCTCGTCTGGTCCTTCATCGCCGAGCTCAGCCAGAGCATGGGCCGCCGCGTCGAGAGTGTATCGCGCCAGTCGATGGAAGCGCTGCAGGCATGCACCTGGCCGGGCAACATCCGCGAGCTGCGCAACACCGTCGAGCGGGCCATGATCGTCCACGACGGCCCCGTTCTGACGCTGGAGCCTCCGCATCTGGAGAGCGCCACTGCGGCCGCCGAAGTGACGGCGCTCGAAGAGGTCGAGCGCCGCCTCAGCCGTTCGATCCTGGACCGCACGCGCTGGCGCGTTCGCGGTCGCAGCGGCGCCGCCGAGCTGCTCGGGCTGAAGCCGACCACGCTGGAGTCGCGCATGCTGAAGCTGGGCATCCATCGTCCTTCGTCCGAGGCTCGCCTCTAGCGATCCATGGGGCGCGGCCGGCTCATCGCCGCCAGGACCTCATCGACCGAAAGCGGACCGCTCTTCTGGCGTGGGGGATAGGCCTGGAACGTCGCCAGGAACTGTCCGACGTAGGCCTGAGCCGGCGTCATCATGAACAGGTGCTCGGTCAGCCACCGTTCGTAGTCCATGCCTTCCCGGTCGGCGGTCTCGAAGGGATCGGAACGCAGATTGAAGATCTTGGGCACGCGCAGCTTGACGAACGGGTCCTGCCACACTTCCAGGCCCGTGGCCCGCTGCTCGGCAAAAACGAATTTCCAATGCTCGTAGCGCAGGGCGACCAGGGACGCATCGTCGTTGAAGTAGAAGAACTCCTTGCGAGGGCTCGGAGCCCTGGCTGCCAGTGCGTCACGCACGTCGTAGCCGTCGAGGTGCACCTTGTAGGTGCGCCCACCGATCTGGACGCCCTCGGCGAGTTTGCGCCGTGCATCCTCGAAGCCGGCTGCCGCCACGAACGTGGGCAGCATGTCCTCGTGCGCGAAGACGTCGTTGGAGACCGTGCCCGGCTCGATCATGCCCGGCCAGCGGATGGCGGTGGGAACACGGTACCCGCCTTCCCAGTTGGTGTTCTTCTCGCCGCGAAACGGTGATTGTCCGCCGTCGGGCCAGGTGAACTTCTGCGCGCCGTTGTCCGTCGAGTACATGACGATGGTCTCGCCGGCGATGCCGAGATCGTCGAGCGCCCGCAGGACCTCGCCCACCAATGCATCATGCTCGACCATGCCGTCGGGGTAGATGCCCAGGCCCGTCCTGCCCGCGCTTTCGGCTTTGAGCCGCGTCCACATGTGCATGCGCGTGGCGTTCCACCACACGAAGAAAGGCTTGCCCGAATCTCTCGCCTCGCCCATGAAACGGATCGCTTCGCGTGTGAACTCTTCGTCGACCGTTTCCATGCGCTTCTTGGTCAGCGCGCCGGTGAGCTCGATGCGTTGGGTGCCGTCCGGGTTGGCCCACGAGTGGATGACGCCGCGCGTGCCGAAGCGCTGCTTGAGTGCAGGATCCTTGAAGTAGTCGGGATGCTCGGGCTCGTCCTCGGCGTTCAGGTGATAGAGCGAACCGAAGAACTCATCGAAGCCGTGTGCGGTGGGCAGATGCTCGTCTCGGTCGCCGAGATGGTTCTTGCCGAAGTGCCCGGTCGCGTAGCCCTGCGCCTTGAGGATCTCGGCAATGGTCACGTCGTCGTGGTGCAATCCCTGCCTGGCGCCCGGCATTCCGACACTGAGCAGCCCGGTCCGATACGGATTCTGTCCGGTGATGAAGGCCGCGCGGCCTGCCGTGCAGCTCTGCTGGCCATACCAGTCGGTGAACATGGCGCCTTCATCGGCGATACGGTCGATGTTGGGCGTCTTGTAGCCCATCATGCCGCGGTTGTAGGCACTGACGTTCCAGTAGCCGATGTCGTCGCCCCAGATGACCAGGATGTTCGGCTTCGTCGCGGCAGGCCCGCCCGTCGCGGCCGCGACGGGCATTGCCCAGGCCGAAGC
The DNA here is from genome assembly GCA_035626675.1 of Binatia bacterium. Lineage (GTDB taxonomy): Bacteria > Desulfobacterota > Binatia > UBA1149 > CAITLU01 > DASPNH01. The sequence continues at coordinate 30,200 of DASPNH010000197.1, forward strand.
TGCCAGCACCAAAGCGGCAGCCATGACTCTTCCTACGTTTGGCATGATCCTCTCCTTTGCCTTTGCCTTTGCCTTTGCCTTTGCCTTTGCCCTTGCACGCGGCGCGCTCAGCGCTCGATCCGGGTGATTTTGGAGCCCTGCAGGCCGACGCCCGCCATCAGGCCTCTTTGGGCGAACGTGAAAGCGTAGACGTCGTCGCGCAGCGTGGTCGTGGAAAGCGTCCTCGCCATTCCCGCATCGACGACGACCACGCTGGGACCCGCGCCGATTTCTCAGCCCGCGCTTCCGTCCAGGTACTTCCGTGCCTCCGGCGTCATCAGGAACAACGCGTAGCCGAAGGTCTGCACGCCGGCCTGCGGGCCATAGGATGCCGAGGCGATGTTGTAGTAGCCGGCCGTCTTGGACCCGGTGATGAGCGCGCCTTCACCATACTGCGCGCCGACCATGAGGCCGGCCTTGACCACGCTGGGAAAGACGAGGATCGCCTCGGCTTTCCGTGCCAGCTCGCGCGCGCCGGGTGTGGTCGCCAGCAATGTCTGCAGCGCAGCGCGCGCCTTGCCGTCGATGTCGCTCGCGCTCGCCGCCATGGCCGGCGAGGCAAAGGCGATGCTCATGGTCGCGACCAGATCCAGGACGATGGTGGTCACGGTCTTCTTGGAAAAGTTCATCCTCGTTGCTCCTTCGGTGTTGGGGGATCGTCGTTCATTCCGCAGCGCAGTCGCCGATCCGGACGCTGCGTGCAGTCTCGACCAGCTCCAGTCCGGCCGTCTCCAGCACGGTGTCGAAGCGCAGCAGAGGCGGCGAAGCCGACATGTCCATGACTTCGAGCAGGCTACGATAGGCGCAAGAGCGGATGTGGGCGTGCAGGGCCTCGCATGACTCCCACTCCTCGGTCCACGTCAGGACGTTGGCGTCTCCGACGTCGCAGCACAGGCGGCATCCGAGAAGACCGCTCTTGACCTCGAGCGGACCGGCAAGAGCTCGCAGAACCTGCAGCACTGCCGTCCGGCTCGCGCGCGTCGTGACGATGCGCATGGTCGAGACGATCCTCATCGGATGCCGCAGCCTCTTCTCAGTGCGCCGGCGGAGGCGTCGTCGAGACGACGTACGTTGCAGTGCCGTTGACGACCGTCTGCGTGTACCAGGTCGTTCCGCACTGGTAGTAGGAGACGCCGCCGGCGACCACGACGACCGGCGTGCAGGGCAGCGCCGCAACGTAGGTGACGGTGGTCGTCGGGCCTGCGGTTACCGCGGCGGCCGTGGCCGCCGCCGTTCCGGCGACGACGGCGCCGGCAACGAAACCCTCCTCGAAGTCCATGTACTCGTCGTCCCAGTCCTCGTCCCAGTCATGATCGTGATCGTCGTGGTACTCGCCGGCCGCCTCGGCCCGGTCGCTCGCTCCTTCCTGACGGGTTTCGGCGCGATCGCTGGCGCCCTGCTGGCGCGACTCGGTGCGCTCGGTCGCGTTCTGCTCGTGGGTCTCTGCCCGCTCGGTGCGGCCCTGCTGGCGGCTCTCGACGGTGGCGTCGTGGCTCTCCTGCCGCTGGCCCTGGCGATCGGTGCGCTCCTGCTGCGCCGTCGTGCGAGAGTCACTGCGGTCGCTGCTGCGCTGGGATGCAGTCTCACTTCGATCGCTGCTGCGCTGCGAAGCGGTCGCGCTTCGATCGCTACTGCGTTGCGAAGCCGTAGCGTTTCGATCGCTGCTGCGCTGCGACGCCGTCTCCTGGTGCGATGCCTGGCGGCTGGAGGTTTTGTCCTTCTGCGAGGAGCTCGTGCCGGCGGCCTGCCTGGAGGCGGTGTTGGCGTTGCGCGTCGATGCAGAGGCGCTGTTCGTCCGCGTCGTTCCGGCCGGTTTCGAAGCAGCGGCGGAGCCACCCTGCGACCTGGATGCAGCAGTAAGGCCGCTTTGCTGCCTGGAGGATGCCGCAGAATTCCCGGGCTTGCGCGTCTCGGCGCCGGGTCCGCCGTTCCTGCTCGAGGCGCTGGCCGGGCCTTGGCCATTCGAACGCCCTGGGGCGGCGCCCCGTGATGCAGGGCCACTTCCTCCTCCAGGTCCACGCCCGGAGAAGCGTCCGCCTTGTGCCGCTCCGCCACGATCCGACGAGGCGCCGGGCCCGGACCCGCTGCGCTGGAACGCGCCGCCGGCGCTATCGCGATGGAAGCCGCCGCCGCTGCGCGAGAGTCCGCCGCCGCCGCGGATGCCGCCGCCGCCTCGTGGCTGCGCCTGTGCAGCAGTAGTGAAGACGAACAAAGTTGCCACCGCGGTGGCGGTGAATTTCGAGGTCCTGGTCATGGGAATACTCCTTCGGCGATGCTCGCTCCGTGCGGCATTGCCCTTTGTCGGTAATCGGTCGTGTCAGGTGCGACTGCGCTTGCGCGTCGCTTGGGTGCGCGGTGGTTGCGTCCGAGTCAGAACTTCTTGGCCAGGTTCAAACCAAGCACGTGGCCCTGGAAACGGTCGTCAGCGGCGAACTCGTAGAAGTAGTGGAAATTGACGCTGACGCCCCATGGCACCTGGATCAGGCCGGCCTGAAATCCGGCGGCATGCACCGAGTCCTGGACCTCGCTGGTCGCGTCGTCGCCTGCATCTTCGGTGACCTGCCAGGAGTCGTAACCGGCAATGCCGAGCTCGGCGACGACATTGCGGCTTTGGGTCAGGGGAAGGTACTGGCTGATGCCCCAGTTCAGCGTCAGGTCATGGCCGGGCGTGACGTCGAACCCGTCCTTGTCGTGGTGAATCTCATAGGTAGTGCCCAGCACCACGGCCGTGCGTTTGTCGGTCCAGGGATACCAGGCGCCGGCAGCCTGAAGCTGATGGGTCCAGAAGCCGTAGCCGATGTTGTCATCGGATTCGGCGCGGATGATCGCGCCGTGGGGCAGCGTGACCGTGTCCACGTCGTACTTGCCGGTGGGCGCGTAGAAGCCGTAACCGAAGGCGGCTTCCAGGTTCGGCAGCGACCAGCCGAGCCACAGCGGCTGCACCAGGATGTCGCCGAAGGCGAAGCTGTCGTTGTCCGCATCGCGTGCAAAGCCGTTCTGCGTCGACAGCGCGGCATTGATGCTCGAGTTGGCCAGGGTCGGTGCGATGTAGGCGCCGTAGCGTGCGCCCAGGAATCTCCAGTCCGAGACCCAGATCAGCGTGGGCACGGCGGCGTAGATGTCGAGCTCGACGTCCACGTCGAGATGCAAGCCCGGGCCTGCAGGCCCGGGGACGTGGATGGAATCGATCGGGTCGCCGTCGCCGTCGTTGAGGCGGCCGGAGGTGTAGTAGTGGTTGTAGAGCGCGGCGTAGAATCCCGGCTCGGGCACCAGCAGGTCGCGGATGTTGAGAACCCCTGGGTTGTAATGGCCGACCTCGCCGGCGACGGCGGTGGTGGCCAGGAAGGTGACAGCCAGGGCGGCGGACAGGGTCTTGCGAACGTTCATGGTGGCAGCTCCCGTTGGTGGCATTGCGAGCCGCATGCAGCTCGTGTCGACCCAGGGAATTTCAAGCGGCATGCCAGCCCGAGCGGGCTCGCGTGAAGCACCTAAGGTCGCGCGATTTCAGCGACTTACGAGACTGCGATCGTCGAGGCCCGAAAGCCGGGAGGCGACTGCTCTCCGGCAGAACGTAGAGTCTACGACATAGCGGAGGGTGGCCGCCGATTGCGGTAGAACCAGCCGGCGCCGGGATCCGAGACGAAGCAGGCACACGGGAGGGCGCCTTGGCTTCGCGGGCGTTGCCGAAAACCGAGATGCCTCACTGAGCGTGTTGCGATGGTCACACTCGTCTCCTGGGCCTTCTCGGCTACGAAAGATGGAGCGCGCACGATCCGTGAGCACGGCCAGCGCCCCACCAGGCGCTCGATCATTCCAAACGAAACATTATCCCGGCCCGCCCTTCACGCTGCTGTTGACCCATGCCGGCCCATCGTGTTTCTATCCCTGCATCCCACCCGGGAGAGTGACAATATGTCGGCAGGCAATCTCCGGTACGCAGTTCTCGGCCTCGTCTCCACCAAGGCGGACGGCGTCCATGGCTACAAGCTCAAAGGCGAGTGCGAATCGATCGCCGACGAGTTCTGGTCTCTCAACTATGGAAGGCTCTACCGCATCCTGGACATCCTGGAACGCGCCGGAGAATTGACGGTCGCCGACGAGATCCAGCACGGCCGTCCCAATCGCAAAGTCTACCGGATCACGGAGAAAGGACGGCAAAACCTGGATGACTGGCTTCTCCAGCCCGTCGAAGATGGTGCGACTCCCCTGCGTGACGAGCTCGTCCTCAAGCTCCTGTTCCTGGGCACCGGGGACATCGATCGGGTCTATCCTCTCATCGTCCAGCAGCGCCGCATCTACCTGACCCGGCTGGCCCACATCACCCGCCGCCGCCGGCGCCTGGAAAAATCCGGAGCCGACTCCAACGCCACGGCCATCATCATGGATGGAGCCGAGATGAGAGTCCGCGCGGACCTGGGCTGGCTCGACATGATCGAGAGGCGGCTGATCCGCCAGTCCTGAAGTGCGCTCCCGTTCGATCCATCTGAGCGACGTCCACAAGAGCTTCGGCGAGGGGACGACGCGCGTCCATGCCCTGCGTGGCATGAGCCTGGAGGTCCCCGCCGGACAGATGTGCGCGATCATGGGTCCGAGCGGATCGGGCAAGAGCACGGTCCTGCATCTTGCTGCGGGCCTTCTTTCTCCCGACGCCGGCACCGTCCGACTCGGCGACCGGTTGGTCTCGACCATGAGCAGTGACGAGTTGTCCGTGCTGCGCCGGCGTGAGATCGGGATCGTCTTTCAATTCTTCAACCTGCTGCCTTACCTGACGGCCGAAGAGAACGTGGCGCTGCCGCTTCGTCTGGACGGAGTTGGGGCGGCCGAGGAGCGCGACCGCGTCCAGCGCTCTCTCGAGCTGGTTCAGATGACGCACCGGCGCGCCCACCAGGCCACGGATCTGTCCGGTGGCGAGATGCAGCGGGTCGCCATCGCTCGTGCTCTTGCCATCTCTCCCTCCGTCATCCTGGCCGATGAGCCCACGGGCAACCTCGACTCGGTCAACGGCCGGCAGATCATCGAACTCCTGCGTGACATCAACGAGCAGGTCCACGTCACGACCCTGGTCGTGACGCACGATCCGGTGTGGGGATCTTTCTGTGATCGGATCGTACGGATGAGCGACGGTCAGGTGACCGAGGATATTTCGTTGAACAGCAACGCGGCGTGAGCCGTGCGTCCTACCAGCGCAGCGCCATGCCGGCGTAGCTCCAGCTCGAGCTCTCTGCGGTGTGGAGGATCAGCAGATCTCCGCCGTCCAGACGTCCGGCACGCTTGATCTCGTCCAGCAGGATCAGGATCGACGCCGATATCGTGTTCCCTACTTTGTGGATGTTCACGGGCAGACGCTCCGCGGGCAGGCCATGCGATGCGGCGATCCGGTGAAGGTTCCCCGTTGCCTGGTGCGTCACGAAGAATCTGACGTCACGCTGGGCAACACCCGCCTCCTCCATGACCACTCGCGCGGCATGGGCCGCAAGTTCTCCGCCCTTGCGCAGCACTCGCCGAAAGTCGTGGTATCCGAGATAGCCAAGCGTTCTCATCTGCTCCGATGATGGCGGCGTTTCGGACATCAGTCCGCGGAACAGGATTCCCGGTACGTCCTCGGACGCGTTGGACGTGAGATGAATACCGAGCACCTCTGCTCCCCCACCGCCAGGACCTCCCATGACCCATGCCCCGGCACCGTCAGCGTACAAGGCCGTGCTCATGCGGTGATCGCGAGGGACGGTTTCGCCAAACTGAAAAAACGGCGAGATGGTGTCGGCCGCGACGACCAGCGCCGTCTTGGCGCGCCCGCTGCGCAGCATGCTCTCGGCGAGCATGCTGCCGCGGAAAAGGCCAGTGCATGGTGCATGCACGCTGAAGGCGAGGGCGCCTTTGAGCCCCAGCTTGGTGGCGACGACATGGTCGAAGGTCGGATTGATGTAGTCGGGCGTCGTGGTGACGGCGATCAGCAGGTCGATGTCGTCCAGGGAAAGGCCGGCGTCAGCGACGGCCGCGCGTGCTGCACTCGCTGCGAGATCGCTGCAGGATTGACCGGCGGCAGGCTCGGCCGAGTCGGGCTTGCGAACCCAACGACGCTCCTGGATCTCGAACAACTCCGCGACGTGAGCGGCTGGAATGCCGGTCAAGCGTTCGATCTCGGCGTTGTCGACCACGCGCTGTGGCAGGCAAGAGCCGATACCGAGAATGCGGACGTTTTGCTCGCTCTTCATGCCGGAGGTCGTTGCCGTTGGTGCGCTGGCATCGTCGTCTACTCATATCGCACGCCTTCCAGGGCAGGCTGCAGAAGCGCGAAGCGTGCGGCCGCCACTCCCGCCAGAGCGGCCGACGCAACGGCTAGCACGAGACAGATCGCCGCGCTATCCCAGGCGAAATGCGGCACGAGCACATATCCGACGATGATCGGATAGTTGAAGCTCACCCACACCCATGCCGATACCGCCCCGATCGCCATCCCGAGCAGCGCCGCCGCAATCCCGATGCAGGCCGCTTCGACGGCCATCGTCTTGGTGATCGTCGAGTCGAAGGCGCCTGCCAGACGAAGCAGAGCCATTTCCCGGCGGCGGTCCAGGACGTAGGAGGCCATGAGGTCTCCGATGCCGACGACGGCCAGGAAAATGACCAATAGCTTGATCGTATCGATGTCGGCAAAGGCCTGCCCGATGAGCTTGTCGACGCGCGCGATCATCTCGCGCGTCTCCAGAACCGAAAGCGCATGGGTCGTTCCGACGACGCGTGCTACCTCCTTTCGCAGCTGGTCGATGTCGGCATCCTGTTCCAGCCGAATGGAATAGTAGGTGACCAGCGAATCGTTCCATCGCCTCTGGTAGAGCTGGCGGGAAATGACGACGGACCCTTTGTCGGACGTGTAGTCCGAGACGACGGCAACCACCGGCAGCGTCAGCGGACCGGTGGGAGTCGACAGGTCGATTCGATCGCCGACCTGAACGTCGAAATGTCGAACGAAGTTCTCGGAAACTGCGGCGCCGCTGCCATCGGTGATCCGTCGGGCGGCAGTTTCGACGCCCCCTGCCGGCTGCCGCGGCGCCAGCCGTATTGCACTGTCGAGCATCCCGTGGCTGAGCGCCGCGACGGCGATCCTCTGACCGCGAAACAGCTGACCCTGAGCTACGCGCAGGACGTCGACGCTGTCCACCGAGGTCAATCCTGCCAGGGAGGATGCGATCTCGCCGCTTACGGGCGCCGGCAGCCATCCGCCGCCGCTGGCGCGAGCCGAGACCAGTGCATCGCCGGAAAAGCCGTACCATTGGGCAACCGAGGACCGGAAGCTCACGACCAGGCTGCTCGCTCCGATCGCGACGGCGATGGACAGCGCCACGGCACATGCGGTGACGAGGCTGCGATCGCTACTACGCCGCAGGTTCTCCGCAGCCAGCTGTGCGGTGACGCCGCCGAGCCTCGAGAGCGGTACCCTGGACGCTTTCCACAACCATGGAAGCAGCGGCGCCAGCGCCAGCACGCTGCCGATGATCGTCGCTACTCCGCCGAGCGTACACCACAGCGAAGACACGGTACGGATCCCGTGCCAGATGCCGACGCCACCGAGGACGATGGAGGTCAGGCCGATCGCGAGTATGGGAAGCAGCGGAAGCGAGGTGACTGCGGCTGCAGCCGTACCGCGTTGCAGAACCAGCGGATCGAGTCTGTACAGTGCCCGTGCGGGCAGCAGTGCGGAAGCGGCTGCCGTGACCATGCCACCGAGAGGATGCACGACGAAGAGTACGAACGGGTCGAGGGTCCGAGCCGGGCTGTCGAATGCGATGGAGTAGTTCAAGCTCATGCCCGAGGCGACGTCGGTGACGACGAAGTCCGCAAGCAGCAGACCGATGGCAACACCGACCACAGATCCGATCGCGCCAAGGATGGCGGCCTCCGCGATCATGGTTCGCACGAGCGTAGAGGCCTGCGCGCCCAGGGTCAGTAGCGTCGCCATGTGTACGGTTCTCTGTCGCACCATCGTGGTCATCGACGCGTACACGATGAAGATCGAGGCCAGCAACGCCATCGTGCTCATGCCAACGAGGGTTGCGCGCAGACCTTCGACCACCTGGCCGCCGAGAATGCGGCGCTGCGCCGGTTCGGCGACGACCAGACCGTCGGGGAGAGCGTGCTCGAGAGCGGCTTTGGCGCCGTCCAGCGACACGCCGTCGGCGATACGTACGTCGATCTGGTCGATCAGCGATACGTCGAGGTCTCCGCGCTTGCCCGCCACCGGCTGCGCAGCCGGCAGATACATCGACAGCACCTTGCCGCCGAACGCCTCTGGGAGACCCTTGGGCGCGAAGATGCCGCGCACCGTGTATTCGTGTGTTCCGTCGACTCCGGTGAGCACGACGGTGCTTTCCAACGTGAGGCCGCGCGCTCGCGCCACGGGCTCGGGAAAAAAGACGGCGCGCGGATCGTTGACGATCGTGAAGTCGTCGGCGGTCCGCGACAGCACCTCGACGCCGTAGAGGTCCAGGACGTCTTTCTGCATGACGTCCACGCCGAAGAGCTCGAACGTCTCCTCAGGCCGATCCGCGAACGTGATGGCACCGCGTACCAGCGCGGCGGCCTGCCGAACCTGCGGCACGGCGCGGACCGTCTGCAGCACGTCCTCGGAAAAGCCTGCCTCGCCCGTTCCGATCGTCACCTGAAGCTCGGCCTTGCCGGCCAGGCGCCCCAGGTCGGCCATGTAGCCGGCGACGATGCTGTCGGTGGCTACCCGCATCGCCGTCAGCAGCGCGACGCCGGTGGCCACCGATCCGATGACGAGAGCCACCCGCGCAGGATGCGAACGCAGCTCGCGCGGGCTGATGGTCCACAGAAGAGTCAGAAGTCCTGGCATGATCGGCTCGCCGACGCCCCATACGCGGAGCGTCACCGCAGCATCTTATGGAGGGGTAGGAACCTGGCCCAGGACTAAACAGCCGCGCGGGGCGATTCCTATTGCCATCCGGAATACCGAAATGGAGATGCTGCGGCCGCGACCGATGTCGTGGTCGCTGACAGCGGCTGCGCGGGCCCTTGAAACAGGCATGCCCGCCAGCTCTGCGCCGGCTTGCACGGCAACGGAACCTGCTTCAGCGTCACGCTGAGCGAGGTCGTCACCGACGAGGGCCAGCAGTTCAAGGCCAAGCGCTGAGTCGCAGCCTCAGACGCCGTAGTCCCACGGCGCCCGCCGCTCGAGCTCCGCGAGGGTGACGTGCCCGCCCTCGAGGTGGCCGCCGCGGGCGTCGTAGATGTGCCATTCGAGCGCCGAGCCGAACAGCGGCTGCGACTCGACCGTCAGCACGCGCAGCTCGCCTTCCTCGAAGCCGCACTGCGACTGCACGGCCGCCAGCAGCTTCTCGCCCGACAGGTGTCCCTCGCCGAAGTTCCAGCCGAGCACCGAGGCCGCGATGATCTCGCCGTCGTAGTAGCGGTACTCCTCGAAGGGCCGTCCGCCGAGCACGCGAGGAAGCAGCAGGCCAAGGGCACGGCCCTGAAGATGCAGGGAGCGGAACGCGGTGCCGCGCGAGTCCATGCCGGCGGCATCGGCAGGCGAGTACTGCTCGAGCTGCTGCTTCAGCAGCGGCGCCGCGCGCCTGAGCACGTCGAGCTTCTTTTGGCTGTCGCCGCGAAACATCCACGCGCTCCAGGCCCAGTTGCCGGCGTAGTAGCGCATCGCCAGCAGGAACGAGACGCGTTTGGGCACGAAGCTGCCAAGGAGCGGCACCGCCACCAGGATGATCGCCAGATAGAGGCTCAGCGGGAAGGAGCCGATCTCGGCGATGCGGACCTGCGGATGGCCGACGAACAGGAACAGCGCCGCGTAGATGCTCAGCACGTTCCACTCGAAGACGGCGCCGGCCGGAACGTTGCTCAGGATGAAGCCGTGCAGCATGAACACGAAGAAGATCCCGAGCGCCTGAAGCGGTCCCGGCTCGGTGACGAACAGCAGCGTGATGGGCGCAGCGAACTCCAGGAACGTTCCTGCGTGCGCCATGATCTTGCCGAGCGTCGAGGGCGTCAAGTCGCCCGGGTAGTCGACGAACATCCTTCGGCGCAGCGACGGGCTGCGCAGGAACGGATTGTTGGCGGACATCACCGGGATCACGTAGCCGAACGCCACCGTCAGCTTGGAGACGCCGGCCCAGAACCACACGGCAAGCTGCACTGCCTTGCAGGCGGCGATCCAGTTCCCCGCAAGCGCGAAGCAGACGATCATCGAGAAGTGATGCTCGAAGCGCGCGGCCAGCACGATGGTCCTGTCGCAAAGCGCGCACAGCGGCAGCAGGACCAGCAGCGGCACCAGTACGCTCGCATCGATGGCGGGCGAGACCAGTGCGCGCAGCAGCGATGCTACGAACGCTGCGTACAGGGCCACGTCGAGCCAGGTGCGCGTATGACCGCCGAAGAGCGGCAGGCTCGGCCACGGCGGAAGCTTGGTGGTTCCCGGGCGAAGGAAGTGCAGGAACGCGGTGAACGGCGGCATGACGCGAAAGCCGAGCGGTCCGCTCATGCAGCCGAAACCGAGCACCTCGACCAGGCATCCCCACAGAAACGCCTTCTGAAACGCGACGCCTTCGTCCCACCACGAGCCGATCTCCCACGGTGAGCCGAGTCCCGGCGTGAAGCTGCAGAAGTACATCCACGCGGCGACGACCAGCGCCAGCTTGACGGCATGGAAGACGTAGGCCGCCATCGGCAGCCCGATCCCTTGCAGCACGTATTCCTCGCAGCCGCTTCGTACGAGCTCGGAGAACGAGGGACGGCTGGGCGTGACGGTGGCGTCGTGCATCGCGGATTCGGGCCTCGCAGCTCGAGGCAGGAGCGCCGACTTAGTGTTGGCAGGCCAGGCGGTCAACAGCGGCAGCCGCGCACCGCGCTCGTGCGGGTTGCCCGCGGGTTATCGAGAGCGGGCCAATGACGCGTCTGTCATGAACAGGGAACGACCGGATGCCACCAGCTCGGCGTCATGCTAATTGCTCGCTCATGGGCATGACGTACGTCGTGGCAACGGTCCGGGCCGCAGGGGCCGGTGACGAGGAGCAGCGCGTGCGACTGATCGTCGACTCCGGTGCCATCTACTCCGTGCTTCCCCAAGGCGTCTGGCAAAGCCTCGGTCTGACACCTTCGGCCACCGAGGAGTTCGTGCTTGCCGATGGAACGACGATCCGTCGAGGGATCTCCGAATGCCGCTTCGAGCTGCTGGGCCGCTCGGCCACCTCGCCGGTCATCCTGGGTGAAGCGGGTGATGAAGCCATCCTGGGCGCCGTCACTCTCGAGACGCTCCGTCTCATGCTCCATCCGCTGACGCGCGAGCTCCTGCCGGCGCGGCTGTCCCTGGCTCAGCTGGCCTGAGTCCTGCGTGCGCTCGGAGCGCGCGTGGCAGAGCTGCGAGCGGCCTGCGCTGGGCTGATTCGCGAAGCACCAGGTTGCCGACGATTCGAGGCGTTGTTCAGCGGTCGTTCAGCGACAGGTCACGGCCTGGGAGCGAAGCGTGCACTCTTCGCTCTGGCCGCGAGCGTCGATGCCTTGCACGGCCAGCGCAGGCGCCGTCGTCAGCGTAACGTAGATCCTGGCGCCGGAGATCGGCGATACGGCAACGTCCTGCATCCTTGCGACGAATCGCGTGCCACCAGCGTCGGTGCGCAGCTTGACCCGCACGGCTCCGTTCTCGCTCCGGCAGCGCCGGCAGCTGTGGCCGCACGGAGCGCACTCCTGCGGTGACAGTGCGGCTGCGACGTCCAGGGTCATGCCGTCCTGGACGCGAATGGCCAGGCCTGCGCTGGTGTCGAGAGGGCCCGCTGCGATTCCCGCCACACGCACGCGGCCCACGGCGGCAGCGTCCCGCATCGCAAGCGAGACGCGGTCGATGGTGATCGCCGAGTCGGCGTCGTCGCATGCGTCGCCGATGCCGTCGCCGTCAAGGTCGGCGAAGGCATCGCAATCGCTCGCACTGCGCAGGCGCACGAAGCGCGCCGTCGAGGGCACGCCCTGCGCGCTCAGCAGGAACAGCATGTAGTAGCCCGGTGGCGCCAGCGCGGCATGCGGTGGTGCGGCAAAACTCAGTGTCGTCCCCGCCGCGCCCGGGCGCGCAACGGCAACCAGCTCGACCAGACGCTGATCCATGTTGCGCGCGTGCGTGCTCGAGCCAAGACGCACCAGGACCGCATGATCGACCGATGCCGCTTCCTGAGCGGTCGTCATCGTCACCGTCAGAATGCCGCCGTAGGCCGCCGACTCATCGGCCGATGCGATCTGCGGCCGCGGGCCGGCAAAGAGATAGGCCGGGCTGTAGATCTCCATGCGCAGCTCGTTGTTGCCGTGGCCGTCGAATGGATCGGGATGGCACGGCTCGCCGGCACTGCAGGGACCGGTGGCGACGTCGGGATCGGGACCGACATCGGAAGAACGGCGAGGGTTGCCGCCGCTTACCCACACCGTGGCATCGGGCAGCAGCAGGGCCACCGAGTGGTAGTGCCGCTCCACCGATGAAGATCCCGCCGATGCCCACGAGTTGGCATCGGGATCGAACGTCTCGGCTTCCAGGACTCCCTGGCCCATCGTCTCGCGAATGGCGCTGCCGCCGATGACCAGCAGCTTGCCGTCGGGCAGCAGGACGCTCGGCGCATCCACGCGTGCATACAGCATGGGCGCGGCGCTCTGCCAGGCGGGCGCGGGCTGTGACAGGTCGATGATCTCCGCAGCCTGGGTCGGAACCTGGCCGAACAGCTGCACGCCGCCGGCGTTGAGCACGCGTGCCCGGTAGGCCTGCTGCGGTCGCAGCGGCAGCAGAGTGGAGCTGCCGTAATCGCGGTAGCCGCGCGATGCCGCGTAGACGCTTCCAACGGTCGTCAGTGTTTCCGGCTCGAAGGCGCGCGTGGCGGCTGATGGTCCGGCATAGAACACCTGCCCGCTAGGCAGCAGGTGCAGATAGGGATAGCGATCGTCGGGCCAGGCTGGCGGGTAATAGATGGGAGCGCCCCAGCTCTCGCTTTGCGGATCGAACAGCTCGACGGTGCGATTGCCGACGGCACGGCAGCCCGTACGCCCAACGTCGTCGAAACCGTTGATGGCCAGCACGCGGCCATCGCGCAGTGCCAGCGTGGTCGGATACCAGCGCCCTCGCGTCATCTTGGGGCCGCGCGTCCACGCGCTGGTTGCCGCATCGAACAGAAAGGAATCTCGCAGGCCCAGAAAGCCGTGACAGGCCGGGCGCTCGACCTCCGGATTGTCGTAGGGAAGCGGATGGTCGAATTCGCCCGCACCGTGCAACAGGTCGGCGGCAACTCCGGGCGTGCGGTGCACCCAGCCGGTCGGATACTCGAGGTTTCCGCCGACGACGAGCAGGCGCCCATCGGGCAGGTGGCTGTGGCCGGCGCAGAAGACGTCGTTGTCGTGCAGCGTGGGCGGATCGCCGGCAGGAATCCTTGCGCCAGGAAAATCCGGCCATCCCGATACCGCCTGCGTGTGCGGATCGAAGAGGCGCGCCTCGTTGATGCCTGAACGATAATTGTGGTCGTTGCCCGAGCCGGCCATGTACAGGACCTTGCCCGTAGGCAGCAGCGCCGCGTGCACGGAGAGAATCTCGCTGTCGCCAGCAACCAGCTGCCACTGGCCGGCGATCTCCGGGGGCAGGGCGCGCGGCCCAAGCCGGGATGGGCCGCCGTTCTTCTTCAGCGCGGCTGCGACCTCACGCTCGTTCCTGCGATCGACCGAAGCGGGCACGTTGCCCGGCGACTCGCAGGCATGCGCCTGCGCCCACGGCTCAATCGCAGTCGCAAGAAGGGTGAACAGCAGCGACGTGATGACAGCGGGGGGTATCAAGCTTGCCAGCGGACGGGTCGGGAGACGATTGGACATGAGAGCAACGTGCTGGCCAGACGCAGCGCCTGCGTATGTCACGTTTCGCTCTGATGGAAGGGGGCGGTGCGCGAGAGCGATGCCGCCCGGTACGGCTCCCGAAGCGGCCCACTGCTTGCGACCTATTACGCCCGCTGGTCGTGGGACTTCGAGCCTTACATGTCGGACGCCACGATCGTCGTCTATCGCGAAGGCCGGTCGGTCGGGCAATGCCCTCTACGATGCACCCAAGGCCGGCTTCGCCCTGACCACGCGAATCTATGAATCTACCGAGTCCAAGGTCGATACCGTGGTCGACCAATTGTTCCCGACTGGCGCATAGCGGCCAGACGATCGTACGCGGCCGCGAGCGCCGGTGCGTACCGCCAGCCGTCTGTGCGTGCTGACGGGGCCGCACATGACGTCGTTGCAATCGCCCCAGTGGGCAAACCACTCCGATACGTTCCCGACCATGTCGTGAACGCCCCGCGACGAAACGCACTGGCTGCGCGCACCGGTCGACTGAAAGTGGACTGCGTCGCGCAGGCGTACCGCCCGAAGACGGCGGCAGCCGCGGTCGTGCCGATGTGCTGAACCCGAGCCCGGCCTCAGTCCCGGTCGACCTCGCACGGACCTGCGGCGACGATCGTGAACGAGTTGCCGCCGCCGTCGGTAGGAGCCCCCGCCGTGGCGCTGTCGCAGAAGCTGGCGCGATTGCCGTCGGCCGCGTTGCCCGTGTAGGTGACGTCGATCGGGTCGAGGTTGCCCGGATCCGTCGCCAGCGCGAAGCCGTGGCCGACGTTGTCCGTGGCGGTATTCCCGCTGAGCGTGATGTCGACCGGGGAAGGCTCGCTGTTGTAGTCGTCCACGTCGAAGCCGTCGCCGTAGTTGCCCGAGGACTCGTTGTCGGTCAGGACGTGACCGTCGCCGCGGACGTGGAAGCCGTCGTTGGCGTTGCCCGAGGCCGTATTGCCGGTCAGAACATGGTCGGAGCCGAGGATGTCGAAACCGCTCTCGAACGTGTCGCCGCCGTTGTTGGTCGCCTTGTTCACGGTCAGGACGACGCCGGTGCCGAAAACAAAAAAGCCGTCGCCCATCGCGCTGTCGACGGAGTTCTTCTCCACTATCAGACCGGCCTCGTCGCCTCGGATGAAGAACCCGTTGTCGTCGTCGCCGGTGTACTTCACCTTGTTGCCGACGACGCCCTCGCCGGCCGCACACGCCGCGTCGCAACCGGCCTCGATGGCAGTGCCGATGGCATACGTGACCTTGTTCTTGACGATCGAGGGAGAGGCGCCGCGCACGTCGATGCCGCCGTTGCCGCTCGCCACCTTGTTCTTCTCGACCCTGGCGTCGTTGCCGTTGACGGCGATGCCGTCGCCCACCGACTGCTGGATCTTGTTTGCGCTCACGATTGCATCGTCGCCGTCGATCTCGATGCAGCCACTGCCGCAGATGCGGAACGTGCTCTTGGTGACAGCAACGCCGTCGGAGCCTTCGAAATCCGGGCCGCTGGATGCGTCGATGGCCCTTCTGCGGCACGACGCGAACGTGCTGCCGTCGATGGCGACATCGTCGGCTCCGTGGATCTCCACGCACGTGTAGGCCGTGGCTTCGACGGCGACTCCGCGAAGCGTCAATCCGCTCGGAATGATGAGGTCGTCGTCACCGACGATGATTCCGGTGTCGCCGTTGCGGATGCGCAGCCCGGCGATGGTCACGTCGTTGGCCAGTACCTGGATGGCGGCGATTTCCTCGTTGCCCTGAACGGTGTTGTCGAGGATTGCGCCGGAGGCGTTCAGCCTCAGGCCGGCCTTGGCTGCCGGTATGGTCACCAGCTCTTGGTACCGTCCCGGTGCGACAGTGACGGTCTGGCCGGCAGCGGCGGCATCGATGCCGGCCTGGATGGTCGTCTCGCAGCCGTTGCCGGCCGGATCGACGCAGACCTGGGCTGCGGCTACGGCCGGTGTCAGCAGGGCGGCCATCCCTGCGGCTACGAGGCGGCTGGTTCG
>DASPNH010000198.1:0-3626 GCA_035626675.1 Binatia bacterium
GACGAGCGGCTGAAGAGCGAGTCGATCGGCGCCATGGACATCGTCGAGCAGGTCTTCGTGGCGGCGCAGCACCGCTGGGCAGGCGACTTCGATGCCGCGTCCCTGCGCCCGTTCCTGCAGCCCCACGCCGGGCGCGCACGCGACCTGATGGAGAACGGCGACCCTCGCGTTCGGCCGTTTGCAAGTGCCATCGTCTCCATCACAACTCCCGCCCTTGCGAGCGCAGCGGGCATCGAGAGCTGGTCCGGCTTCGAGCTCGCCGACGGGATGGAATCCGGTCCGGAGCTCGAGCGTTTCGACGCGGCGCAGGTGAAAGCAGGAATGGCCTCGATCCGACGGCATCGATGAGCAGCGGCGAGTCCGAAGCATCGCCGCACGCGGCGCGCGACGTCGCGCGCCGTGCCTGGTACGGGCTGCTCACGCAGGTGGTGGACAAGGTCCTGCCTGTCCTGATCCTGCTCTACCTGGCGCGC
This sequence comes from Binatia bacterium, assembly GCA_035626675.1. Taxonomy (GTDB): domain Bacteria; phylum Desulfobacterota; class Binatia; order UBA1149; family CAITLU01; genus DASPNH01. The sequence continues at coordinate 474 of DASPNH010000198.1, forward strand.
TCGCTCGAGCCCGCCGCGTTCGGCGTCTACGCGTTCATCATCGCCTATCTCGCCTTCTTCCAGATCGTTTCCGACTACAGCATCGACACCGTCCTGGTTCGCATGATGAGCCAGGACCCCGAGGGCCGTGACGAGCTGCTGCGCGCGGGTCTTGCGCTCAAGCTGATGATGGCGCTGGTGTCGGCGGCCATCGCCGTTGCCTTTGTCGGTCCTGCATCCGGGCATCAGACGCCGCCGGGCCTGATGGCGGTGGCGGCGCTGAATCTGCCGACTGCGCTCGGCGGCGCCTATCGCGCATGGCAGCGCTCGCGCCTCGAGATCGGCACGCTGTTCCTGCAGGCCGCGTTTCGCGCGACCATGCTCGCCGCCGGCGTGGTCGTGGCCGTCTGGAGCGGTGCGGGGCTGGTGGCGATCTTCGCGGCGATGTCGGCTGCCAACCTTCTGACCTTCGTGGTGATCGCCTCGGCGATGCGCGGCCGCGTCCGGCCCGGACTCAGCTTCGACCCGGCCCGCTGGCGGCTGATGGCCGCGGGGGTATGGCCGCTGATGGTCAACGCCTTCGCGATGACGCTGAGCCTTCGGGCAGGGCAGATCCTGCTCATGTCGATGCGCGGCCCGGTCGACGTGGGTCTGCTCGGCGCCGCCTCGCGCGTGACCGAGGCCTTCACGCTGCTGCCGGAGGCGCTGATGATCAGCGTCTACCCGATGATGGCCGACCTGCACAGTCGCGAGTCGCCGGCCCTGCTGCGCACGGCAGCGCGCTCGAGCCGCTATCTCGTGGCGATCACGGGGCTGCCCGTGGTGATCTGCGCGGTCTCGGGCCGCGGCATCATGCATCTGCTGTTCGGGCCCTCGTTCGCCGAGGCCGGGCCGGTCCTGTCGCTCCTGTCCTTCATGGCGCTGCTCAGCGCCACCGGCACGGTGATCCTGAACCTGCTGGTCGCCACGCACGGGGAGAAGGCGCTGTCGCGCAACACGCTGGTGTTCGCGCTGCTCAACCTTCCTGTCAGCGTCTTGATGATCCGCTCCTACGGCGCTATCGGAGCGGCTGCCGCCATGCTGGCCACCAGTGCGGCATCGCAGGTGTCGCTGGCCATGCTGCCCTCCACCAGACCCTACGTTCGCGCGGCTCTCGTGCCGGCCGTGCGCGGAATCATGGCCGTGCTCATCGCCGTCATCGTCTCGCGCCTGAGCGGGCTGTCGGGAACACCGCTGGTGACGCTCTCGATCCTCACCTACCTCGCTGCCGCCGCGGCGCTCGGCGTGCTCGGCATCGAGGAGGCGCGCCTTCTGTGGTCGCTGCGGGCCGGAGCCAAGGTCGCCGCGGCGCCGGTCACCCCGCCGCGCGGAGAGCTGCAGTGAGTGACGCCATCGCTTGCAACCTGTGCGGCAGCCGCTCGCATCGGCTGTTCCACGATCAGGGCTATCGCCGCGTGGTCGAGTGCGAAGTGTGCGGCCTGGTCTTCGTCGAACCGATGCCGACCGCCGAGGAGAAGGCCGAGATCGAGCGCCTCGCCTACGAGAGCGATCTTCTGCCCGAGGTCGCCGACTTCTTCCGCAACTGCCACCGCGACTTCCAGGACGATCCCGTCATCGAGTCGTTCCGCAACGGCCTGACGTGGATGGGGATGCACCGCACTCCCGGCCGCCTGCTCGACGTCGGGCCAGGAACCGGCATCTTTCTGTACCTGGCCAGCCGCGACTTCGGCTGGGAGCCCAATGGCGTCGACATCTGCGACGAGAGCGCGCGCAAGGCCAGGGAAGAGTTCGGCATCACGCTCGGCGTCGGCGACTTCAACACGTATGCGTGGGAGCCGGAAAGCTTCGATGCGGTGACGATGCTCGACATGCTCGAGCACACCATCGATCCGTTGGCTTCCCTGCGCCGCGCCTACGAGCTGCTCGAACCCGGCGGCGTCCTGTACGTCGTCGTGCCCAACCAGCATTGCCTGATGACGGTGATCCTGGACCAGTACATCCGCCTCGGCCTTCCGGGCTCGCATTTCTTCCAGGAGCGGCTCTACGTGCAGCCGCACGTCTACTACTTCAACCCGCACACGCTGCGCCGGATCATCGAACACGCCGGCTTCGAGACCGTCGGCATCCGCAGCGGCAACGTCTATCTCGGCCGCTACCGGCTTCCGTTGTGGATGCGCATACCGATGGAGATCGTCCTGCAGGCCGGGATGATCGTCGGCATGGGAGCCAAGGTGCTGGCGCTGGCACGCAAGCCCGAGCAAAGCTGAGCCGCATGTCCGGCGGCCTCCACAGCCACGGGCGCGACGAGGTCGTGGCGGCGCAGGGCGGCACGGGCTCTGGCGCACCGATCGCCGGCATCGAGGGCATCGCCAGCATCGAGGACAGGATCGCCGGCAGCGGCGTGCGCGTGCAGAGCATCGACGTCCTGCGCGGGCTCGCCATCGTGGCGGTCATCGGCCTGCACATGAGCTGGACCATGCTCGAGCCGCTGGCGCTGCTTCACGCAGAGACGTGGCCGGTGATCCTCCTGCACCTTGCGTGCATCGTCGGCGCGCCGATGTTCCTTGCGATGTCGGCGGCGGCGATGTCGCTGCGCTACCGCGAGCCCTTCGGCGGATGGGCGGCGTATCTGGACTTCGTGCGCCGGCGCGCGCTGCGGCTGCTGCCGGCGTACGTCGTGTGGAGTATCGTCACCGCGATCTACACCGATCCGGCGCTGGTTGCTCGGCCGGGCCGCGTCGTCTCGCTGCTGGTCAACGGCTCGGCCGACGCGCAGCTGTACTTCGTTCCGATGCTGTTCGAGCTGTACGTGCTGTGGCCGCTGCTGCGGCCGCTGGCGCAGCGCGCCCGACAACCGATGGGCGCCGCGATCGTCGTGGCGATCGGATTGGCCGTATCGATGGCGGGATGGGCCGCGCACCTCCAGCGCACCGGAACGCCGTTCATCCTGTTCTTCGTGTTCGTGTGCGCAGGCATGGGGCTGGCGCCGATGCTCGCATCCGAGCGGCGCCGGGCAGGAGCGGCGCTTGCCGGCGCCGCTGCGGCGGCGATGGCGCTGGCCGCGTTTCATCAGCGCTTCTTCGCGATGATCGCCGGCGATCCGACCTATGAGGCGGCACGCTGGGCGAGCACGATCTTCCAGCTCCCGGCCACCGCCTATATCCTGTTGTTCAT
>DASPNH010000199.1:0-19033 GCA_035626675.1 Binatia bacterium
AATGCCGGCCCACTGCGAGATGCGCCGGCGCAGCGGCTGGAGCAGCCCAGGAATCGGACCGGCCGGCACGAGCTCGTTGGCGCTGAAGTCGTAGCTGCCGCCGAAGCTGACGATGCGGCGCCTGGCCGTGAACTGCTTGTACTGCGCCTCGCGAAACGGAAGCTGCGCGAAGGCGGCGAGCAGGTCCGCTTCCTCGTCGATCGTCAGGAAGTCGCTGCAGTAGTCGAAGCCCGGCGGCAGAGACGGCGATGCGGAGAAGAGCTCGGCCTGTTTCATGGCGCAACGTAAAGAGCGGGCAGGCACCTTTTTCTTCAGCAACGCGCGTGAGCCAGTCCAGCAGCGAACCGCGAGTGGATGGTTTCCAGCGAGCCGCCTCGCTCGCCTGCCTCCTGATTACTCCGTGCTGACGAAGGCCTGCTCCAGGCCCAGCTCGCGACGGCAGCGGTCGGCCATGGCGCGGGCGTCGCCGAAGCCGCCGTAGCGGCCCACGCGCACGCGGTACCATGAGGTCTGGCCGTCGCTGACGCGCTTGACGTAGGCCTCGTAGCCGCGCGACTTCAGCTTCTTGATCAACGCTTCGGCATCGGCCTCCTTGCGCGTGGCGAGCACCTGGACGGTGTAGCCGGGCGTGCCGCGGGCGGGCTCTTCTTCGGCATCCTCGCCTTCGCCATCCTCCGCATCGGCTTCGGCCGCTGCCTGCGGATTCTTTGCCGCCCGCGCGGTGACGGCAGCGGCCACGTCCTGGTCGTCGGCCGCGTCGTCGGCGCTGGGGCTGTCGGCTTCGCCTCTCTTGGGGCGGCGCTTGTCGGCGTCGGGCGCGGCCTCGGCCTTGGGCTGCTCGGCCTTGGCGACGATCATCGCCTTGGCATCGGCCTCATCGTCGGCGGCCTTCTTGTCGTCGCCGGCTGCGGCCGGCTCGGCGGCGGCCGGCGTGGCCGGTCGCGCGTACTTGGAAAAATCGTCGACGGGAATGCGAGCGACGCGGTCTTCCTGGGGCGCATGCAGGGCGGCGTTCTTCTTGCCGACGTAGAACCCGAGGAAGAAGACGCAAGTTGCCGTCACCACGAAGCTGACGGCCAGCATCGCCATCTCGAAGCCGGTGAATTGGAGCTGCTGTCTGGTTCGCCTGGTCGCCATCGATGCCCCTGCCGCGCCGCCGCCGCTTCGAGTCGGGAAACCGTTCCTACGTATCATTTCCACGCATCGGTTGCCGCTCGCGCAGAATGCTTTGGCGGGCCTTCGACGCCGGGCTGGCACAGGGCCGCGGCCCCGTTTCCTTGACTCGTTTGCGAGGCCGGGCCTATAGCTCCGCCGTGCTGCAGGATCTTCGACAGCGTGGTGTCCGGCGGATCGCCGCCCTGGCGCTGGCGCTGCTGTGCGCCGTCCCGCTGGCGCTGTCGGCACATCACCATGACGAGCCCGCCGAAAATGGCGGCAACCAGTGCTCGGCCTGCGTCGTCGCCTCGCAGGTCCCGCTTGCCGTGCCCGTTGCCATCGTGCTCGTGGCTCCCGCCCTGCACTTCGCCGCCGTCGACATCGCCGACGAAGTGGCCCGAGCGCACTGCCCCTCCCCGCTCGTACTGGGACGGGCTCCTCCGGTGTTCCTGCCGATCTTCGTCTGAGCGCCGCGGACCGGTCCTGTTGCCGGACGTCCGTGGCGTATCGCCCACGGATCGAGCCACAGGACGTATCTCATGCAACCAGCCTTTCGAGGACGGTGGGGCGCGCCAGCGTTGACCGCCTTCACGCTCACGATGACGACGCCGCTTGAGGCAGCGGCCCAGACCAACCAAGAGCTACTGCGAGCGATGCGCTCGATGGAGCAGCGCATCCTGCAGCTCGAGCACAAGGTGCGCACGCAGGATGAGCTCATCGAGACGTTGCGCAACACCGAAGATACCGAAGGGGCGGCGCGAGCCGCCGGCAGCGCGTCTGGCGACCCCGCATCGCCGGCGACGGTGCAGCCGGCCTCCGCTTCGCCGGCGACGGTGCAGCCGGCATCCGCTTCGCCGGCGACGGTGCAGCCGGCATCTGCTTCGCCGGCGACGGTGCAGGCGGCATCCGCTTGGCCGGCGACGGTGCAGCCGGCCTCCGCACCGTGGTCGCCGAGCCAGCCGATCCCGCTGCTGTCCGGGTCGCGCGGCTACCTCAATCTCTCGCTGGTGGGGATCGTCGATGCTGGCTGGTCCACGCGTCGCGATCCCACCCGCATCCAGCTCGGCGATCACGATCCGATACGCCGCGGCTTCTCGCTTCCCAGCGAGGAGCTGGTTCTCGAGGGAGCCGTCGATCCCTACTTCCGCGCCGCGGCCTCGATCGTCTTCCACCTCGACGAGCACAACCAGACCGAAGTCGAGCTCGAGGAGCTTTTCCTGGTCACGACGTCGCTGCCGTGGAACCTGCAGCTGAAGGCAGGACAGTTCCTGGCCGAGTTCGGACGCGTCAACCAGCAGCATCCGCATGCGTGGGACTTCGTCGACGTGCCGCTGATCGCCGGGCGCGTGCTCGGACCCGAAGGCCTTCGCAATCCGGGCGCGCGCCTCTCCTACCTGCTGCCGACGCCGTTCTACGCCGAGCTGGCCCTGGCCGTGCACAACAGCGAAGGCGGCAAGGCCTACAGCTTCCGCAACGAGGAGGCGCTGTTCGGACGCGATGCCGACGTGGGCGATCCGCACTCGGCAGGCGATCTCCTGTACGTTCCGCGCCTGGCTTCCTCCTTCGAAGTCGGTGACGAGCACACGGTGCTGGCCGGTGTCTCGGGCGCCTTCGGGCCCAACGCCAGCGGCCATGACACCGACACGCAGATCTACGGCTTCGACCTGTACTGGAAGTGGAAGCCGGTCTCGCACGACGGCGGCTTTCCCTTTCTCGCCTGGCAGACCGAGGCGATGGTGCGCCGATACGAAGCCGGGCAGGTCGTGGACCTCGGCCTGCCGCGCCAGACGCTCGAGGATTACGGCGTGTACTCGCAGATCGTCTACGGGCCCGCACGGCGCTGGGTCACCGCACTGCGCGGCGAGTGGGTCGACGGCGACCATGGCGCATCTCCATCCGATGAGAGCACGGCGCGCCGCGTGCGGATCTCGCCGAACCTCACGTTTCATCCCACCGAGTTCTCCAAAGTGCGCCTGCAGTACAACTACGACCACAGCGCGGCTCTGGAGAGCGACCACTCGCTGTGGCTGCAGACCGAGTTCCTGCTCGGCGCACACGCAGCGCACCGGTTCTGATCGTGCGCGGCGTGACGATCGCAAAGACGAACTCGCTCCTTGCAAGGCTCGCCAGGGGGCCGCTGCTGACGTTGCTGCTCGCGCTGGCACCGGCCGATGCATCGCCTGCGGACCGGCCGCGCGTGGTCGCGACGACGCCGGACCTGGCCGCCATCGTGCGCGCCGTCGGCGGCGACGCCGTCGCGGTCACGTCTCTGGCGCGCGCCGGCGAGGATCCGCACTTCGTCGATCCGCGTCCGAGCTTCGTCAGCACACTCAATCGTGCCGACGTGCTGGTCGAAGGCGGCGCATCCCTGGAGTCGGGCTGGCTGGCGCCGCTGGTGCAGAACGCGCGCAATGCCAGGATCGTTCCTGGAGCGCCCGGATACGTGGCCGCAGCCACTGGGCTGACCCTTCGGGATGTTCCAGCCAGCCTGGACCGCGCCATGGGCGACGTTCATCCGCAGGGAAATCCGCACTTCATGCTGGATCCGGTCGCGGCCCGGCAGGTGGCAGCCAACATCGCTGCGGGACTCTGCGCCGCCGACCACAGCCGCTGCGGGGAGCACTCGGCGCGGCTGAAGAGTTTCCAAACCGATCTCGATGCACGGCTGTCCGCTTGGCAGGCCAGGCTCGCTCCGTGGAAGGGAACGCGCATCGTCACCTACCACAACGGGCTCGACTACTTCGCCGCCCGCTTCGGCCTGGTGGTGGCAGGGACGCTCGAACCCAAGCCGGGCATCGCTCCGCCGCCAGCGCATCTGACGGGCCTGGTTGCGACGATGCGCGCCCAAGGCGTGGCTCTGGTCGTGGTCGAGTCGTACCGCGAGCGACGCAACCCAGACTTCGTCGCGCAGAGCTCGGGAGCCACGCTCGTTTCGCTATCGACGATGCCGGACGGCGACGGCGCCAACGCATACACGGAGCTGCTCGAGGAGATGATCGCCAGCATCGTGACCGCGCTGGAGAGGCGCCCGAAATGAGCGTGAGCCTGCTCCGCATGGAACACGCGAGCTTCGGCTACTCGGGCCGGATCGTGCTGAGCGACGTGGATATCGACGTCGCACGCGGCGACGTCATCGGCATCGTCGGTCCCAACGGTGCGGGCAAGACCACGCTTCTTCGCGCGCTGCTCGGACTGGTTCGTCTGCGCACGGGCCGACTCCTGTACGGTTTCGATCGCCGCCTGCACCCTCCCGGCTACGTGCCACAGCGCGAGCGGCTCGACCCGGCCTTCCCGCTCACCGCCTACGACGTCGTGCTGATGGCTGCGACCGCCCGTGTTCCTGCTTTGTCGCGCGTCGATGAGGCAGCACTGCAGCGTACGCGCGAAAGCCTGGAGCGCGTCGGCATGCTGGCCGTGGCGCACGAGCCGTTCGCGACGATGTCAGGGGGCCAGAAGCAGCGGGTATTGATCGCCCGTGCGCTGGCAGTCGAGCCCGAGGTGCTGCTTCTGGACGAGCCCACGGCCGGCCTGGACTCCGGCTCCGAAGATGCCGTGCTGGGCATTCTCGAGACGCTCAATCGCGAGCAGGGCATGACGATCCTGCTCGTCAGCCATCATCACGGCCGCATGCGCCGGTTCATCCGCAGCATCGTCCAGGTCCAGGACGGCCGCGTCATGACTTCATCCGTCGCCGATGCGCAGGTGCAGCCGTGATGGGCGTCGTCTCCGAGATGCTCGCGGCGGATTTCCTGCTGCGAAACGCGCTCGTGGCCAGCATGCTGCTCGGGGTGATGTGCCCGATGGTGGGCGTCTACTTCGTGCTTCGTCGCATGATCTTCCTGGGCGTGGCGCTGCCGCAGCTTTCGGCGGCCGGCGTGGCCTTCGCGTTCCTGGTCGGCAGCGCGCTCGGGCTGCACGTGCACGGCACCGCGCAGGAGCGGATCGTGGCCGCTGCCGGAGCGTTCGGCTTTACGATGCTCGGGCTGCTGGCGCTGGCCGCGCTCGAAAGGCTCGGACGCGAGACCATCGATTCGCGCATCGGCGTCACGTACGCGGCGGCGGCCGCCGCCGGGATCCTGTTCGTCGTGGCCGATCCTCACGGAGAGGCCGAGATGGCCAACCTGCTCAAGGGCGACGTGGTCACGACCACAGGCGCCGGCGCTCTCGAGCTGGCAGGAGTGTTCCTCATCGTCCTGGCGCTGCTGGTCGCGTTCCGGCGGGACCTCCTTCTGGTGTCCTTCGACCGCGAGATGGCGCGCGTGCTGGGCAAGCGCGTGGCGGCGTGGGACGCACTGCTGTACCTGCTGATCGGCCTGACCATTTCGTTCGGCGTCATGACGGCGGGGCCGCTTCTGACGTTCGGATTCCTGGTGATCCCGCCGCTGACGGCGCGCCTGCTGACCAGGCATATGGGCGCGTTCACTGCCGTTGCGGCCGGCGCGGGAGCGCTGTCGGCTTTCGTCGGCTTTGCCTGTGCATACCGGTTCGACCTGCCGCTGGGGCCGACGGACGTGGCCGTCTCCCTGGTCGTGTTCGCCGCCGTCGCGCTCGGCCGGGCCGTGCATTCGGCACTGCGGCCGCCGCTCGGCCGAGCTCACACGTAGGTGGGTTGTTTCAGCGCGGGCTCAGGGGTTGACTCGCCGCATGAAGCGACCCTTACGCCCTTCCCGTGTCGCGCGAGGACTTCAGGCCGTGCTGCTCACGACGTGCTGTCTGTCCTACGACGCATCGCCGGCCTCCGATCTGCAGATCACGTCGACGACGACGCCCGAGGAGGGCATGCTCTGTCGCGTCAAGTTCGGCCTGCGAGTCAGTGGCGACATCGGCGGAGTGACGGTCCTGCTCGACTATTCCGACCTGGACGGCGATCCTGTCGTCATCGACGATACGCTCGACTGTGAGGGTCTGAGCGGCTTCGCCACCAGCTTCACGGCGGTGCAGGGCCAGGACCGGATCGAGGCGGTCTTCAGCGACCGGCGCCAGACGCCATGTCAGGTGACGCAGGACGCAACGTCCGACGCCGCGCCCATGTCTGTGGCTCGGCTCAATGCGCCGCTGGAGCCGGAGGCCAGCGCGCCGGCACTCTCGACGTCCTACGACCCTGCCGTATCGTTCTCCTCGATGGCGACGCCGCCTCATCCGGCCGCAAAACACGCACACTATGCGTGGGCGCACTGCTACTTCCGCCTGCTCGGCGACAAGCCGGCAACGGAGACGGATTTCGACGTCGTCGCGACCTCGGTTCTTGATCGCGACGGCATCGAGATCGGCGACGGCGGCAGCGGGCACGTCGGCCGGATCCAGTGCGACGGGTTTCCGGTGCCGAGCAGCAGCGGGACATCCACCAGTACGACTTGCACGACCCATACGATTCCGCCGCCCCCGGGATGCGGGGATCCGGACGCCGATGGCGAATATACCGCCACCGATGCGTCGTTCGTTCTGCGTGCTTCGGTAGGGCTGGTTTCGTGCGCGAGCTCGGTGTGCGACGTGCTCGGTCAGAACGGGATCCGCGCGTCCGACGCGCTGGTCGTGCTGAACGTGGCAGTCGAAGCCGTTTCCGACCAGGTCCTGGACTGCCCGTAGCGGGCGACGTCGTTCCTCCCATCGCCGGGTCTCGCAGCTTCAGCGAACCGGCGCACGGAGGACGACCTCATGCGGCAGGCCTCCTGGCCTACATCCGTTCGGGCGCCGCGATGCCGACCAGGCGCAGCGCGCGCCCGATCACCTGACCCACCGCGCCCACCAGCAGCAGGCGCGCCGCCGTCAGCGCCCCGTCGTCGCTGACGCAGCGGTGCTTGGCGTAGAAGCGGTGGAAATCGCCCGCCACCTTCTGCGCGTAGAAGATCACGCGATGCGGCTCCAGGGCCTCGGCCGCGCCGGCGACGATCTCGGGAAACTCGGCCAGGATCTTGATGAGCGCGATCTCGTCGGGATGCGACAGGGCCAGGACCGCATCGATGGACGGCTCGGGACTGTCGATGCCGCGCTCGGCGGCCTGACGGAAAATCCCGGCGATGCGGGTATGCGCGTACTGCACGTAGAAGACCGGGTTCTCGGCGGTCTGCCGGCGCGCCAGTTCGAGGTCGAAATCCAGGTGCGCGTCCGACTTGCGCGACAGGAAGAAGAAGCGCGCCAGGTCGTTGCCGACCTCGTCCACCACCGCGCGCAGCGGGATGAACTCGCCGGTCCTCTTGCCCATGCGCACCGGCTCGCCGTCGCGCGAGAGGCTGACCATCTGCACGAGCACGACGCGCAGCTTGTCCGGCTCCAGGCCGAGCGCCTGCAGGCAGCCGCGGATGCGGCTGACGTAGCCGTGATGATCGGCGCCCCAGACGTTGATGATGCGGTCGTAGCCTTTGAGCACCTTCTCGCGGTGGTAGGCGATGTCGCAGGCGAAGTAGGTCAGGCCGCCGTCGCTCTTGACGACCGGCCGGTCCTTGTCGTCGTCGAAGGCGGTCGTGCGCATCCAGGTCGCGCCGTCCTGCTCGTAGATGTGGCCGCGGCGGCGAAGATCCTCGATGGCGGCTTCCACCCTGCCCTCGTCGCGCAGCGACAGCTCGGAGGTGAAGTGGTCGATGCGGGCGCCGAACGCTTCGAGGTCGGCGCGGATGTTCTCGAGCAGGCGATCGGCAGCCTGGCGCGCCAGCACGCCGACGGCCTCGTCCTTGGGCACCTCGAGCCAGCGCCTGCCGTCGCGGTCGAGCACCTCGCGCGCCAGGTCGAAGACGTAATCGCCGGGATAGCCGTCCTCGGGGAACGGCTCCTCGAAGCCGCACAGCTCGCGATACCGCGCCAGCACCGAGCGCCCCAGCGTCTCGATCTGGACTCCCGCATCGTTGACGTAGTACTCGCGATCGACCTCGTAGCCGGCAGCGTCGAGCAATCGCGCGATGGCGTCGCCGGTGACCGCGCCGCGGCCGTGGCCGATGTGCAGGGGACCGGTGGGATTGGCCGAGCAGAACTCGACCTGGACGCGCTGCCCGCTGCCGATCTCGCAGGTGCCGTAGGAATCGCCGGCCTCGACGATCTCCAGGAGCCGCTGGCGCCAGGCCGCATCGCTGAGCGTGAAGTTGAGAAAACCGGGACCGGCAGGCTCGACCTTGGCCAGCACGCCGCCGCCGTCGCCGATGTGGCGGACGATGATGTCGGCCAGTGCGCGCGGCGACTTCTTCTCGGGACGCGCCAGCAGCATGGCCACGTTGCTGGCCAGGTCGCCGTGCTCGAGGTCGCGAGGCACCTCGACCACGAACGCCGGAACCTCGCCGCTGGCAAGGTCCCCGGCCTCGTGCGCCTTGGCCAGCGCGCCAGCAATGAGCCCTCGCAGCTGCGCTTTCATGGATTCAGTCTTTAGCAGTTAGAGCGGCTCGCACGAATCGACCCGCGCCCTGACGAACCACGACGCGCCCCGACGCAAGGGTACGTTGCGCGCCCTGACGAGACGTCACGCCGCGAATTCCGGGCGCGGCCGCGGGCGTGTCTCCGGCGGACACTCCGGTTCCTCCGGCCTGGTCCGCCGGGGACATGCCCGTGGCCGCGCCCGCTTCACTCGAAGCGCAGCCGCGTCAGCGCTTCGCCGCCGCTTCTTTCTCGTCTGCAGGCTTGGTCTTCTTGACCGGCGGAGGCAGCTCGGTCAGCTCGACCAGCGAGATCGGAGCCGCGTCCCCGATGCGCTGCCCGAGCTTGATGATGCGCGTGTATCCGCCGGCACGCTGCGCGAAGCGCGGGGCCACCTCCGAGAACAGCTTGAAGACTGCCTCGTCGGTGCGGATGTACGCGCGCGCGCGGCGACGCGCGGCGATGGTCTGCTGCTTGCCGAGCGTGATCATGCGGTCGGCCCAGCGCCGCAGCTCTTTGGCTTTGGCGTCGGTGGTGCGGATGCGGCCGTGCATGATCAGCGAGGTCACCATGTTGCGGAACATCGCGTCACGGTGCGACGAGTTCCGGCCGAGCTTGCGGCCGGACTTCATGTGTCTCATGGCCTAGTACCTTTCCTGTTCGATCCGCATGCGATCGAGCGACTCGCGCTCGGGGAAGTTCGGAATGCGCATCCCCAGCGAAAGCCCCATCTCGCCCAGGACCTCCTTGATCTCCAGCAGCGACTTGCGGCCGAAGTTCTTGGTCTTGAGCATCTCCTGCTCGCTGCGCTGCACCAGTTCGCCGACGTACTTGATGTCGGCGTTCTGCAGGCAGTTGGCCGAGCGGACCGACAGGTCGAGCTCGTCCACACAGCGGAAGAGGTTGTCGTTGAGCTGCTCGATGGCCGGCTCGATCTTGGTCTCCTCGGCCTCGAGCGCGTCGACGTCGAAGTTGATGAAGACCGCCAGCTGGTCCTGGAGGATGCGCGCCGCCACGGCCACGGCGTCGTCGGGACGCACGCTGCCGTCGGTGAAGATCTCCAGGATGAGCTTGTCGTAATCGGTGCGCTGGCCGACGCGCGCGCTGGTGACGGTGAAGTTGACCTTGCGCACCGGCGAGAACGTCGCATCCAGGTTGATGGTGCCGACCGGGGTGTCTTCCTCGCGATTGCGGTCGGCAGTGACGTAGCCGCTGCCGCGCTTGGCGGTCAGCTCCATCCGCAGCGTGCCGTCGGGGCCGACGGTGGCGACGTGATGGTCGGGGTTGAGCACGCTGACGTGCGGCCCGAAGTCGATGTCGCCGGCCTTGACCTCGCGGGCGCCCGTGGCCTCGATCATGCCGACGTGGCGCTGCCCCTCATGGATGTGCAGGCGCACTTCCTTCAGGTTCAGCACGATGTCGGTGACGTCTTCGGTGACGCCGTCGATGGTCGAAAACTCGTGCAGCACGCCGTCGATGCGCGCCGAGGTGATGGCCGCGCCCTTGAGCGAGGACAGCAGCACGCGACGGATCGCGTTGCCCACCGTGGTGCCATAGCCGCGCTCAAAAGGCTCGAGCTCGATGCGGCCATAGGTCTCGGTGAGCTCGCGAACCTCGAGCTTGGGTCGGATCAGATCCTTCCAGTTGTCCAACATATTCGTGAATCCCTCCGTCCCGGATTGAAGTGCGTACATCCGTCCGACCTACTTCGAGTAGAGCTCGACGACGAGCCGTTCGTTGATCGGCATCGTCAGCTCTTCGCGGGCGGGCAGGCGCTTGATCTTTCCGGTAAAGGCCACGGCATCCAGCTCCAGCCACTCGGGCACGCCGCGGCGCTGGGAAATCTCCAAAGCCTTCTTGAACACGTCCTTGGCACGGCTGCGCTCAGCAATCGTCACCTGGTCGCCGACGCGGACCAGATAGGACGGGATGTCGACGCGGCGGCCGTTGACCATGAAATGGCGGTGGCGGATGAGCTGGCGTGCCTCGGCGCGCGAGGCCGCCATGCCCAGACGGTACACCATGTTGTCGAGACGCCGCTCGAGCAGGTTGAGCAGCACTTCGCCGGTGACTCCGCGAGAGGACTCGGCCATCTCGAAGTAGCGGCGGAACTGGCTCTCCATGACGCCGTACCACCTCTTCAGGCGCTGCTTCTCACGAAGCTGCACGGCGTACTCCGACACCTTGCGGCGGCGTCCCTGGCCGTGCTGGCCGGGCGGATAGTTGCGGCGCTCGATGGCGCACTTGTCGGTGTAGCAGCGGTCGCCTTTGAGGAAGAGCTTCATCCCCTCACGGCGACAGAGCCTGCAAACTGGATCGGTATAACGTGCCATAGTCCTTTCTGTCTTCTACTTCGCGAGCCTCGGGGCCCGCTGCATTCGTCAAAGGCGACGCTCGTTTTCTCTGGAACAGCGCCCGTCGCTGCGCTGTCTGGATGGTACGGGGTCAGGTACTGAATCGTGAATCCAGGGCGATTCACGATTCAGTACCAGACCCCCGCTACTCATACCCTCCGTTTCTTGGGCGGACGGCAGCCGTTGTGCGGGATCGGGGTCACGTCCTTGATCGTGATGACCTGAAGTCCCGCCGAGCCGAGAGCGCGCACCGCCGATTCGCGGCCAGCGCCCGGGCCCTTCACCAGCACCGTCACCGAGCGCATGCCCATGTCGATGGAGGTGCGCGCGGCCTTCTCGGCGGCCTGCTGCGCGGCAAAGGGAGTCCCCTTGCGCGAGCCCTTGAAGCCGGCCTGTCCTGCGCTCGCCCACGCCACCACGTTCCCCACCGGATCGGTGATGGTGACCATGGTGTTGTTGAACGTCGCCTGGATGTGCGCGACGCCCTCGGGCGGAACGCGCTTGGCCTTCTTGCGGCGTGCCGCTGCGGTGGCCTGCTGTTGCTGTCTGGTTGCCATGTCTTCTCTCGTTCCTTCGAACTACGTTTGCGCTGCTGTGGAGCCGGGACCTTCGAAGGTCGTTGCGGCTCGTGCGGGGTTTGGGGACAGTCCCCTTTACCGAAGCCGGTAAAGGGGAGTGTCCCCGGAAACACCGTTGTCCCCGAATTCCGTTGCCTTACTTCTTCGTTGCCTTCTTCTTGCCGGCGATCGCCACTCTTGGGCCCTTCCGGGTTCTCGCGTTGGTGTGGGTCCGCTGGCCGCGTACCGGGAGGCCCTTTCTGTGGCGCAGGCCCCGGTAGCAGCCGAGGTCCATCAGGCGCTTGATGCTCATGGCCACTTCGCGGCGCAGATCACCCTCGACCTTGTAGTTCTGGTCGATGGCGCCGCGGATGGCGTTGATCTCGGTGTCGGTGAGCTCGTCGCTCTTCTTGCCCGGATCCACGCGCGAGATGTCGAGGATCCGCAAAGCGGCGCTGCGGCCGATGCCGTAGATATAGGTAAGGGCGACTTCCATCCGCTTGTTGCGGGGCAGATCGACTCCTGCAATTCGGGCCATGAACCTTCTCTCCTGCTCTCTTGCCGGCTTGCCGAGCTCTCGCTCAGCCCTGACGCTGCTTGTGGCGCGGATTCTTGCAGACCACGCGCACCGTTCCCTGGCGCCTGATCACCTTGCAGTCGCGACACATCTTTTTTACTGACGCCCTGACTTTCATCGTTTCAAACCTTCGTAAGGATCTCGGGGCCTTTTCTGGTGATGGCCACCGTATGCTCGAAATGCGCCGAGCGACGTCCGTCGGCCGTGCGCGCCGTCCATCCGTCCTCGTCCACGATCACCTGCGGACTGCCCGCGTTGACCATCGGCTCGATGGCCAGCACCATGCCGGCCACCAGCGAACGGCCGCGCCCGCGCTTGCCGAAGTTCGGCACCTGCGGATCCTCGTGCAGCGCGCGTCCGATGCCGTGTCCGACGAAGTCGCGCACCACCGAGAAACCGGCCGACTCCACGTGCTCCTGCACCGCCGCGCCGACGTCGCCGAGGCGCTCGCCTTCGCGCGCATGCTCGATGCCGATCTCCAGGCTCTTCTGCGCAACGTCCAGCAGCCGCTTCGATTCGGCGTCGATCGTGCCCACCGGCACCGTCACCGCGGCGTCCGCGAAGAAGCCGTCGATCTCGACGCCGAAGTCCAGGCCGACGATGTCGCCGTCGACCAGTTCGCGCTCGGCCGAGGGAATGCCGTGCACGATCTCGTCGTTGATCGATGCACACAGCACCGCCGGGAAGACGACGGGGCCGACGCGGTAGTTCTTGAACGCCGAGCGCGCACCGCTGCGGGCGATCAGGCGCTCGGCCTCGCGGTCCAGGTCGCCGGTGGTGACGCCGGGGCGGACCTTGTCGCGCAGCGCGGCCAGGATCTCGCCGGTGATGCGGGCGGGACGGCGCATGCGTTCGATCTCACTGTCGGTCTTGGTCTCGATCACCGCAATTCCTCGACGACTTCCAGGATGCGGCGCGTGACCTGGTCGGGCGTGCCTGATCCGTCCACGCGGCGAAGCAGCCCGGCATCGCTGTAGAATCCCATCAGCGGCTCGGTCTGGCGCCGGTAGACCGCCAGGCGCTCGCGCACCGTGTCTTCGCGGTCGTCGTCGCGCACGAACAGCTCGCTGCTGCAGACGTTGCAGCGCCCGAAGCGGCGCGGCGGATTGAACGTCAGATGGTAGAGGCGCCCGCAGCCGCGGCAGGTGCGGCGGCCCGAGAGGCGCTCCACGATCGACTGCTCGGGAACCTCGATGGCGATGACGTGGTCGAGGCCGGCGCCGTTGAGCACGCGCGTCAGCGCCAGGGCCTGGTCCGGATTGCGCGGAAAGCCGTCGAGCAGGAATCCGCCGTCGCAATCGCGACGGGCGACCCGCTCCTTGATGAGCTCGAGAACCAGCTCATCGGGCACTAGTTGACCGCGATCCATGTAATCCTTCGCCTTGCTTCCCCAGGGAGTGCCTGCACGCGTCGCGTCTCGAAGGAGATCACCGGAAGAGATGTGCGGCACCGACAGCCTGTGCCCCAGCAGCTCTCCCTGCGTCCCTTTGCCGGAACCGGGTGGTCCGACCAGCGCGATCCGCATGTGGCTTACCTGCGCCCCCTGAGCTTTCCTTTCTTCATGAACCCTTCGTAGCTGCGCTGAATCAGGTGCGCCTGCATCTGCGCCACCGTGTCGATGGCCACGCCGATCACGATCAGGAGCGCAGTCCCGCCGAAGAAGAACGGGACGTTGAACTGCGCGATCAGGATGGCGGGCAGGACACAGACGAGCGAGATGTACAGGGCACCGCTCAGCGTCAGCCGCGTCAGGATGTGGTCGATGTATTCGGCCGTCCGCTTGCCCGGCCGGATGCCGGGGATGAAGCCGCCGGCCTTCTGGAGGTTCTCCGCCACGTTGTTCGGGTCGAAGGTGACGGCGGTGTAGAAGTAGGCGAAGAAAATGATCGCCGCGACGTAGATGACGTTGTAGACGAGCGAGTTCGGCGCGAGCATGTCGGCGGCCTGCTGGAACAGCGGCTGCTGCACGAACTGCGCGATGGTGCCCGGGAAGATCAGCAGCGAGGAGGCGAAGATCGGCGGGATCACGCCCGCCATGTTGATCTTCAGCGGCAGGTGCGTGGCCTGCGCGCTCATCAGGCGGCGCCCGACCACGCGCTTGGCGTACTGTACGGGAATGCGGCGCTGCCCGCGCTCGACGAAGATGATGAAGCCGATGACGGCCACCATCAGTGCGACCAGCACCAGCATCACCACCGGCCCGATTTCGCCCTGGCGCATGTACTCGAAGGTCTGCGTCACGGCCGACGGGAAGCTGGCCACGATGCCGGCGAAGATGATCAGGCTGATGCCGTTGCCGATGCCGCGCTCGGAGATCTGCTCGCCGAGCCACATGATGAAGACCGTGCCCGAGGTCAGCGTGATCATCGACATCAGGCGGAAGCCCCAGCCCGGATCGTAGACGACGGAGTTGCCGGCCGGCCCCTGGATCGACTCGAGCCCGAGCGAGATGAAGAAGCCCTGCACGAACGCGAGCACGACGGTGCCGTAGCGCGTGTACTGCGTGATGCGGCGCCGCCCCTGCTCTCCTTCCTTGGAGAGACGTTCCAGATACGGGACCACCATCGTCATCAGCTGCAGGATGATGGAGGCCGAGATGTACGGCATGATCCCGAGCGCGAAGATGGAGAAACGCTCCAGCGCGCCGCCCGAGAACAGGTTGACCATTCCGAAGACGCTGGCCGAGGCCTGACGGAAGTACTCGGCCAGAGCATCGCCGTTGATGCCGGGCGTCGGCACGGCAACGCCGAGACGGTACACCGCCAGCATGGCCAGCGTGAAGCCGAGTCGGCGGCGCAGCTCCGGGATGCGCGGCAGGTTCTGGAACCCCGAGTACACTTCTTACTCTTGCCCTTGCTCGGCCGCGGGCGCCGAAGCCTCTGCGATCTGTGCGCTGCCGCCGGCCTTCTCGATGGCCTCTTTGGCCGAGGCCGAGAACGCATCGGCAGTCACGGTCAGCGCACGGTCGAGCTTCCCATGGCCGAGGATCTTGATGGGCTTGGCGCGGTTGGCCAGGCCCTGCTCGCGCAGTGCGTCGGCGTCGACCACCGAGCCGGCATCGAAACGCTGGGCCAGGAGCCCGACGTTGATGACCTGGTACTCGACGCGGCTCGGGTTCTTGAACCCGAACTTGGGAAGACGGCGCGCCAGCGGCATCTGGCCGCCTTCGAAGCCGGGAGTCACCGAGCCGCCCGAGCGCGCGCCCTGACCCTTGTGTCCCTTGCCGCTGGTCTTGCCGAGGCCCGAGCCCGGGCCGCGGCCGAGCCGCTTGCGCTTCTGGCGTGACCCCGGTGCGGGCTTCATCGAATCGAGCTGCATCGCCTTAGCCCTCCACCTTCACCAGGTGCGCGACCTTGAAGATCATGCCGCGCACGGGCGCGGTCGCACGAACAACCACGGTCCGCCCCCGGCGCGAAAGCCCGAGTCCGCGAAGCGTGGCACGCTGCCTTTCGGTGCAGCCACGATAGCTGCCCATGAGCGTTACCTTCAGCATTTTGTCCGAAGCCGTCACTTCTTCTTACCTACCTACCGCCGAGCAGCTTGAAGACCACCTCGACGTCGCAATGTACTTTCCGGCGCGGCCGCGGGCGTGTCTGCGGCGAGCCGTCACCTTCCAACTTCCGGCGAGTCCGCGGGCGTGTCTCCGGCGGACCGTCCGGTCCTCCGGCTTCGTGTCCGCCGGGGACATGCCCGTGGACTCGCCTGCGACCGGCACAACGCTCACGTCAGTGGATCATCTCCCGCAACTCCTTGCCGCGCCGAGACGCAATCGAACTGGGGTCTTCGAGCTGCGAGAGCGCCGCCATCGTCGCCTTCACCATGTTGTGCGGGTTGTGCGAGCCCAGGCACTTGGTCAGCACGTTCTCGATGCCCGCCAGCTCGACGACCGCACGGATGCCGCCGCCGGCGATGACGCCGGTACCGGCAGAGGCCGGCCGCAAGAACACCTGCCCGGCACCGAAGTCGCCCACGACGGCGTAAGGAATCGTTCCCGCTGCCAGAGGCACGCGGACCATGCCCTTGCGGGCACGCTCGACGGCCTTGCGAATCGCCTCGGGCACTTCCTTGGCCTTGCCTACGCCGTAGCCGACGCGTCCCGCGCCGTCACCGACGACCACGAGTGCGCTGAAGCTGAAGCGCCGGCCGCCCTTGACGACCTTGGCCACGCGGTTGATGTGAACCACGCGCTCCTTGAACTCGCTGTCGGTGCCCTGTCCCTGCTGTTGATCGCGTCGCGCCATTTACTTTCCTGTACCGATGTACGAGGTCAGGCTCCGCATGCAGGCGCCGCCGACCGGCACGCACATGCAGGACCAGATCTCATCCTCAGAATTTCAGACCGGCTTCCCGAGCCGCGTCGGCCAGGGCCTGGATGCGCCCGTGATAGCGATAGCCGCCGCGGTCGAAGATGACCTCGCCGATCGAGAGCTGCTTGCAGCGCTCGGCGATGTCCTTGCCGAGCTGCTGGGCAGCGGTCTTGTTGCCCTGCCTGGTCGCCAGCGTCGAGGCCGCGGCCAGAGTGCGGCCGCTCTCGTCGGAGATGACCTGCACGTAGATGTACTTGTTGGAGCGGAACACCGACACGCGCGGACGCTGGTCGGTGCCGAGCACCTTCTTGCGTACGCGCTTGCGCCGGCTGTCGCGGCCAATCTTGCGAAGCTCAGAAACGCTCATCGTCCTTCCCTTCCTACTGCCTCGTGCCTACTTGCCGGCGGCGCCGGCCTTGCCGGCCTTGCGCTGGATCGTCTCGTTGCCGTAGCGCACGCCCTTGCCCTTGTACGGCTCGGGCGGACGCAGCTTGCGGATGCCGGCTGCCACTTCGCCGACGAGCTGGCGGTTGGCGCCCGAGACCGTGATCGACGTCTGCTTCTCCACCGATGCCTTCACCCCGGTCGGGAGCTGGTAGACGATCGGGTGCGAGTAGCCGAGCGTCAGGTGCACTTCCTGACCGCGCGCATCGGCGCGGTAGCCGACGCCGGTGATCTCGAGCGTGCGCGTGAAACCCGTGCTGACGCCGGCGATGGCGTTGGAGACCATGCGGCGCACCAGGCCCTGGCGCGAGCGGTCGTGGCGGCTCTCGCTGTTGCGGCCGACCAGGATGTTGTCGGCGCCGATGGTCAGCGGGACCGCCGGATCGGTGGCCACGCGCAACTCGCCGAGCGGCCCCTTGGCCACCAGCTGCTCGCCCTCGATCTTCAGCGTCACGCCCTTGGGCACGACCAGAGGTACTTTGCCTAGTCTCGACACGTCACCAGACCTCGCAGAGGATTTCTCCGCCGACGCCGCGGCGGCGCGCCTCGCGGTCGGCCAGCAGGCCGAGCGGGGTGCTGAGAATGCTGACACCGAGACCGCCGCGCACGCGCGGCGCGTCGCCGGCCGAAGTGTAGCGGCGGAGTCCGGGCCGGCTGATGCGGCGGATGCCCGTCATCACAGGCGAGCCGTTGTCGCCGTAGCGGATGTAGATGGTCAGCGTGCGCTTGGCGCCTTCGCCGCTCACCTCGAAATCGCGCACGTAGCCTTCCTCGCGCATCACCCGCGCAAGGCCTTCCTTCAGGCGCGACCAGGGCAGCGCCACGCTGTCGCGCCGGCCGTGGCAGGCGTTGCGGATGCGCGTGAGCAGATCGGCGATGGGATCGGTCATCGACATGATCGTCTCCCCTCGCCTACCAGCTCGCCTTGACGAGGCCGGGAATGGCGCCCTCGCGCGCGAGGTTTCGCACGCAGATGCGGCACAGCTTGAAACGCCGGTACACGCTGCGAGGCCGTCCGCACTGTGCGCAGCGGGTGTAGGCGCGCACGGCGAACTTCGGCTTGCGGAGCGACTTGATGATCAAAGACTTCTTGGCCACTGCCTGTTACCCCTGCTGTTGCTGCTGCTGCTGACCGGCCGGCGCCCGGAACGGCATGCCGAGAGCGGTCAGGAGCGCGCGGCCCTGCGCGTCGTCTGCCGCCGTGGTGACGATGGTGATGCTGAGCCCGTGCACCTTGTCGACCTTGTCCAGGTCGATCTCGGGAAAGATGATCTGCTCGCGCAGGCCCAGGCTGTAGTTGCCGTTGCCGTCGAAGCCGCGCGGAAGCAGGCCGCGGAAGTCGCGCACGCGCGGCAGCGAGACGGTGATGAGGCGCTCCAGGAACTCGTACATGCGCTCGCGCCTCAGCGTAACGGCGATGCCGATGGGCATGTTCTCGCGCAGCTTGAAGTTGCTGATCGCCTTGCGGGCACGCGTGACCACCGGCTTCTGCCCGGTGATCTTGGCCAGCTCCTCGACCGCACCGTCGATGAGCTTGGGGTTCTGCACCGCATCGCCCATGCCCACGTTCAGCACGATCTTGGTCAGACGCGGCACGGCCATGACGGAACTGTGCCCGAACTGCTTCTGCAAAGCGGGACGGATCTCGCTCTCGTAGCGCTTTTGCAGGGTCGGTTTGTCGGTTGCCATCTTCCTGTCGTCCTACTTCGCGTCGACGGTCTCGCCCGAGACGCGCGCGACGCGCACGCTCTGGCGCTTGCCGCCGTGCTCGATGATCTTGCGGCCGACGCGCGTGGGCTTGTTGGTGGCCGGGTCGAGCAGCATCACGTTGGAGATGTGGATGGGCGTCTCCTTCTCCAGGATGCCGCCGGGCTCCTGTCCGCGCGGCTTCCTGTGACGCTTCACCACGGCGATGCGCTCGATGATGATCTTGCCGTCCTCGTGCACCAGGCGCACGACCTTGCCGGTCTTGCCCTTGTCGCGGCCGGCGATGACGATGACCGTGTCGCCCTTCTTGATGTTCTGCTTGGCCATGGCTGCTACAGGACCTCGGGAGCCAGCGAAATGATCTTCATGAACTTGCGGGCACGCAGCTCGCGCGCCACCGGTCCGAAGATGCGGGTTCCGACCGGCTCGCCCTGGTTGTCCAGGATGACGGCCGAGTTGGTGTCGAAGCGGATGTAGGAGCCGTCGGGGCGCCGGGTCTCGCGCTTGGTGCGTACCACCACCGCCTTGACCACCTGGCCCTTGGTCACCTTGCCGCCGGGAATCGCTTCCTTGACGCTGCCCACGATCACGTCG
>DASPNH010000200.1:0-12690 GCA_035626675.1 Binatia bacterium
TGCCGGCCGGGCGTGCCGTGCAGATCCAGCTGCGCAAGGACGGCTACCCCATCGCCACGACGACGGTCGAGGTGGAGGAAGGCCAGACCAGGACGGTAGAGCTGAAGCTGTGCCGCCCCAAGGCCGAGCGCCGCTGCGAGGGGACGACGGTGCGCTGGTTCGACGACTGCGGGGCGGCCGGCGAGGTGGCCGAAAGCTGCGCCGCCGGAAAGGTCTGCAAGGGCGACCAATGCGTCGATCCGCCGCGCGAATGTGCTCAGAGAACGTGCCAGGGCAACGCCGTCTTTTGCATAGATGGGGCCGGCAAGCAGTTCGCCGACCCCGAGCAGGCCTGCGCCGCCGGCCAGGTCTGCCGCGAAGGCCAGTGTCGCGAGTTCGACCCCTGCCAGTCTCGGCGCTGCGATGGCCGGCGCGTTCTGTGCGTGGACAGCGAGGGCAAGCTCGCCAGAGAGCCCGCCGAAACATGCAAGGTCGATCAGCAATGCCTCGACGGCGCTTGCGTCGACGTCCCCAAGCCGTGCCAGAGCCGAGTCTGCGTGGGCGAGGCGATCCACTGTGTCGACAGCGCCGGGGTGACCAGCGCGCGACCAGAGAAGACCTGCCGCGCCGGCAAGGAGCGGTGCGAGGAAGGCAAGTGCGTCGCCGTCGATCCGCCGCCGACCACCGTTCCGCCTCCGCGACCGTGCGTCACGCGAAAGTGCGTGGGAAAGCAGGTGTTCTGCGTCGACGAGAACGGCAGACCAGACACCAAGCCGGAGAAGACGTGTTCAGCCGACGAGTCGTGCAGCGACGGCAGATGCATCGCGGTCCCGAAATGCGCGGATCGGAAGTGCCTCGGCAATCAGGTGTTCTGCGTCGACGAAAACGGCAGACCCGCAGGCAAGCCCGAGAAGACGTGCTCGGCCGATGAGTCGTGCAGCGACGGCAAGTGCGTCACGGTCGACAAATGCGCGCAGAAGAAGTGCGTCGGCCAGCAGATCTTCTGCGTCGACGGCAACGGTGCCACGGCCGCGCAGGCGCAGCAGACCTGCACCGATACTCAGCAGTGCAGCGATGGCAGGTGCGTCGAAGTGCCGCAGTGCGTGTCCGAACGGTGCGTGGGCAACCAGGTGTTCTGTTTCGACGGCAGAGGGGCTCAGGCCCCGCAGCCCAAACAGAGCTGCGGTGCGAATCAGACTTGTTCGAACGGTAAATGCGCCGACGTGGTGGTGCCGCCGCCCGTGCCGCCCACACCACCCACCACGCAGACTGCCCCGAAGCCAGGGCTGATGAAGGCTCCCCCGACACCGCCGAGAAAATCGACCGAGCAGAGATGCGCCGGCAAGAAGCACGGCAATTACTGCCAGGATGGCGACATCTGGTCATACGAGTGTGGTCAGGGGCGCCGGGCACAGGACTGCGCCGGCGGCCAATGCTGCAACACTTCCAAAGGAGCCCAATGCTGGGTCGGCGGATGCCCTGAGTAGACGGCCGCCAGGAGAGACGAACTATGTGGACGTATGTAGCCGCCAATACCCAGGGTAAGCGGGACTACCAGGAAGATTCCTACGGCGCCGTCGAAATTGGCGGCAAAACGGGCTCGCTCGTGTGCGTGATCGCCGACGGCATGGGCGGTCATTCTGGCGGTGCCATTGCCAGCCATGCCGTCGTCCGCAGCGTCCTCTCGACATGGCTGTCGCCGGCACCATCCGCCAGCGAGGATCGGCTGAGGGAGGGCGTTGCCGCCGCGACACGCGCCCTTGCTGCCTGCGAGGCGAGCGACGCGGATGTGGAAGGCCTCGGCAGCACGCTCGTCGCCGTAGTGCTGACCGACACGACCGTCGAGTGGGTCAGCGTCGGCGACTCCGTGTTGTGGCTATTGCGAGACGGGCAGCTTCGACGGCTGAACGAAGACCATTCGATGAAGCCGGTGCTCGAGAAAATGGTCAAGGATGGACAACTCACCAAGGAAGAGGCCGCGGTCGATCCACAGCGCCATCATCTTCGCTCGGCGCTGACCAAAGATGCGCCTGACCTGGTCGACCGTCCCAATGAGTCGTTGACGCTTCGGCCGAGTGACCGCGTCATTCTCGCTACGGACGGAGTGCTGACGCTGCCGGAGGCGGAGGTGCTTGCGGTGCTGGCGAAGTGCGAGGACCCCGCCGACGCTGCGCGAGAGCTGATCGCGGCCGTCATCGCCAAGGATCACCGCGGGCAGGACAACGCCAGCGTCGTCGTGGCGTATCAGCGCGACCAGCAGGCAAAGACGATGGAACGCGGTGCGAGCACGGCGGGCCGCACGGCTGCGCCGGCAGCGGCGGCTGCGGCGGCGAGTGCCGCACGGCCGCAGCGCGCTGCCGCGGCCGAAGTGACGACGCAGCGAAGCAGGCGGACGCCGGTCATTCTCGGCGCCTTGGCCGCGGCAGCGGTGGTCGCGCCGCTGCTGATCTGGATGGTGCTGACCGAGGATCGCATCGAAATGGAGACGAGCGTTGCGCAGACCGCGACGGCTCGCGTCGCCGAGCCGGCCCCTGTTGCGATCCCGGCGCGTGAGCCTGCGCCCGCGCCGGTTGGCGAGCATGGCGATGCCGGTGATCCTCCCGCCATCGCCGCGGCGGCGCTCACGCCTGAGGATGAACCGCCCATTGTCGAAAGCGTCAAGGGCGATGACGCCGAGCCGGCCACCGGCGCAGCGGCAGCCGATGTCGACGACGACGCCGCGCTGACCATCAGCAGCAGGCCGGCAGGTGCGTCGCTGTTCATCGACGGCGAGGCGGTCGGCACGGCCGACGGCACGCGCCGTGACGTCGGCGCGGGCAGCCATGCGATCGAGGTTCAAAAGAACGGGTATCGTCCGCTGAAAGAGACGGTGCGCCTGCAAGCCGGGCAATCACGCTCGCTGACCCTGACGCTGTGCAAGTCGCGACTTCGGCTCGCATGCAAGGGTTCGGAAGTGTGGTGGTTCGATGGATGCAGCGAGGCCGAGGAGTTCGAGCGCGCATGTGCGGAGGGCCAGGAGTGCAGCGGCGGCACTTGCCGCGCAGTCATTGCGCGGAGTGCGCCGGCGGCAGAGGAGGCGCAGCCTGCGCGCGAGCCAAAGCCGGCCGAGCCTCGCGCCGAGTCCGAGGTCTCCAAGAAGGCCGAGGAGCCGGCGGCGATTGCAGCGAAGCCGGTTCCCGCCGCTTCGCCTGCGGCCGAGGCAGCTGTCGTCGTCGAAACGGTGCCGCCTCCTGGCAGATCGTCCGGTACCAGCGCCCCGGAGGCCCCTGCCACCGCCGAACCGCGTCTGGCGAAGCCCGTCAAGTCGGCGCCCACTCAGCCACCTGCAACGCAGGCAGGCCCGTGTGCCAACAAGCAGGCGAAGCAGCGGTGCAAAGGTAACGACATCTGGTGGTATGACGATTGTGGCAAGCCGGCCAGTCTCGCCGAGCAGTGCCGCGGTACCAAGCGTTGCAGACCTGGGACGGGCGTGCAGGTGATGTGCAAGTAGGCGGCGATCTCGTCAGCCGACTGCAGCGTGCGCGCTCACATCGCTTCCGACGTGACTCGCGGCACGTTCTCGGCGCGAAATGAGCGCTCCGGCGCCGCTCTTGCCATCCGTTCGTCATTGATCGGGCATGGCTAATGCGAGTACGATCGAGTCTGCATGGCAATCCTGTTCGAGCATGCCTCCGCGATCGCCGCTTCATCGACCCTGATCTGCGCCCTTGCGGCCGGCTGGATCGCCAACATTTTCTGCCCGAAGGCTCCCAGGTTATTCACGGTCCTATCGCTCTACGCACTCAGCTGGTCCGTCCTACTTCCCTACTACTTCGCTGAGAAGCCGGAAACGGAGTTGCTGCCAGCCTTCTCCGGCATGTTGTTTCTAGTCGTCGGCAAGCTGCTGAGAGACGAAGCATCTTCGCAGCTGACCACGACCGACCATCAATGTTCAGTGGACGACCAAAACGTACGCGAGGTGGGCTTGTTGGACAGATGGGCGCTTGCCCTGCTGCTGTCGGCCGTCATACCCGGTGTCTACCATATCCCCGGCCTCGAACCTGTGCTCGGCGACCAGCGCGTCGGAGAAGCAGCCTTGGGCACGACTCTTTCCATCCTCGGCTACATTTCGTTGGGCCATGGCGCTTGGGCCCTTGCTTCCTCGCACCGGTGGCTCGTTGTGTGTTTGCTGCTGGTTCTCGCCGCCTACTCTGTCATCGAGCTGCACTTCACGGCTCAATACGTTACCAATGGCGAGTTGCGCGACACGGGCATGAATCCCCTGCACCGCGTGCTGTTTTCTGCTGCTAAAGTTTGCTTGACCGCGCTGTTCTGCAGCATCGTCGTCGTTGCAGTTCCTCTGCAATGCCGAACGCGTCCGAAATGGCTGTGACCACGAACCGCCACTGACCGGCGTTTCATTCTGCCGCAGGTGACCGGGAGACGGCCACGGATCGACGCCGCAGAACGCCCTCGCTTGCTCTCTCGACTCGCTCTGACCAATTACGCGGGATGTTCGGCGGTCTGAATGCGCGCGACGCCGTCTCGCTCGTCGCGGATGCCTTCACGAGCGTACCTGCGGTCGTGGCTCAAACCCCGAGCGATCCGATTGCCTGGCCAGAGTATGGTGTTTCACGAGCCGCCGCCGTCGCTCGCACCGGACAAGCCGAATCCGTAACCGCCGGTACTGCAACGGTCGGCGGTCTTCCCGTCGTGCTGATCGCATTCGAATTCGCTTTCCTCGGCGGCTCCCTCGGCGCGCGCACCGGCGATCTCATACAAGCCGCACACGAGGCTGCACGCGAGCGCCGCCTTCCCATCATCACGCTGATCGCAACCGGCGGCAGCCGCCTCCAGGAAGGCATGCGCGCGCTGGCCCAGCTCCAGCGCATCGCAGAACAGTCCGCGAAGACGCGCGCCGCGGGCCTCGCGCAAATCTCCGTCGCGTGCGATCCGACGACGGGCGGCGGCTGGGCAACCTTCGGCGCCGGCGCGGACATCATTCTCGCCGAGCCTGGTGCGCAGATCGGCTTTGCCGGCTCGCGCGTGCGTCCTGCCGGGGCCAACCCGGCTGCCTACAGCGCCGAAGCTCATCTCGCCTATGGCCAGATCGATGCCATCGTTCCGCGCGAGCAACTGGCGGCAGCGCTCGGCCGCTGGCTGCACATGCTTCGAACCGAGGAGGGACAGCCCAAACCGCCCGAGCCGCCGCGTGCACTCGCGACGACAGCGATTCCGCAGACCGGCTGGCAGGCCGTCCTCAATGCGCGCCACCCGGCGCGGCCCCGTGCACGCGCGTACCTCGATGCCTACTTCGACGGCGGCTACGAGGAGATCCGTGGCGACCGGTGCGGCGGCACCGACGCCGGCATCATTTGCGGCTTTGGCCGCCGCAACGGCAGGTCCATCGCCTTCGCAGCGCAATGCGGCACCGCGACGCGTCCAGCCGGATTTCGCACGGCGACACGCCTGCTTCGCCTGGCAGATCAGCTCGGCATTCCCGTTCTCACTCTCATCGATACGCCCGGTGCCGCCAACGACCCTGCGGCGGAAGAGCAAGGCGTGGGCGCGGCTATCGCGCAGACCTATGCTGCGGTCGCGGAATCGAAGGTTCCCATCACCAGCCTCGTCATCGGCGAAGGAACTTCGGGCGGCGCGCTGGCGCTGGCGTCGCCGGGCAACCTGTGGGCGACGCCCGACAGCTACTTTACCGTCATCGCACCCGAAGCGGCGGCGGCCCTCCTCAAACGCGGCCCGGATCAAGTGGCCGAGACCGCCAACGACCTCAAGATCCGTCCTCAGGACCTGCTCGAGCTCGGGATCATCCGCGGCATCGTCGATGTCTCGGGCTGATCGGTCGCAAATTTCCCGCCATTGCAGACGAGGCGGATTTCAAGGACAAGACCCGTCGCACTCGAAATCATCGATGCAACGACGAGGCCGCGGCCGATCTCGCCGGTTGCAGCTCAAAAGAATGGCAGCAAGGGAGCTTTCCCATGAGACATCACACCACGATCAGCGTCATGACCGCAGCGCTCCTGACGATACTCACTGCATCCGCGCCACCGGCCCACGCCGGCAAATCGCACCTTCTTCAGAAGGCGGAACGGCACGTGGTCCTTCACTACACGGCTGCTGCGGGCGCGACGGAATGCCCTGACGCCGGCTACGGTTTCGTCGAAGTGCCCGCGGACGGATCGAACAACCCCGCAGCGTTCGTCGTTCCCGATGGCTACGCTCTGGTCGTGACGGACGTGGACTGGAGCGTGAGAGGTGATCTGCTCGCCAATCACAGCGTCTACTTCCAGCTCTACCTCAGGCCGAGTTTCAATCGCGTCTTCCACACCGGAGCGCAGATCGATTCCAACATGGCAGCGACCGACCTCTGGCGCGGGACTCACAGCATGACCAGCGGCTTTCGCATGCTGCCGGGAGCGACGCTCTGCCCCAGCAGCTATCGGGAAACGCTCAGCAGCAGCGCAGTGCTGGACATCAGCCAGGTGATCCTGCGGGGCTATCTGATCAAGTCGAAGTAGCGCAGCGGCGAAGGCGGGCATCATCGGGACGCCGCCGCGCCCGCCATCCTGGACGCGCGGACAGGCAAGTGCAGGGTCGCGACGAGGCGGCCTACTCTTCCAGCAGGAATGCCAGATCTTCCTTGGCCAGCCTGCGCCCGAACGTTGCGTCGTCCACCACGGCATCCGCCAGCGAGGCCTTCTCGCGCTGCAGCTCGAGGATCTTCTCCTCGATCGTATCGGCGGCTACCAGGCGATAGGCCATCACCGATCTGGTCTGCCCGATCCGGTGCGTGCGGTCGATCGCCTGAGCCTCCACCGCTGGGTTCCACCACGGATCGAACAGCACGACGTAGCTGGCAGCCGTGAGATTGAGGCCGGTGCCGCCGGCCTTGAGCGAGATGAGAAAGACCGCCGGCTCCTCGCTGTCCTGGAAAGCGGCCACCACGCGCTCGCGCTTCTGTGTGGCGCCCGTCAGCACGAAGTGCCGAATCCTGCGACTCGTCAGCTCACCAGCCAGCAAATGGATGCAGCGCGCGAACTGCGAGAACACCAGCACCTTGTGACCTTCCTCGAGCAGCGGCTCGAGCACCTCCATCAGCAGGTCGAACTTCGACGAGGCCGCATTGGCGAGCGAGGGATCGATCAGCCCGGGATGGCAGCATATCTGGCGCAGCTTCATCAGCGCGGCCAGGATCTGGATGCGCGCCTTCTCGCCATCCTGTCCTTCCTGCGACAAATCATCGACGAGTCGCCGGCTCGCCCGCAGCGTGGCCAGATAGAGGCGGCGCTGCTCGGGCGTAAGCTCGCAGCGCAGCGCTTCCTCCGTACGCGGAGGCAGATCGGGTGCGACGTCGATCTTGCGGCGGCGCAGCATCATCGGACGCAACCGCGCCGAGAGCAGTCGCCGTTCGCCATCGGTGACGTCGGGCCGGTCGAATCGTTCCTCGAAACGCTTACGCGCACCGAAGTATCCGGGGCTGACGCATTCGACGATGCTCCAGACGTCGCGCGTGCGGTTCTCCAGCGGCGTGCCCGTCAATGCCAGGCGATGGCGCGCCTTCAGTGCACGGACCACGCGCGTGACGGCGGCGTCCGGATTCTTGATGTTCTGCGATTCGTCCAGAATCAGTGCGCCCAGCTCGACGTCCTTCCAGTGTTCGGCATCCCGTCGCAGCAGCGCGTAGTTCGTCACGAACAGGTCCACATCGGTGCGTGCAAGGATTTCGTGGCGATCGCGCCCCGAGCTCAAGACGACGGCGCGCAGCTTGGGAACGAAACGCGCAGCCTCATCGAGCCAGTTGTGCACGACGCTGGCGGGACAGACCACGAGCACCGGGCCCTCCAGCTTGCGCGACAGCCGCAGTCCTTCCAGCCAGGCCAGCGTCTGCACGGTCTTGCCCAGACCCATGTCATCGGCCAGGACGGCGCCCGATCCGAGCGAGGACGTGAACGCCAGAAAGTCGAGCCCGTCGCGCTGATATGCACGCAGCTCACCGCGGAACGTGCGCGGCACGGGCACGCGAGGCAGGCCGCCGAATGCGGCGACCTTGCGACGCAGCTCCTGCGCGGCGGCAACGGTTTGCGGATCGGCGCCGAGCCTCTCCAGATGCGCAAGCGCCTGCGGCGGGGCCGCGGCCAGCTGCCACAGTCCTACGCGCTGCTCGTCCCCGCCGACATCGATGCCGACCTCGGCGAGCGCCTCGAAGGTCGCACGCATCTTTTCGCCAGCTGCCGCGCGTATCCATCCTCCTCGCAGGCGCACGAACGTACCGCTACCGGACAGCATCGCGGCGACATCGGCGGCGGTCAGCGATTCGCCTTCGAGCTGCCAGTCCACCTTGATGGCGAACCAGTCTTTGCCGCTGGCGCGGATGTCGAGCTTCGGCGTCGGGCTCGGTTCGCGAAGAAGGCGCTGGACCCGCCGCGTGGCGAAGAAGGCGGCGGCAG
This sequence comes from Binatia bacterium, assembly GCA_035626675.1. Lineage (GTDB taxonomy): Bacteria > Desulfobacterota > Binatia > UBA1149 > CAITLU01 > DASPNH01. Next base: position 8,424 of record DASPNH010000200.1, read on the forward strand.
GCGGTCGCTCGTCCCAGGCGCGGACGAGTGCTTCGAGCCGCGATGGTCCGATCGGAGTGCGCCATGCATGTCCGTCGAACGCCGATGCATCGGGGCAGAGCGCGCGCAGCCAGGCGGCCGCAGGCTCGGAAGATTCGCGGTCGGGCTCGACCAGCCATGCGCTCGCGGCAGCGATCGCGTCACCGGCCGGGCAGTCGGTCGCTTCGGTTGCGGACGGAAGCGTCCCGCCCATCGGCGACCAGTCGGGCTGCATCTCGTGTTCGCGGAGCTGCACGGACAGGTCGGACTGCAGAGGACGCGACGTCGAGCCGGCGCCCCGTATCCACGTTCCACCGGTCCCGTACTCGAACAGCAACTGGTCGGACTCGGCCGGCGCTGCGCCGGGTTGCCAGTTCAGCTCGCGTGGCACGGCGAGCAGGCGGATCCGCAGCAACTCCTCCGGATCTCCATCGAGAAGGAACACGGCTCGACACGGGACGCGCGCCGTGTGCTGCTCGAGCGTCGCGGTCAGGGACGGATTGGCCGGTGCCAGTTGGCGCAGGACCGGGACACGCTCGTCCGGCTCGAGCTCGAGACTGCGCAGGACGCGAAAGCCTTCGACGACGCCGACGGGCGGTGCCGAAACGACGCGCCAGATTGCACCGGCCGCCACGGCGTAGGAGGGGCCGCCCCGTTCCTCGCGCGGCTGAATGTACAGAATCTCATCGAGGGAGCACGTGCGATCGCAGCCGAGACGAACCCGCACCTGAAGACGGGCGCTGTCCCCGTCCACGATGCAGTCCGGTTCGATGGCCGCGCTCTCGCGCGCCATGACTGCGGGCTGCCCCGCCTCGACGCCGCCGCGTGCGAGCATCTCGGCATCCTCGGAGGCTTCCCAGGTGATCAGGCCAGTGTGTCCGAAGCCGAGCAGCAGTCGTTCCAGATCGGCGCCGCGAATCTCCTCACGCGCCCACCAGGAAGCCGACAGGAAGAACGTACACAGCCATTCCAGGAGCGCACGGGACTGCGGAGCGAGGACATCCGGGCGCTGGCGCGTCTCTTCGAGAAGGGACCGAAGCTGCTCGGGCCTGCGGCGGTCGTCACGCAGCCGCTTGGAGGTGAGCAGCGGAAACAGCTCGAAGTAGAGCTCGCCGCTGACTCCATGCGCGATACCGATCGTCACGCGCAGGTGCTTCTCGTAGCGCGTGGCCGCCGGTGCCACCCACTCTTCGACCTGGGCGCGGAGCTGGCGCTCGCACCGGACACGCAGCTTCTCGACTGCCGATGGCGAAGTGCGGAATGCATCGAGTTCCGGCGGTAGCGGCTGGGCGACCAGGCGCGAGAGCCGCGCCACCAGGAGAGCACAGCGAACCTCGCCGTCGTCTTCCAGCGCGAGGTCCGTGGCCAGCACGCGCTCGCCGGACAGAGAGAAACGGCGGCAGATATCGTAAATGTAGCTGTAGCGATCGTGTCGCGACCGCGCGCTGCGCAGAGCCGCCAGCAGCTCGACGGCATCGGGACGTACGGGGCGACGGTGGCTTGAGGCGCGGCCACTAACCGGCGATCCGTCGTGCTGCAGCGATGTTGGAAGCGCGCGCGAGGCGTCCGGGTCCGCCGCCGCCGCTGCGAACGCCGCGTCGAGGTCGAAGTCACCTTCGCCGAACTCGACTGCCCGGTCGCCGGAGGTCTCCTCGCCGACCATCAACGACAGTTCGACGACCCGCAAAGGCGGAAGCGGCACGGCGCCGAGTCTCGGCGGAAGCTCGAATCGGGCGGGCTCGGCCGTGCGAACGATTCCGGTGGCCGAAAGGGTGCAGGCCAGTAGTGCGCACGCTGCCGCGTACGCGTGCTTGCACTGGCCACCCAGCGGGCAGTTGCACGCATTGCTCCAGCGCTGGCCTCGCCTCACCCACTCGCAGCGGTAGGCGCTGGCGCCACGCACGGATGCGCCGAAACCGCGACCCTGCCGATCGACATCGAGCCTGCGCACGTGTCCATCGCGGGCATAACGACGACCGCGCTCGGCACTGCGCGCGTCGAAGCGGCCGAGTGCAGCGGCGATGCCTGCGAAATCCATGTCAGGCATCGGCGCGTTGGAAGATGCAGCACCACGCACGGTGCGCGAGGGTGATTCGGGCGCGGCTCCCACGCAACCAGGCACAGGGCCGCGGTGTCCGTGGCGATGACCAATGGCCGCTACTGCGCGCCGCACACTCCTCTCGGAGCCTGCCGACTCGAAGACCATCTGCGCAAGCTGCCGCGGCGGTAGACTGGAACGCGCGCCGACGCGTTCACGAACGTCGCGCTCGACGATGTCGTGGAAGTACGCGCTGCGAAGCCTGTCGCCGTCGGTCGAGGTCCGCGGCGCCGGAGAACCTCCGTCGTGCCGATACTGCACGAGCGGCGCGCCCGGCCGCAGCACGCGATACTCGTCGAAGTCGCAATAGCCAGTGGTTGGGCGGCCTCCACGTGTCGAGTTTTCTGGCCGGTCTGCGCGGTGTCGAGAGAACTGGTCGCTAGAGGGCCGGCGTCGACCTCCACGGGACGGTCACTTCCCACCGGCACGCGGGATCATTTACTTCCTCCCGTGCCCCCGCTACCAAACATCGCCGCGCGGGCTCATCGCCCGCGCTTCCAACCCCACGGAACGTAACAGGATGTCATCACCATCTCCGTACTCGCTCGTGAACCCGCTGCCTGCCGCGGCCTCGCAACCGGGACCGTCCGCACGCAGCGGCGCGCTCGCTGTATCCACACAGGCGGCGGTGGCCGGCACGCCGGCGCCCGCCGTCGACGTCCCCCCCTCCCCCTACGACGCCGCCCTGGCCATGGGCGCCGAGCTGATCGCCAAGCCCTTCGCGTCGGGCGGCGTGCGGCGCGTCATGGTGCAGCACGAAAAGCAGCGCATGACGGTCTGGGAGCGGATCAAGGTCCTGACCGACTCCGAGCCCAACCTGTTCTGGCACAACTGGGGACCGAACCTGGACGGCGCCTCCATCGTCACCGGGATCCTCAAGATCAAGGGCCGCGACGTGGCGGTCTACGGGCACGACTTCACCCTGCGCGCCGGGTCGATGGATGCGACCAACGGCGCCAAGCTGGCCCGCCTCATCTATATGGCCGGCGAGCACGGCATCCCGCTCATCGGCATGAACGATTCGGCCGGCGCCTTCGTGCCCGCCGGCGTCGGCGGCCTGGACGGCTATTCGGAGGCCTTCACGGCCCTGCGAAAGATCAGCGGCCTGGTGCCGAGCATCATGTGCATGTTCGGCTTCAACGCCGGCGGCGGCTCCTACCTGCCGCGCCAGGGCTCGTTCATGATCCAGTGCGAGGGCACCTTCTTCGGCCTGACCGGCCCGGGCGTGGTCAAGTCCGTGCTCGGCGAGGACATCAGCGCCGACGACCTCGGCGGCCCGCGCGTGCACGGGCAGAGCGGCGTCGTCGACCTGGTCACCAACGACGAGCTCGGCTCGCTTCGCACGGCGGTGCGGCTGCTCTCCTATCTTCCCGACAGCAACAAGGTCTGCGCGCCCTACGTTCCCACCTCCGACTCGCTCGATCGCTTCACGGTCGAGGAGGACATCCTGTTCCGCAAGACGTTCTCGGGACCGGCGGGCTTCAACACGCCTCTGGACATCACCCTGTACCTTCAGCAGATCTGCGATCACGGCGAGTACTTCGAGATCCAGCCGCAGCGTGCGCGCAACATGATCACCGCCTTCGGCCGCATCGGCGGTCACGTGGTCGGCTTCGTCTGCAACAACTCGGCGGTCTCCTCCGGTCAGATCGACATCGCGGCGGCGACCAAGGGCACTCGCTTCATCCGTTTCTGCAATCTCTACAACATCCCGCTGATCTTCATCGAGGACACCACCGGCTTCCTGCCTGGCAGCGCGCAGGAGCACAACGGCATCGTGCTGGCCGGCCGCAAGCTCCTCGACTCGATCATCGACGTGCGCACGCCGCGCATCACGCTGATCATCCGCAACGCGTTCGGCGGCGCGTACGCGGCGTACAATTCGCACTTCGTCGGCGCGGACCTGGTGCTGGCGCTACCGACCGCGCGTATCGCGGTGATGGGACCGGCCGGGCGCGAGTACGTCTACAAGGATGAGCTGACCGCCATCCAGAAGAAGTACCACGCCGCCATCGCAGGCGGCGCAACGCCCGAAGAGGCGGGCAAGGAGCGCGACCAGGCCCTGGCCCAGGTCTCGCAGAAGTACGAACGCGAGCTGATGAATCCGAAAGAGGCGCTCTCGCTGGGCTCGGTCTCCAGCATCGTCATGCC
>DASPNH010000201.1:0-34946 GCA_035626675.1 Binatia bacterium
TTCCTCGGTGCCGCCAGTCGGGCCCGTCGTGCAGGTTGCGCCGTCGGTACACTGGAAACCGTCGTGGCACGCGGCGATCTTGCACGTGGCAACGCATGAATCGTCGTTGCTGGCATCGCCGTCGTCACATTCCTCGATGCCTCCGGTAGGACCGGTCGTACAAGTAGCGACATCCGTGCACAGGAAGCCGTCGTGGCACTCGGCGGTCGCACAAGTGGCCACGCACGAGTCGGTGTCGTCGGTGTCCGCGTCGTCGCACTCCTCGACGCTGCCGGTCGGGCCGGTCGTACAAGTGCCGGCGTCACTGCACACGAAGCCGTCGTGACATTTGGCATCCTCGCAGGTCGCGACGCAGAAGTCGTCGTTGGCCGTATCCCCATCGTCGCATTCTTCGGTTCCTCCGGTCGGACCGGTGGTGCAGGAACCGTCCGTGCAAACGAAGCCGTCGTGGCATTCGGCGACCTGGCAGGTCGCTACACAGGAATCGTCATTGGCAGTGTCCCCGTCGTCGCACTCTTCGGTGCCACCGGTCGGACCAGTGGTGCAACTACTCTCGTCGGTACACAAGAAGCCGTCGTGACATTCGGCGTCCTGACACGTCGCGACGCACAGATCGTTGTTCGCCGTGTCGCCATCGTCGCACTCCTCAGTGCCGCCTGTCGGGCCGGTCGTGCAGGTCGCCAGATCCGAGCACTCGAACCCGTCATGACACTGGGCGGTCCGACATGTGGCCACGCAGGAATCGTCGTTCGCGGTATCGCCGTCGTCGCACTCCTCGGTCCCGCCGGTCGGGCCCGTCGTGCAGGTCGAATCGTCGGTGCATACGAATCCGTCGTGACATTGGGCCGTCTGGCAAACTGCCACGCAGGAGTCGTCATTGGCCAAATCCCCGTCGTCGCACTCTTCGGTCCCGCCGGTCGCACCGCTCGTGCAGCTGCCGTCCGTGCAGACGAAGCCGTCGTGGCATTCTGCGGTCTGACAGGTGGCCACGCAGGAGTCGTCGTTGGCCAGATCTCCGTCGTCGCATTCCTCGATGCCCCCCGTCGGTCCGGTCATGCAAGTGGCTGCATCGGTGCATACGAATCCGTCGTGGCATTCGGCGACCTGACAGGTCGCTACGCACGAATCATTGTCGGCCGCGTCGCCGTCGTCGCATTCCTCGATGCCACCTGTGGGACCAGTGGTGCAAGTGGCGCCGTCGGTGCACAGGAAGCCGTCGTGACATTCCGCGGTCTGGCAGGTAGCGACGCACGAATCGTCGTTCGCGGCGTCGCCGTCGTCGCATTCCTCGGTGCCTCCGGTCGGACCGGTGGTGCACGTGGACCCGTCGGTACAGACGAAGCCGTCGTGGCATTCGGCCGTCTGGCAGGTGGCCACGCACGAATCGTTGTTCGCCGTGTCACCGTCGTCGCATTCTTCGGTTCCACCGGTCGGGCCGGTGCTGCACGTCAGTGCATCGGTGCAAACGAAGCCGTCGTGGCATTCGGCAACCTGGCAGGTCGCGACACACGAATCATTGTTCGCGAGGTCGCCGTCGTCGCACTCTTCTGTTCCCCCAGTCGGGCCCGTCGTGCAGGTCGCGCCGTCGGTGCACAGGAAGCCGTCGTGACACTCTGCGGCCTGGCACGTTGCCACGCAGGCATCGTTGTTGGCGGTGTCCCCGTCGTCGCACTCCTCGACGGCACCGGTAGGACCGGTCGTGCAGGTAGCGGGATCGGTGCAGACGAAGCCGTCATGGCATGCCGCGACCTCGCACGTGGCCACACAGGAGTCGTTGTTGCCCGTGTCGCCGTCGTCGCATTCCTCGGTGCCGCCTGTCGGGCCGGAGGTACACGTGGCCGGGTCGGAACAGACGAACCCGTCATGACATTCCGCGGCCTGGCAGCTCACGCATGAGTCGTTGTTGTTCGTGTTTCCGTCGTCGCAGTCCTCACCCGGACCGACGATCGAATCCCCGCAACCGAAAATCGCGCATGCGTTCGTGCATTCGTCGCCGTTGTCCGCGTCGCCGTCGTCGCAGGCCTCGACTCCGCCGTCCGGACCGGTGGTGCAAGTTGCGGGATTATTACAGAGGAATCCGTCTCGACATTCTGCATCCTGACACGTGGCAACACAGGCATCGCCATTGGAGACGTTGCCGTCGTCGCACTCCTCGATGCCTCCCGTCGGACCGGTCGTGCATGTGGCGACGTCCGTGCACTCGAAACCATCGTGACATGCGGCTACCACGCAGTTGCCGACGCAGGCGTCGCTGTTGGAAAGATTGCCGTCGTCACACGGTTCGACGCCGGCGCGAACGAATCCGTCATGGCATGCCGCGTTCTGACACTCGGCGACGCAAGCGTCGGTATTGACGGCGTTGCCGTCGTCGCACTGTTCAACGCCCGCCCGCACGAACCCGTCGTGGCACTCGGCGGTCTGACAGGTGGCCACGCAGCCATCGGTGTTGTTCAAATTGCCGTCATCACACTCTTCGACGCCGCCCGTCGGGCCGGTGGTGCATGTCGCGACGTCGGTGCACACGAAACCGTCATGGCACGTAGCCACCTGGCAGTTGGCGCATGAGTCGGAGTTGTTGGTGTTGCCGTCGTCGCAGGCTTCGCCGACGTCGGCCACGACGCCATCGCCGCACGACTTCAAGGTGCAATCGTTCGTGCAGCTGTCCGAATCGACCGTGTTGCCGTCGTCGCACTGCTCCTGGCCACTCCAGGTGACGCCGTCGCCGCATTCGGCATCGGTGCAGGCATTCGTGCACTCGTTGGTATTGAGGTTGTCGCCGTCGTCGCACTCTTCGAAACCGTCGCGGACGAAACCGTCCCGGCACTCGGCGATCGCGCACGAGCCTACGCAGAAGTCCGTGTTGGAACCGTTGCCGTCGTCGCACTCCTCGACGCCGCCCGACGGCCCGGTCGTGCACGTCGCTGCGTCCGTGCATTGGAAGCCGTCGTTGCATTCGGCGCTGACGCAGTTGCCGACGCATGCGTCGGAGTTGACCGTATTGCCGTCGTCGCACTCTTCGGCGCCCGCCTGGACGAAGCCGTCGTGACAGGCCGCCACGACGCAGTTGGCCACGCAGGCATCGGTGTTGACCGTATTGCCGTCGTCGCAGGGCTCGAATCCGGCCTGGACGAAGCCGTCATGGCATTCCGCGTCCTGACAGGTGCCGACGCACGAGTCGGTGTTGGTCAGGTTGCCGTCGTCGCACTCCTCGACCCCGTCTTGAACGAAGCCGTCGTGGCATTCAGCCGTGGTGCAGGTTCCGACGCAGGCATCGGTATTGACCGTGTTGCCATCGTCGCATTCCTCGACACCGCCGGCGGGACCGGAGGTGCAAGCGCCGTTACTGCACGTGAACCCGTCGTGGCAGGAAGCGACCACGCAGTCGCCCACGCAGGTGTCGTTATTGGACACGTTGCCGTCATCACAGGGCTCGACACCATCCTGGACGAAACCGTCGTGGCATTCCGCATCCTGGCACGTGCCGACACACTCATCCGTGTTGTCGAGGTTGCCGTCGTCGCACTCTTCGACCCCGTCTTGAACGAAGCCGTCATGGCACTCTGCGGCTGCGCACGTGGCCACGCAGTCGTCGGTATTGATCGTGTCGCCGTCGTCGCATTCTTCGACGCCGCCGGCGGGACCGGTCGAACAGCTGCCGGAATCGGTGCACACGAACCCGTCGTGACAGGCCGCGACCACACAATCGAGCACGCATCCATCGTTGTTGGCAGTGTTGCCGTCGTCGCAGGCCTCCACGCCCGACTGGACGAATCCGTCATGACACTCGGCGTCCTGACACTCGCCGACGCAGGCGTCCGTATTGTCCTGGTCGCCGTCGTCGCACTCCTCGACGCCGGTCTGCACGAACCCATCGTGGCATTCGGCTGCCTGGCAGTTCGGAACGCATTCGTCGGTATCGTCCGTGTTGCCGTCGTCGCATTCTTCGGTGCCTTCGGACGTGGAATCGCCGCAGGTCTGAATCCCGCTGCAGTCGTCCAGACAGGCGCCCTCGCCTTCTCCGGCTCCGTCGTCACATTCCTCGGGGGCGTCGTCGGGTCCGGAAATGCAGCTGCCCTCGCTGCATTCGAAGCCGTCACCGCACGAGGCTGCCTGGCAGTTGTTCAGGCACGGGTCGGTGTTGGCGGTGTTGGCATCGTCGCACTCCTCGGTGCCCTCTGGCTGCCCATCTCCGCAGGCCTGGAGGCCGCTGCAATCGTTCAGACAAAGGCCATCCCCTTCGGCGGCACCGTCGTCGCAGGTTTCGGTGCCTTCAGCCGCCGAGTCTCCGCAGGTCTGGATGCCGCTGCAGTCGTCCAGGCATAGGCCCTCGCCTTCGCCGGCACCGTCGTCGCATGTCTCGGTGCCTTCGGCTGTGGAGTCGCCACAGTTCTGAACCCCGCTGCAATCGTCCAGGCACAGGCCCTGGCCTTCGCCGGCGCCGTCATCGCACGTCTCCGTACCCTCGACGGTGGAATCACCGCAGGTCTGGATGGCGCTGCAGTCGTCCAGACAAGCACCATCGCCTTCCCCGGCACCGTCGTCGCAGGTCTCGGTTCCCTGGGCGATGGAGTCGCCGCAGCTCTGGACCCCACTGCAATCGTCCAGGCAAAGCCCTTCGCCCTCTCCGGCACCGTCGTCGCAGGTCTCGGTGCCTTGTGTTGTCGAATCACCGCAGGTCTGGATTCCGCTGCAGTCGTCCAGACACAGTCCTTCGCCTTGGCCGGCGCCGTCGTCGCAGGATTCGGTGCCCTGCTGCAGCGTATCCCCACAAGTCTGGACCCCACTACAGTCATCGAGACAGAAGCCTTCACCTTCTCCGGGACCGTCATCACAGGTCTCGGTTCCCTGAGCGCTGGCATCGCCGCAGGTCTGGATGCCGCTGCAGTCGTCCAGACACAACCCTTCGCCTTCGCCGATTCCGTCGTCACACGCTTCATCGGGATCCAGTGTCCCGTTACCGCAGTCGATAGCGGCAAAGGAATCGCCAGCCGGTACCGCGATCGCGACGCTTGTGACACATGCCACTATCGCTATCGCCGTGAGCCATGGCCGCGCCCATCCCGGATCACAGGCTCGGGCACGTCGTGCATGGCCGTCGACTGCGGTTCGGTGCGAAAGGATAGACGGGACAGAGAACGACTTCGTCATTCGAAAAACCCTCGGCCTGCTTGTTTTCGGGCGGATTCGACAGGCGGCACGGCCGCCCCGCGCGGCGGTGCTTACCATCCAGTCACAGGGGTGTCTAGGGTGGTGAAGCACAACCATCGAACCACGAGTGCACTTGGACACAAAGATGTCGATGAATCCGAGGACATTCTTGTCATCGACAAGACGCAGCAGCGTACGCGCGAAGTGGCCGTAATCCGACGATCTATGGCGCTGGGCACAATACAGTGAGTGGTCGCCTTGCCTAAGGTGTGCCTGCGGTGCATTTAGGGTCGCGCAGGTCACGCCGCGAGTCCTTTTCGCGTACGCACGGGCCTGCGAACCGCTTTAGACACTCATGCCCGGAGGCTCGAGATGAGGAAGTTGCTCCTGACGGCAATTCTGACGGCGTCCATCGCGGCGCTCCACGCCCCGTTGACGGACGTGGTGCGCGCCGGCGCCCCAGAGCCCGAACCCGAATCGGCCGCTGAGATTCCTCCCGCCGAGCCCGCGCCAGCGACCGCCTTGGAGAGCGAAGAGGAAGAATCCTGGGCTCGCAGCTTCATCCCGTCGCTAAAGCTGGCGGGCGCCGTTTCCTTCGGTGAAGACTTCAACGACCCGCATCCCGACTCTGCCAATGCCAAGCTCGGCGTGTACAGCAGCTTCGATTCCCCGGGCTTCCATCTCGATCTCATCCAGGCCGAGATCTCGGATGCGTGGAAATGGGTCGGGTACTCGACAAAGGTCGATTTCGGCCAACTGGCCAGAGTCGCCGGCGACTCGGGCAACCGTGACAGGGACCTGATCTTCACCGATCCCAGCGGCGAGTGGGAGATCACGCTGCAGGAAGCGTACATCTACGGGGACTTGCAGCCGTTCGTCGTGACGGTTGGCCGGTTCGCCAGCCCTATCGGCTATGAGGTTCTCGAGCCCTGGGGCAATGCCAACATCACGCGTTCCCGCGCCTGGCTCGAACAGCCTATCAGCTTCGATGGCTTCTCGGCCGCTGTCTCGTTCTGGGACATCAACCTGTCCCTGGCAGCCGTCAACAGCCTTTTCAAGGACGACGAGTACGATCAGTTCCGGCGGTATCAGGGCAACAGATTCGTTTGTCCAGTAGAGGACAGGGACAGAGACGGCGAGTGCATCACATGGAATCCCGACCTCAATATTCCTGTGGATTTCAACGACGTCGTCCACGAATCGGACAACGAATGGGGCGCCGTCTTCAGCATCGGATCGCGAGTATTGGAGACCGACATCAGCCTCGCAGGTTTTTACGGGCAGGTGGACGAAGCTCTCGATTCCACGCTGCTGAAAGTGTTCGCGACGGAGCCTACTGACAAGCTCATCCTGAACCTCGTGATTGCACGATCGTTCGGGCGCTTCTCGCTAGCACTCGAGGGCAACCTCGTATGGTTCGACAAGACCAGAAAGGTCTCGTTCATCGAGGACGATCCGGAGAACAACCCGAATTTCTGGATCCAGGATTATCCCAGTGAGCGCGTCGATGCCTCGACCACCGGCAACGGCGTCGTCTATCTCGGGGTGTCCTTCCTCGAAAAAGGCAGCCTCAACCTTCGTGGCGACTGCGGAGTCTACGACGACGCGTTCCGCCAGCGAACCGCAACCCAATGGTCCGTAACGACGACGGCCGCGTGGCAGTTCAACGATTACGTGGGCGCACGCATCGAGTATCGCTATGACGGAGTGTCACCCGATGCGCCGTTCTACGACCTGTTCGTGAAGGACGACGGCGACTTCAGCGACTCGATCCACCTCCTGCACGCCCAGGTTCTCGTCTCCTGGAAGCCCCTCTGATCCGGCCCACGCCGGCCGCTTTCCATGCGGCCGGCGTGGGGCCGAGCTTTATCGCCGCGTAGCTTCCCGAAACTTCACTTCCGCACCCTGGAACGCCTTGGTGGCCTGCACGTAATCCTCGTCCCTGTATAGCGAGCGCCCGCGGTCGGCCTGCCTGGCGGCCTCGGCAAAGGCCTCGGAGTCGGGATCGGCCTGGTTTCGCTGCGCTTCCATTCGTTCGAGGGCCGTGTCGGCCTGCGCCTGAGTCTCCGCCATCGACGCACGCGTGGCCTTGTCGAACGCTGCCGCGGCGGTCTCGTAGCTAACTGACGCACGCGAATCGTTCCCTGACGCCAGCCGCTCGGCCTCGGCGAATTTGTTCTCGCCTTCCTGGAAGGCATCCGGCGCGTGATCGGGTGCGCCGACCTGCTCGGCCACCCGCCGCCTCTCGTCGGCGCGCTTTCTCGCATCGCCGAGGGACTTCGGTCCGGTAGCTGGCGCGGGCGCAGACTGCACAGCCGTCGCCGGTTGCTGCACCGGCGGCTGCTGCACTGCTGGCTGCTGCACCGGCGCATCGCTCGACCTTGCGCGCGCATAGGCGGCCTCGGCGCTCTGGAACCCCGTGGCGGCTTCCAGATAGTCGCCGCGATCGTAGGCCGCGCTGGCCTGGTCCTCGGCGCGCTGGCCTGCTGCGAACTCGGGCGAGCCTCGGTCGGCACGCGTGCGCACCGCCAGCATGCGCTGCTGGGCAGTGTCGGCTCGCGCCATCGTTTCTGCATCGCCCTGGTCCGAGGCCTTCTCGTAATGGCGGACCGCTTCCTCATAGCGCGCCGAGGCAGTCTTGTAGTCCTTCTTCGAACCGGCCTTCTCGGCCTCCGCGTACACCGAGTTGGCCTTGGCCAGCACCTCGGGCGCATGCTCGGCTGCGGCCGATGCAGCCGCATTCTGACGCGCGTTCCTGGCCTGCCGTACCAGATCGTCGAAACCGCGAGGCGGCTGCTGCGGCGCAGGCTCGAGCGTCGGAGGCGGCGCCGGCTTGGGCGGTGCTGCTGCGGGCGCGGGCTTGGGCGGTGCTGCTGCGGGCGCGGGCTTAAGCGGTGCTGCTGCGGGCGCCGGCGGCACGCTGGTCACGGCCGCAGCGGAGGGTTTCTCGGTACGCGCCAGGTCGTACTTGAGCCTGGCCTCGTCATAGGCATTGGTGGCAGCAGCGAAGCTGGAGGCCGCTTCGAGCCTGGTTGCCTCCTGCTCCTTGGCGAGCGCGGCGATGTAGGAAGCGGTAGCATCGACGCTGGCCGCACTGGCCTGCTCGCGTGCAGCTGCGGCTTCCATCCTGGCCTTGTCCATCGCCGCGCGAGTCTGTGCAGCCGTCGTACCCTCGCGCGTTGCCTGATCGTACTTCTGCTCGGCAGCGACGTAGCCCCGCTCGGCGGTTGCCATGTCGCTCTGGCCCTCGGCGTCGCTCTCGAGCTTCTGAGCCTCCGCAAAGGTCTGGGCGGCGTAGCGATCGGCAGCGGCGTTCTTGGCTCTGGTCTTGGCGCTGGCGACACGCGCCAGCAGCGGACCGAGGTCGATGGGTGTGGCCGGCGTTGTCGTCGAGGGTAGCGACACCCAGTAGCCGAGCCCGATCGACACAGCCAGTACCACTGCCAGGGCGGCAACCATCGGAGCTCGCGAGCCTCGCGGCTGCTCCTCTCGCCGGCTTCTCGTCGGACGCCCGTCGCGACGCGAGTCGCGCTGGCGGCGGTCACGCGCCGAGTCGCGCTCGAGGTCGTACTGCAGCCGCGCCTCGTGTCCGCCGGTTTCCCGCGCTTCGCGCTCGCGCATGTTGCGTGTCGAATCTCGTAGCTCGCTTGCCGCTTCGCGAAGGTGACGATTGTCATCGTCATCGCGTGGTGGTCGCATGACTCGCGTCGCATCGTCATCGTTGGCGGTGAACGGTACGTCGATGCGGTCTCGCCGCGAGTCGCGGCGGCCGCCGGCGCTGTCACGAGAGTCCCCGCTGCGGCCCCCGGTTTCCCGGGAATCACGCGATTCCGCGCTCGTGGAGCGATCACTACCCGAGTCACGCGATACGGCACTACCTCCTGCATCGCGCGAATCCTGGCCGCGCCCGCGCGAGTCGCGTGTCCGGTCTTCGTCGATGCGTCCCTGGCGCGAATCGCGCCGACCGATATCTGGCGAGTCACGCTCCCGCGGCTCGCCGCCAGCTCGGGCGTCATCGCGCTGGAGAGGCTGGGAAGCTTGATCGCCTTCGTGCCGTCCACCCGCTTTCGGGTCCGGGAAGTAGCGCTTCGAAACGGTGGTCGGTTCGACTTCGACCGGCTCCGCCTCCGCGCTCGAGCCGGGCCGGGCCTGCTCGTTGGCGATCCGGTATGCCTCGCACGCTGCCTCGAAGCCGACCAGTGCATCCAGATAGCGGCCTTCCTCGAGCGCGCTTTCGGCTTCGGCGGCGTGGGCATCGGCCTGCTGCCAGAGGCCGGCCGCGCGCCGCGAGGAACCGAAGGCTCCGGCAACCGAGCGCACGCGCTGCATCCGGTCGCGCGCATCCATCGCGGCACGCGCTCCGGGCGCCGGCTTGCTGACCTGCGTACGCGCGCCGTCGTCGTCGTGATCGTCGCCGTCGGCGGCGTGCGCCGCGCCGCCGGGCTCACCGCGCGTCACACGCCGCGTTCGTGGGCCGTCGTCTTCGTCGTGCCCAGCGTCCTCGGTATCGGCGGCCGCACGCGCAACGCGCCGGGTATGCGCTCCGTAGTCGTCGTCGGCCGCCGACTCCTCCGACTCGATGCGATGCAGCACGCCCTCGAGCGCCTCGGCCATCTGACCGAGATCGGGGAAGCGCTTTTCGGGCGCCTTGCTGAGCGCGCGGTGGATGATGTCGCACAGGTCGGCAGGCAGCGCGTGATCGAGCTCCTCGAGCATCGGCGGCGTGTCCTGCCGGATCCGGTCGAGCAGCACGATCGCGTCGGCGTCGTCGAAGGGAGCACGCAGCACCAGCAGCTCGTAGAACACCGACGCCAGCGAGTACTGGTCCGACAGCGCATCGGTGCGGCGCTGGCGAGGATCGGCCTGCTCGGGAGCCCAGTAGCGCGGATCGCCGAGGAAGGCGCCAGACTGTCCGGGCATCATCGCGGTGGCCAGCATCGAGATGCCGAAATCCATGATCTTGGGCTGGCCGGTGCGCAGGATGACGATGCTGCCCGGGCGGATGTTGGCGTGAATCACCGACTGCTGGTGGGCCTGATGCAGTCCGCGGCACAGCTGCACCATCACGCGGATGGCCGCGGGCAGCGGCAGGCGCTCGCCACGCGCGACGATGCGGCGCACGTCCTCGCCGTCGAGAAACTCGGTGACGAGGTAGAGACGCCCTTCGTCTTCGCTGGCGTTGTAGGTGGTGACGATGTTCGGGTGGATGACGGCGGCGCTTGCACGTGCCGCCGCGTAGAACCGCTCGCGGATCTCGGGCGTGACGTCCTCGGGATCGATCGCGAGCTGGCGCACGGCGACGCGGCGCTGGAGCTTGGGGTCTTCGGCCTTGAAGACCGTGCCCATGCTGCCACGCCCGATGCGTTCGACGATGGCGTACTTGCCGATGAAGCGCTTGGCTTCCACGTCCTACTACCTGCCGCTCCCGCCGTGCGGCCTTTGCGTCTGCGGTCCTGCAACTGGCGCCGCCGCGCAGCGGATCAGCACGCTCGAATGCACGACCCGACCCCGTTCCTCAATTGCCCTTCTCGGCCACCACCTCGCAGACCGCGTGCTCGCCCGGATAGCTGCGACTGGCCTTCTCCTCGCAATTGGCCAGCGCGGTGTAGCGGGCGGCCTCGGCGTTGACCGCGCAGCCGGCCACGCTGATGCCGAACTTGCGGGCACTCGCCACTGCGCATGCGCCCCCGCGGCCGACGTAGCCGGTCTCGATGCAATCGTTGTACTGCGCGTACTTGTCACAGCTGGCTGCGGCGCAGCGACCGGCGGCGTTGCGATCGTTGTTGGTGCAGAACGCGTAGGCGCCGCCGCCCTTGCGGCCGTTGGTCGGCTCCGAATAGATGACGAGGAACGGCGGCTTGCTCGGCAGGTTCGGCTGCGTCGGAACCCGGACGATTCCGTCGTCGGGCGACCGTGACGCGGGAGGCTGCGGGATCGGCACTCGCACCATCCCGTCGTCATCCATTGATGGCTCTGGCCGCTCCTGCACGGGCGGGGCTGCGGTGCGCGCGCCGGCAACCGGGGTGCCGCTTGCGCCAAACATCTTGACGGAGACGATCGACTTGCCGGTCTCCTCACCCCAGGCTCGCACCGACCGATCGGCTGCGTCGGCACTGGTTGCGCACGCGACGCCTCCGAACAGCTCGGGCGATCCGGGCGACAGCTCGTACAGACCCACCGCGCAAAAGGCTTCGGTGCCCTTGCCGACGTCGGCAACCGACAGTTTCTGGCACGGCCACACGGCCGACGAGCCCGCGGCATCCGGATGACGCGTCGTGCACTTGTCGTAGGCGCAGGCCAAATTCGAATTCGAACGGCACGCGAACACCTCGCCCGTGGGCGGATGGACGCTGGCGCGAAAGCGCTCGAGCGATGCGGCGTGCGACGGAGTTACCAGGATAGCGGCGCAGAGGCCGGCCACGACGCCCGCGAAATTGCGCGCCAAGACCGTCACCGGCGCGGCTTCGACGACGCGACGGGCCATCCCGCAGCGCGCCGTCGTGGCAGCGTGGTGAGCACGCCGCGTAACCGTGGCTGCGGTACGCGTGGCGGTCCATGTAGAAACGCGGAAATGGGGTCCGCCCCCGTTTCGCGGCATCAGGTGCCTCCCGGATTATCCGTCGACTCATCGGTCGAGTTTGCTTGTGACTCGCTGGCGGTCGCAGCGTCCGAAGCGGGTTTGGGCCGCACGAGGATCTCGTGCTCGGCTTCGGACTGCGCCGTCTGCTGTTCTGCTTCTGCCAGAGGACGCGGACTGTGAAAGGAACCGCGATGCGCCTGTGCGTCCTCGTCGTCGGCTTGCGACCCATCTTCTGGTTGCTGCCCACGAGGCGCGAGGCGCGCCGATGGCGGCCCCGCTTCTTCATCGCCGGCGCCGGCAGCCGCCGCGGGAGCGTTCGTCGGCGCTTGGTGCGCATCGTCGGCACGGTCGCCGCGTCTCGATTGATGGGAATCCTCGCCGGCGTCTCCGCCGGATTCCTCGCGCCGGTGCCCGCCCGAGTCCTCGCCCAGATCGTCGCTGTCCTCGGCTGCCACCGGCGCCGCAACCGGTCGAATCCGACCGCCCCACTCCGCCGTCATCATCGCCACGAACATGCGAGGGCTCGGCAGCGATTTCAGCAGCAAGAGCGTGGGCGGCACGTCCGGCGATCCGGCGGTCCACCACAGCGAAAGCTTCCCGCCGTCGCGGCAACGCTCCTGCTCGAAGGCGCGCCGGATGGCATCGAGCCAGCTGACGCCGTCCGGAACCTGCGCGACGAAAGCGTCGCCCGCCACGTCTTCGACGATGATCGGAAGCTGCAACGGCTCGCCGAGCATGTGACCGAGCACGGCAAGCTGCTCCTCGAACGCATGCTGATCGAAGCTGTCCTCGTCCAGGGCCGACAGAGCTAGCTGCTCGACCGCGTCGTACCAGCCGTCCTTGGCAAGTGCCTGCTCGACCGCAGGCATCTGCGGCGGCAGTTCGGCTGCCAGCATGAACGGGTAGCACCGCTCCACCGAGTCGATGCTCGGCATGAAAATGCCCAGCACTCCGGACGGCCCGCATACACCCGGGCTCATCGCGAAACGCCAGATCGGGCTGCTCAGATACGTCTCGGCCCAGCCCTGGCCGAGCATGCGCTGCGAGTCGACCACGCAGCGCGAGATCCAGCCGTCCCAGGGCTCCACGAACGATTCGGACAGTCGCTTGCGGATGAAATCGCCGAAGCGCGGGAGCTTTCCGTAATAGCCGAGCGCGTCCATGTGCCTACTGAAGGGACTCGCTGCAACGGAAGTCGCGCCACTCACGCTGTGACAAGGGATTGCGCGCCGAGACGAACTCGACGAGCAGGTCCGCTCGCGCAGCGCCTTCGGCAAGACGAAGGCGATAGGCGCTGCCGCTGCCAGTGGCCTCGGGCCGCGTCGAGTCCAATAGACGCAGCAGGCCCCAGGCGCCGGTACGCTCCTGCATCGGACGCTCCGAGTTGTACAGCTCGAACTCGTAGCCGGCGCGGTCGTCGCCCGCCGATGGCCACTCGTAATACTTGGGAGTGGCCGAGCCGTGACGATAGGTCAGCGACTCTCCAGCGTGGAACCAGCGGATCTGCTGCGCCGACGAATCGAGCCGCTCCACCGAGACCTTGAACCCGACCTTGGGCTCGGGGCCTTTGGAAAAGAAGATGTCGCGGATCTGGCGTGCCAGGCGGAACTGGCGAAGGAACGACGCCGGCAGCTTGGCGGCAGGGTCACCCTTCTTCCACGTCCAGGAATTGCCGGCCACGTCCACGCGCTGCGCCAGCACCTCGTTGAAGAATCCGTCGATGACGCCGCCGGGTGCGAAGAAGCGCGCGAAGTCTGCCGTCGCCACCTCCTGCGTCGCCGACCCCGAGAACGGATAACGGCCGGCGATGGTGTCGCGGCAGTCAGGCAGGACGGTGTTCTTGTAGGTGTCCCAGATGCTGCCCTGGATCTCGGCGGAATCGGCGCTCTCGGCGATGTCCTTGGTCGTGCCGGTCAGCGGTCCGAAAATGCCCTTGGTCTGTCCGGGTAGCTTGCCGGCCTGCATCGTCAGGCTGGCCTGGATGCGCTTGATCTGCGCAGCGTGACCGGCGTTGCCGCCGCCGCCGACCGGGGCGCCGCTCATCGCGTCCAGCGCCATGTAGAGCTCGTTCAGCACCGGCTCGATATCGCCCAGCGCCTTGTTCGCATCGCGATAGGGCCGGAACTGCTCGGTGATGCGCATGCCGGGCTTGGGCCCCGAGCGCGTCGACAGCATTCCGGCCAGCGTGCCGGCCACCGTCGTTTCCACAGCCGCGATGGCGCCGGCCGCAGTCCCGGCCGCAGGCGGAGGTGCCGGGGTGAAATCGGTGTGCTGGTTGATGAGCCCGAACCACGCTCGCAGCGGCGACATCGATCCGGTCAAATGGACGATGAGCTCCTTGGCCGCCGTCGGATTCGACGGCAGCGCCACCAGCTGCACGTCCTTGATGAGCTCTTCCCAGAACGTGATGTACTGCTTCTCGTACGCGTCCAGGAACTCGCCTGCCATTCTGGCTTGCGCGGCGACATCGAGCGCGCCGGCATCGGGATCGACCACCCAGCGGTCCGACAGAAGGCTCACCACCATCTTGCCGCCTTCGATGCTCTGCAGGTCCTGGAACACGGGCTTGGTGAAGAGTGCCGGAATCGGCTCGCTCAGCGCAACGCCGCTACGCCGGCGAAACACGCTCGACGCCTTGAGTCCGAGCTCGCGCTCGAGCGGCAGCGCCTGGGCATGATGCGTGTCGTAGACCATCTTGGCCCGGCTCAGCATGAGCTCCGAGGTGCCGGCAATCTTTAGCGACTGGCGCGCTCCGTCGACGATCACCTTGTCCAGCGCGGGCGCCGGCCAGTCGCCGCCCGCGGCCAGCACGCTGTCGAGATGTCGAAGCACGTGGTCGGCTTGCGCGGCATCGGCATCGCTGCCTTCGCGCAGCAGGAAGCCTACGATCAGCGCCAGCTCCTTGGCATCGCGGTGGCCGGCGTCGGCCAGCATCAGATAGCCTTTCAGATAGGCGAACAGCCTGGAGGGATCGCTCGCCGATCCCTTGATGCCATGGACGAAACGGCCGGCCAGAAGCGGAACCAGCTGCGCGCCGACGGCCTGATGGTAGTTGGCGCGCGCGACCTCGCCGACGGCGCTGCCGCGGTACATGCCAAGCCCCATGTAGAGCGGCCGGTCGTTCTCGTACTGGTTGGCGACGTCCGAGCAGGCGCGCATCGCCTCGAGCCGCGGCAGCACCACGCCGATGTCGCAGCTCTGCGCCTGCGCCAGCACGGCATCGTTGCTGACCAGGCACGTCTCGATGTCGGTGAACAATCCCTTGTTGGCGCGATAGCCCGCCACCCATGTCACGATCAGCACGGTCATCGCCGCCAGCGCCGCCACGTAAGCGGCGTTCTGCGCCACCGCCCGTCCGACCTCGAAGCGCCAGTTGATGCCGGCCAGCCCCTGCTCGGCAAACACCACGCGGCGCAGCGCATCGTGAAGGAAGAAGCTGCGCGACTGCACCCGTTCCGAGGTTTCGGCCTGGAGCGCGGCCGCCACGCCATAGGACTCGGCCAAACTCTCCATCAGACGGTCGATCGGCGTTCCTTCCTGCGTGCCGCTGGTGAAATAGACGCCGCGCAGCATCATCGAAGCGTCGTAGCGGTTGGGCGCGAACGCGTCCTCCAGGAGCGCGGCCAGCGCTTCCCGCATGGCTTCGATCTGACGCGGGAAGCCGAACAGCCGCGCGCGGCGCTGCGTGGCACGTTCGCGCGAGAGACGCTCGAGCACCTGCTCGTCGAGGCGCTGCACGAGAAGATCGAACTCGCGCTGGAACCAGCCGTCCAGGTCGGACTCGCCCTCGGTGGGTGCAGGGCGCGTCATGCCCCAGACCTGGTTTCGCTGCTCCTGGTCCATCTCGTCGAAGAATTCGACGAAGCCCGACACCAGGTCGCACTTGGTCACCAGGAAGTAGATCGGCACCTGGATGCGTAGCTGCTTCTGGATCTCCTCGACGCGCCTGCGGATCGTCGAGACGTGGCGCTCGTGATCGGAGGGCCGCATTTCCATCAGGTCGCGGGCGCTGAACGCGACGATCACGCCGTTGATCGGCCGGCGCTTGCGGTACGTCGAGAGCAGGTCGAGGAAGCTGCTCCACTCGGCGCTGTCGCTGATCTCATCGCTATCCTGCGAAAAGTAGCGCCCGGCCGTGTCCAGCAGCACGGCTTCGTCGGTGAACCACCAGTCGCAGTTGCGCGTGCCGCCCACGCCGCGCAGCGCGTTCTTGCCGAACTTGCGGTCGAGCGGGAAATTCAGGCCCGAGTTCTTGAGCGCCGTGGTCTTGCCCGAGCCGGGCGGACCGACCAGCACGTACCAGGGAAGCTCGTAGAGATTCTTGCCGCCGCGGCTGCGCTTGAGGAATGCCACCGCTTCCTCGAACTGCCGGCGCAGCTTCTCGTCGCGCTCGCCGCCGGCGCGGTCGGAGACGATGGCTTCCTCGATCCTGTCGCTGGCGCGCTGTGAGCGCTGCTTGCGGACGAGCACGGAGGCGAGCCAGCCAGCCACGAACAAGAGCACCAGAATCGCGCGCACGATCGCGCTCTCCAGTGGCGTCCACTCTGCGATGGCGACGTAGGGGCCGACGAACCAGGTCAGCGCGGCAAGCAGCAGCACGCCGACCAGCTCGAGCCACCACCTTCGCGGCAGGTTGCCCAGATCCAGGGTCATCGCCGGCATGCCTCCCCGGAACCTGCGCGGTGCACGATCTCGATCCTACGGTTGAGGTCGCGATTGGCAGCAAGGTTCTCCGGCAGGTAGCGAGGCTGATCGGATGCAAGTCCGAGGAAGCCCACCGACACGCCGCCTTCCTGCTCCAGCAGCCTGGCGGCGTTCCTGGCGCGGGCTTCGGACAGATCGTAATTGTCCTTGAACTTCATGGAACGGATCGGCTGGTTGTCGCTGTGGCCCTCGACCTGCACCGTCCCGCCCACTTCCTTGATCGCCGCGGCTATGGCGCCGAGCAGCGGCCGCAGCTTCTGCGGCACGTCGGCGCTGCCCGATGCGAACGACGAGCCCTTGACCACCAGCACGCTCTTGCCGTCAGGCTCGGCGATCACCGTCAGTTCGTCGGGCGCGGTGCCTTCGAGCCTGCTGGCAAGCGTCGGGCACGTCACCGGGCAGTGCGACGGGCAGGTGCCCGGAGGACACAGTGAGGGACACTCGACTGGCTTGCACGGCACGGCGTTGAACGTGGCCTGCGAGTGCCCGTTCATCTTCTGAATGACCGGCCGCGCCGCCCACGAAAGGCTCGTGCGCAGCGGGAAGAACACCAGCGCGGAGACGACGACGATCGTCAGCGCCATGACCCAGGCCGGAACCTCGCGCACCAGCCGCGAGCGGCGGTCCTCGACCGGATGCCAGTGGTCGGACAGGCGCAGGATCGGCGCGTCGCGCCAGTCGCGAATGCGCCGGTAGATGCGGTCGCGAATGTCGGCCAGCTGCCGCGGCCCGTTGTCGACCACGCGATAGCGGCCTTCGAAGCCGAGCGACAGGCAGACGTAGAACAGCTCCAGGAGCTGCTCGTCGCTGCGTGAGGCGTGCAGCTCCTCCTCGATCATCTCGAAGACGTTCTCGCCGCCCTTGGTGTTGCCGTGCAGGCGAAGCGACAGCGGCTTGCTCGCCCATATGCTGTCGCAGCCCCAGGGCGTGTTCATCACCGCTTCGTCGATGAACGTGCACAGCGTGTAGCGGCCGTCCATGATCGTCTGCTTGCTGCAGCCGGCGTCGGCGGCGGCTTCCTCGTAGCGGCCGATCTCCTCGAGGATGTGTTCGTAGAGGCCGGCCACGTCGTGATGGTCGGCAGTGCCGCGCAGGCCGGCGGCCAGCATCAGCAGTGGCGTGGCGGCCTGGACCAGCGGATTGGTGAAGGGACGCGGTTCCTCGCGCTCGGCGCGGCGGGAGCGCCCGCCGCGCCGGCCCGAGCTTTCGCGCCGGGCACGGCCCTCTCTGCCGTTGCGGCCGCCTGCGCTGTCGCGCCGGTCGCGGTCGCGGCCGCCTCGGTCGTCGCGGCGGTCGTCGCGATCGTCCTCGTCGTGGCGGCGGATCTCGCGCGCACGCGCAGGCGGTTCGGCGCGCGCCGTGCGGATCTGCACCGTCTCGTCCATGCCCCGGCGGCCGCCGGGGTTGGGACGCATGCGCGTGCGCGGCTCGTCGTCTCTCATTTACGCTGGCCTCGGATCGCCCACAGCACCATCTTCAGATCCGGAATGTCGCCGGCCACGTGCAGGGCAAGGCCTGCCTCGCGCACGACGTCGCTCCAGCGCGCACCGGTGCGATCGAACTCGAGGTAGACGTTGTCGGCGAAGTACGGGATCTGGTGCGGGGCCTGCGGCAGCGGACGCAACTCGACGCCGGGCAGGTTGTTGTTGACCAGCTCGGCGATCTTGGAGACCGAGCCGATCTTGGTCTGATAGATGATCTGGCTGACCAGGCGATCCGGCGGCAGCGCGCCGGATGCCGCCAGCACGAACGCCGCGCCCGTCAGCAGGGAAGTGTCCGGCACCTGCGCCAGCTTGACGCCATACTTCGCATCGCGAAGCGGGATCATCACCGCACGCTCTTCGAGCTGCGCGGTGAGCTCCGATGTCAGGGTGTCGATGACGATGTCGAAGGGCGGCTGCAGCGCCTCATGCCGATATGGCGCGAACTGCGGCGGACGCCGCTCCTTCAGCGTCAACGTTGCCAGCTCGCCGGCGGCGGCGATGAGTAGCTCGTAGAGCCGCTCGGGATGAACGTTGCCGTCATCGGCCAGATGTCCGACCAGCGGCGCGTATCGGTTGATGACCTGCAGCAGGAGAAACTGCGAGATGTCCCCCGCGCCGCCCTTGGCCGACGAGGACGCGCGTCCGGCCAGCGTCTCGGAGCGCTGCTGCAGCAGGCCGCGCAGCTCGACGAGGTAGGCGGAAAGCCGCGCCGAGGCCCGCACCGCCGCCACGCTCGGGATGAAACGCGTATCGAGCACGACCTGGTTGTCCGAGCGCACCTCGACGATGCGCGCAGTCGGAATGACCGCGTAGTTCTCGAGGTTCTCGCTGGCCAGCGCGATGCGGGCGTTGAGGCGGCCCACTTCGACGACGGCCTCGTTGGTCGCATCCAGCACGCTGTCGCGAACGTCGGTGCGCTCGGCCAGGTAGCGGTACAGGCCGGTCGTGCTCTCCTCGCGCCGCACGTCGACGATGCCGTCGCTGCGCAGCGGCAGCGCCAGAGTCACCATCGTGTCGCGCGTGTTGGGATCGATGATCGCCGGCGGAGGCAGCGGCTCGTCGTGCGGCATGTGGAAGGGCGTGCCGTCCGGAAAGATGCCGCGCGCGCTGCGCAAGCCGAAGCGGCCGAGCGCGAGCAGATCCTCGTCGATCTCCAGATCGGTGTAGCCCCAGCCATGACGGTGCAGCGCGAGGGCGCGGCCGTCGACGTAGCCTTCGACCCAGCGGTCGTGCTGCTGGAAGTGGTGAGGCTCCAGCAGCATGCCCTCGCTCCAAAGGACCTTGTTCTTGCGCGGCATGTTCGGTCACTCGAAGGCCAGCGAGACGCTGGAGCCGGATAGGGACACCTTGAAGTCGCGCATGCGCGGGCCGCCGAACACGGGGTCGTCGGGCTGGGGAAGCTCGACGCTGGCGCGCCAGGCGCCTTTGGGATTGCGCGAATCGAAGAACTCGGCGAACACGGCCAGGAAGCGCGCGCCCGGCTTCAGCTCCTGTGCGAGCCTGTCCTTCGAGCCGCGACAGATGGCCGCTCCGGCGGTGGCCGTGCCGGCCTCGGACGGACAGAATTGCAGGACTTCCTTGTGCAGCATGTCGGCGCCCAGCACTTCCTGGTCGCGCCGCTCCAGATCGTCGTAGGCGGCAGACTGGAACGCGTCGCGCGACTCGAGCTGATAGACGCGCACGAACACGGGCGAGGGCCTGCCGTCGCGGTCGGGATTGAGGTTGGCGCCCACGGCCACCGTTCCCGTCAGCGGAAGCGGCGGTGGAGGTGCTCCCCCCGAGCATCCCTGCATCATCGCGATCGCCAGCGCGACGGCCACGCCGACTCCCCACCGTCGGGCCCGTATCATCACCCCGTCCCTCTCGACTTGGAGTTGAATCGCCTGCGACCCTCGGTGCTGCTGGAGCCGAACTTGCGTTCGAGCTCGCGGACCTGATGCTCATACTCCTCGACGAAGACATCGCCGAACTCGCGATTGAAGAAGGACTCGGTGTCGGTACGGATCCTCTCGTACATCTCGACGTACTGATCCCAGTACTTGGGCCCGCCACCCGACCAGGAGCGACCTCGACCCTTGGCCTCGTCGTTGAAAGTCTGTTCGAGCACTTGCGGATCGAAGGAGCGCAGCACTTCGAAGAGCGCGCTGCGGGTTCCCGCCATCACGGCGAGCTGGTGCCACTTGAGGTCGTCGATGGCCGAGGCCACGGCTTCGGGCGCCGGCAGGTTGCGCGGATTGCGGCGCGTGAAGAAGTCCGCGAACACTTCCCCGATCGTCACCTCGACCTTGAGCGGATTGTTTCCGCGCGCCTGCATCACGCTGTCGTCCATCTTGAACTGGCGCTTCACCTCGCTGCGAGCGCGCAGGAGCTCCATCAGGCCGATCATGGCGATGCGGAAGGATTGGCCGATTTCTTCGGCCATGAGCGAATCCATCGCGCCCGTGTCGATTCCGGCAGCGACGAGCAGGGTCCTGACGGCATCGTCGAACGCCGTCGCTTGCAGTGATCCTTGCGCGACTGCACCGGCCGGTGCTGCGGATGGCGCCGGAGCCGCGGGGCCCACCGCCTGCGCGCCGGTATGCTCGAAGCCGCCGGGCGGAATCTTGGGCGTGGATCGGGAAATGCGCGAGTGCTCGGGCCGAGGCGTGCGCTTGAGAAGGCTCTGTCCGGGCATCCAGTCCGTCGGGATCAGGCCTCCCTGCTCGGTCACCTTGTCTTGCTCGCGCGGAACGGCCCCGGCCTCCTGCGGGATGATCGGCGTCGGATCGAAGTGCACCTCCGGCAGCCGCATCGGATCGTGCTCGACGGGCTCGGGGTCCGCGCTCAGCGGCCGCAAGGACATCGGCGGCGGATCGTAGCTTTCCTGGGCGTCGAACTGGCGCGGGCGGAACTCTTCAGTGGGCAGGCGGGACGGGCGCCGTCCGGGCTCGAACTCGACGCGGACGGTGTAGCCTCCGAGCACCAGCATCTGCTGGTCCTGCAGGCGAAAAGGCCGGTCGCGGCCGACCTTTCGATAGCCGTCGGGAAGGAGCACGCCGTTGGTGCTCTGAAGGTCCTCGATCCACCAGTCGCCATCGCGGAACAGGACGCGGCAATGCCGGCGCGACAGCTCGCACTTCGGGTCGGCCAGTACCCAATCGCAAGAGGCGTCCCTTCCGATGACCGCGATCTCCTCTGGCGCGACCTCCAGGTCCTCGCCGGTAAAGGAGTCGGGTGCATGGACGATGGTCAGCGTCAGGTTCATCCCACCACGTGTCTCATGGCGGCGGGGCCGCGCTGATTGCGGCGCCGGCCGCGTCTGTGGCCCGGCGCGGTGCTCAGTCCTGGAACACCAGACGCAGGCAAACCTCGTCGTTTTCCGAATAGATATAGAGGCCCTGACGGTCGGCCGGGACCTCCAGGATGAGCGCGGCGGGATCGGTCATGCGACCCCGGCCAATGGCAAGCGCGGCGACCTGATTGATGGTGTGCGCCGCCACATATGCCTCCCACCGTTCCTGGTCGGTCGGCTGGATCACCGCATTGGCCCGCTCCGCCTCCCGCAATGCCTGCAGGAACTCGAAGTAGTCCACGTCGACCATCCGTGCACGAGGCATCCGGTAGCGCTCCCCCTGATCCTTTTTGCCCGGCAGGTCCGGACTTGCGGAAAACGCCCATCTCTACCCACCCGATGCAAGCGTTGCGGCCGGAGCTACCGGTGCCACCGGATCGCCGAAATCGTAGGTCAGTTCGCCGTCCGACACTCCCACGTGAACCTGCTCGAAACCCTGGCGAACCGCGAAGCGTGTGAGCAGCTCGCGACTGAGCTCGGGCAGCACGGTGTTGGTCAGGATCGCATCGACCATGCGGCCTCCGCTCTCGACTTCCGTGCAGCGCTGCACGATGAGGTCGACCACACCGGGATCGTACGTGAACGGTACGGCGTGGCCGTCCTCGACACGCTTGGCGATGCGACCCAGATGCAGGCCGACGATCTCGCGCAGCATGGTGTCGCTGAGCGGGTAGTACGGAATCGTCACCACGCGCCCGAGCAGTGCCGGAGGAAACACCTGGAGCAGCTCGCGGCGCAGCGGCTCGGTCAGCTCCTCGGGCGAGGGCCGCGCCTCCTCGTCCTCTGCGTCGCACGCGGCCGTGATGACGTCGGTGCCGACGTTGCTGGTCAGGATGATGAGCGTGTTGCGGAAGTCGATCAGGGTTCCGCTGCCGTCCTCCATGATCCCCTTGTCGAAGACCTGGAAGAAGATCTCGTGCACGTCGGGATGGGCCTTCTCGACTTCGTCCAGAAGGACCACGCTGTGCGGGCGGCGGCGCACCGCCTCGGTCAGGACGCCGCCTTCCTCGTAGCCCTTGTACCCCGGAGGCGCGCCCTTGAGCGTCGAGACCGTGTGCGCCTCCTGAAACTCGCTCATATTGATGGTGATGACGTTGTGCTCGCCGCCGTAGAGCTGCTCGGCAAGTGCCAGCGCCGTCTCGGTCTTGCCGACACCGGAGGGGCCGGCCAGCAGGAAGACACCGACCGGCTTGGTGGGATTGTCGAGGTTGGCGCGCGAGGTCTGCACGCGCCGCGCGATCATTTCCAGGGCGTGATCCTGTCCGCGAATGCGCTGGGCCAGGCGCGGGGCCAGCTCGAGCACGGCGGTGATCTCGTCCTGCACCATGCGTCCGACCGGGATGCCGGTCCAGTCGGCTACCACCGATGCCACGACGTCGCTGTCGACGCCGGTCAGCACCATCGGCGTCTCGCCCTGCATCGCGCGCAGATCCGCTTCGACCACGGCCAGACGCGCGAGGATCTCGGCGACGTCGCTGCGGCCGTGCCCGTTGATGGCAGCATTGGCCGGACCGCTCTGCGCCGATGCGACCGACTGCGACGAGGGCGCAGTCGCAGCAGCAAGGCTGCCGTTGCCGGCCTCGCTGCCCGCGGACGGCGCGCTGCCATCGCCGCCTTCGCTTGCTTCCGCCGAGTCGCTGCCATTGCCGTTGCCATGCAGGGCGCGGCGAAGCTCGAGCACGTCGTCGACGAGCTTCTTCTCGTTTGCCCAGCGCTCCTCCAGGACGCGCAGCGCCTCGGTCTCGCTGGCAAGCCTGCTCTCGACTTCGGACAGGCGATCTTCGCTCGGCAGCCCGACGGCCTGCTCGCGCTGCAGGATCTCCTTCTCCGTCGTCAGCGCCTCGATGCGGCGGCGGTTGTCCTCGACCGCAGCCGGGACCGAGTTCTGACTAAGTGCCACGCGTGCGCACGCCGTATCGAGCAGGCTGACGGCCTTGTCGGGCAACCGCCGCGCGGGCACGTAGCGGTGAGAGAGCTTGACGGCCGCTTCCAGGGCATCGTCGCGCAACAGCACGCGGTGGTGCGTGGAAAGCACGCCTGCCACGCAGCGCATCATCGAAACGGCGGATTGAATGTCGGGCTCGCCGACGCTGACTGCCTGAAAGCGGCGGGTAAGAGCCGGGTCCTTCTCGATGTACTTCTTGTATTCGGACCAGGTGGTGGCGCCGATGGTGCGCAGCGTGCCGCGCGCCAGCGCGGGCTTGAGAAGATTGGCCGCATCGCCGGTGCCAGCCTGCCCGCCGGCGCCGACGAGCGTATGCGTCTCGTCGATGAACAGGATGATGGGCCGGTCCGAGGACTGCACTTCCTCGATCACCTGGCGAAGCCGCTTCTCGAACTCACCCTTGACGCCGGCGCCGGCCTGCAACAGGCCGACGTCGAGCGCTCGCAGCGACACGCCCTTGAGCGAGGGCGGAACGTCGCCGCACGCGATGCGCAGCGCCAGCCCTTCGACGACCGCCGTCTTTCCCACGCCCGCTTCGCCGGTGAGGATCGGGTTGTTCTGGCGCCGTCGCGACAGGATGTCGACGACCTGACGGATCTCGCGGTCGCGTCCGACGACCGGATCGATCTTTCCGAGCTTTGCCTGCTCGGTCATGTCGACCGTGAAGCGTGACAGCGCCTCCTGCTTGCCCATCGGCGCGGCTGACGGAGCACCTTCTTCTTCACCGGAAGGCGAAGTCTCGGCGCCGGTGGTGATGCTTTCTTCGGGCGAGCCGGACACGATACTGGCCCACTGCTCGATCAGGTCGTCGACCTTGATCTTGCGGAACTCCGGCGAGATCTCGCAGAACACGCCGCGAAGGTTCGGCGTCTTCAGCAGCGCCACCACCAGATGCCCGCTGCGCACCGCGCGGTGGCCGAACGCCAGCGATCCCCAGACCCAGGCCCGCTCGATCGATTCCTCGACGTGGGCCGAGAAGTCCGAGACCGAGCCGGCGCCGCGCGGCAGCGCGTCCAGCGCATTGGTCAGGTCGCGTGCGAGGCGCGACTCGTCCAGGCCGAACTTGCGGACGATGCGCTGGAAGTCGGAGTCGCCGCTCTGCAGGATCTGGTTCACCCAGTGCACCATCTCGATGTACGGATTGCCGCGCAGGCGGCAGAACTCGAAGGCGCTACGAATCGTCCTGTCGCAGACCGGCCCCAGCTTGGCGAAGAGTGCGCGCCGGGAAATCTCAGCCATGACTGCCTCTCCTTTGCGCCTGCACGCGAGTGCGGCGGTAACGTGCGGCGCTCTCGCCGCGGATGCGCACGCTGGCGCGGTCCCTGTAGCGGCCGCCAAGCCAGGTCGTCCAGCCAAGTTTGCCGCCGCCTCCGAGCCGGGCCTGCGGTGCCTCGCCGGGAGCGAGGCGAAGCTCGAGAGTCCAGTGGAGGTTGAGACCGGCGTAGAGCAGCACCAGGTCGTGCAGCGGCTCGAGCGCGCGCTGGCCCGGCAGGAAGTCGAGGAAGCGCTCGAAGCGAAGATTGCGGACCACGATGCGGAAGCTGAACTGGCACTGCCACGAACGCTGACCCGGATTGGCATCGACTCCGAGCCTGCTGCCGCCTGCGGCGCCCAGGCGCGAGCGCTCGCCCGGCGGGATGTCGAGCCAGCGTGGATCGAAAGGCTCGACGCGCACGTCGCACGCGAAGTAGTCGGCGAGCACGTCTTCGAGCCCGGCCAGGTTCTTGATCGCCGGGGCCAGACGGCCGGCGCGGTGGTACTTGGCGTCGTCCTCGACGTGATCGCGCGCGGCCAGCGAGCGGTCGCCGATGCCGACGAGCGCGGCCAGGTAGGAACGAAACGACTCGAAGTCGACGGTCGGCTCGGCCGACGCCCACGCACGGTAGAAGAGCGTGGCCATGCGGTGCTGCATCAGGTTGACGAAATCGATGAAGACACGGTCGCCGTCTTCGCGCTCGCGCACTGCCGCGTACTCGGTCAGAGGCGCCGGCAGCGCACCGTTGCAGCCGAAGACGCCGAAGTTCTCGATGTGCAGGCGCAGCGGACCTGCATCCTCGGCAGCGGCGACCTCGCCGGGCGCGAATCGCATCGTCAGCTCCTGGACGATGCGCACCGGATCTTCCTTGATCCGCACCGTCTCGCCCAGACGCGCGCCGCCCGAGCGCGCTTCGAGCAGGCGCAGGAACGCGAACATCGTGAAGCGCTCGGCTTCCTCCTGCGTCACCGAAACCGGCGACCGAGTGGATGCGACCTTGGCAGCCGTGGCGGTCACAGGATCTCCCTCTCACCGGCGCGCGCGGGCCAGCGTACGATCTCGCCGCGCTGCGCACTCTCCACGACAGTCTCGACGAAGCTGTTGAGCGAGACGTACTTGGCGAAGAAGCGCTCGAGCACCGAGCCGAGCAGAAAGGAGCCGGTCCCGACGAAGGCTTCGTCGTCGAAACGCAGCCGGACCTGCAGGCCGTTGCCGAAGCACAGCGGCCCTCGCACCGGCATGCGCCGCACGATCGGCTCCGACTGCACCGAGACGATGCCGTTGATTCGCCGCGCGATCTCGCGGTCGGCGGGGTCCACGTACAGGCCTAGCAGGCTGCGCAGGGCATCAGCGCCACCGGCGTGATCGGTACTGTCGTGGTCCTCGAGCGACAGGTAGTTGAGCGACAGATGACTGACCAGCCGCCACGGCGACTCGCCCATGTCCAGGGCGGTGCGCGGCCTGGTCGGCCCATGAATCAGCCGGACCGCATCGACCGGATCTCCGCCGTCCAGGGTGAAGCCTGCGCCGCCCTTCTCCGCCGACATGTCCATCGCCAGCGCGCGATTGGTGCACAGAAGCTCGACTTCGAGCTGCTTGCAGTCCTCGGGATAGGGCTGCTCGGCGGTGTGATGCAGCGAAAGGTAGACCTCGCTGCCGAGGTAGCTGGAGCGCCGCCGCCGCGTCGAGGACTGCAGGCGGGGCACGCGCCGGGCGGTGTAGTAGGCGCGCGCACCGCCGGGCGAGGAGAGATGATCGACGCGATAGAGCGGATCGAACGTCCGCATCCTGGTCAGCTCCGAAGAGATGCCGCTGACGCGCGTGATCGTGTGCACCTCGAAGTCCATCGGCCGGTTGCGGTCGGGCACGATGTGATAGTCGGTCGTGTTCGGAGCCAGGTGGATGCGATCCGCCACGTGCGGAAACAGGTTCACCGCAGGCGTGGCGTACAGCACGAAGCGATCGGGCGAGATTTCGTGGATCAGCCGGTCGTCGCTACGGTCGAACAGGATCGTCAGGCGCAGCGTCGTCGCGTTCTTGTCCTCCAGGCCCGCCACGGGCACCGGCACGTCGGCGAAAAGGAAACGCTGTGGCAGCAGGAAATACTCCTGCAGCAGGCGGTAGCCTTCGAAGACGCGACGGACCGCGGGCAGCATCGCCTGCTCGCGCTCGAAGCCGACACGGCGCACGTCGGGCGAGCGCAGCATGGTGACGGGCCCCTTCTCGGCGGTGCGCGCCGCCACGGCGACGGTGGCGGCGTGGAACAGCTCGTAGATGCGCGTGGGGACGTCGTCGGCGTCGGCGCCCGAAAAATGGATCGGCAGGCGGTCGAGGCCGAGCGCACCGAGCACGATGCCGCCGGTCAGCTCGAAGCTCAGTTCCAGGGCCGACTTGCAGCCGTCGGCCACGGCGATGCCGCGCGCTGCGATCACGCCCGGACTGCGCAGATACTCGGCCCCGGTCAGGCGCAGCGGCCACAGCCTGACGTCGTGCGCCGTGCGGAACTGGCAGGCCGTTGCCTGACCTGCCGGGCGCGGCGCCGTCAGCTTGGCGCCGGCGGCGACGGTGATGCCGCCGGCCAGCGCGCCCTCGTCCCAGCGAGGCTCGAACGCCACCATCGCGCACGCCGGCACCGGCGTGGTCAGCTGAGGATAGACCAGCTCCAGGAGCTGGTGAGTGAAGTCGGGGAAGCGACTCTGCAGCTTGAGCTGTACGCGCGCCGCCAGGAACGCCACCCCCTCGAGCAGGCGTTCCACATACGGATCGGCGCAGCTTCCCGTCTCGATGCCGAGACGCGCGGCGACGGCGGGATACTGCTCGCGGAACTCGCCGCCGACCGAGCGCATGAAGCGCAGCTCGTCCTCGTAAAGCCGCAGCAGACGAGCGTCCATCGCCGGCCTCAGCGCCCGTCGCCGCGCACGTTGAAGCGGCCGACGTCCAGCGCCAGCGTCGTCCTCATGTCCATGCGTTCGGTGGAGTCCGGGCCCCAGCACCTGCCGCGAATGCGAAAGGCGATCTCACGCGCGGTCTGCTCGGGAGCATCGTCGGAGACGGTGACTTCCACCTCGCGGAGCCGCGGCTCGAAGCGCTCGATGGCCTTGCGGATCTGACCGGCCAGCGCGTCGGTGTTGATCGAGCCGCGCGTGGTGCCGGTCAGCGCGGGAATTCCGTAGTTGAGCACCGAAGCCTGGACCTCCGGTAGATCCTCGATCTCGTCGTCGGACAGCAGCTGCACGCTGTTGAGCAGCCACTGGACGTTGGTCAGTACCGAGTTGCGAAGCTCGCGCATTCCCAGAATGCCGCCGACGTCCTGGCCTTCGAAAGGAACGCGTGCGACTGCGCGAACGTCCAGGAAGTCGCCGATGGTGCGGACCGAGCCAGCCTCGCCGGGCGCGATGGGTGAACGCAGGATCTCGGCCCACCGCCGTGAGACTGCGGTGGTCTGGTAGATTTCGGCGCCGCCGTCTTCGCCGAGATGGCGAAGACGCTCGCGCTCGAGCCGATCGCGCAGTTGTCGAGGCGATAGGCGGGCCTGCGCAAGATCGGCACTGCGCAGGACCACCGTCGCCCGTTCCAGGAAGCGGCCTCGATCTACCAGGCGATCCAGCAGCGAGGGTTGCAGTTGCTCACCGGTGGCTGCCGTCACCATGGGATCCCCCTTCGCACCGAATCACCCAGCGGCCTCGACGCTCTGAGGCACGCATCCCTGCGGCGGGTCAGCGCCCGGCCGCACGAATGCATGCCTTTCCTACGCCTGCGCGTTCTGCTTGATGTCGAAGCCGAACTCGACGGCGGCGTCCTTGGTGCCGTCCTCTTTCTGCGGCGTGTAGCTGATCTTGAACTTCGAGAAGTTCAGCGTGACCTGCTCGTCCACCTGCTCGCTGCCCGCCGAGCTGCCGCCGAAACTGATGTTGCTGACGATGACCTTGGTCATCTCCAGCACCACGTAGTCGACGGGATTGCCGCCGGCCTTGCGCACGAACAGCTTGCCCGTCTCGAAGTGCTTGCCCAGCGACATGAACTGCCACAGCGTCGGCGAGGCCTTGTCCATCCGCTTGGTCAGCGAAAGATCGTTGAAGCTGGCGCGGCCGGTGCCGCCGCCGCCGCCCGCATGCATCGAGCCCTGCTGGGAGCCGCCCCAATTGAACGACTCGATCTTGATCGTGTCGGGATGGCCCTTGTCCTTGGATTCGCCCTTGATGCCCTGCAACTCCAGAAAACAATCGAACACGGGAACCTCCTGTCGGGTGTGGTGTGTGCGCTGAACGATGCTGCGGTGCGGGCGGCCGGCTCAGCGCCGGCCGGCCGCCCTTCGCATCCGTTGCCTCTTTTCACGCTCCTTCGCGTTGCGAAGGAAGCTTGGAAACCAGGCTGAGGTCGATGGTCATGCCTTCGAGCTGGTAGTGCGGCCGCACGTGGATGCTGCAGTTGTAGTAGCCCGGATTGGCCTCGTCGGGCATCACCTTGACCTCGGCGCTGGCCAGCGGCTTGCGGGCCTTGGTCTCTTCGGTGGCGTTGTCGGGATCGCCGGCCACGTACTGCATGATCCAGTCCTGCAGGTCCTTCTGCAGCTGGGCCTGCGTCTGGCTGCTGCCGATGTTGTCGCGCACGATGCACTTGAGGTAGTGCGCAAAGCGCGAGATCGCGAAGATGTACGGCAGGCGCGCGCCCAGATTGGCATTGGCCGTGGCGTCGTCGTCGTCGAACTTCTTGGGCAGCTGAAGCGTCTGCGCGCCGAGGAACGCGGCCTCGGTCGTGTTCTTCTTGTGGATCAGCGGCAGGAAGCCGCAGTCCGACAGCTCCTTCTCACGCCGGTCGTCGATGGCGATCTCGGTGGGACATTTCATGTCCACGCCGCCGTCGTCGCTCGGGAAGGTGTGCAGCGGCAGACCCTCGACGATGCCGCCGGTCTTGACGCCGCGGATGCGCACGCACCAGCCGCTGTCCTTGAAGGCGCGGTTGATGTTGACCGCCATCGCGTAGGCCGAGTTCGACCACGTGTAGTTGTCGGCATTGGTGCCCGAGGCATCCTCTTCGAAATCGAAGTCCTCGACCGGATCGGTCTTGGAGCCGTAGGGCAAGCGCGCCAGGAAGCGCGGCAGCGTCAGCGCGATGTAGCGCGAATCTTCCGACTCGCGCAGCGCCTTCCAGGCCGCGTACTCGGGCGTCGAGAAGATCTTCTTGATGTCACGGACCTTGGGCATCTCCTGCCATGAGTCCATGTTGACCAGCGTCGGCCCGGCCGCGGCCAGGAACGGTGCATGCGCAGCCGCAGCCACGCGCGCCATGCCCTGCAGGAGCTTTACGTCCTTGGGGCTGTGGTCGAAGTAGTAGTCGCCGACGAAGCAGCCGAAGGGATGGCCGCCGAGCTGGCCGTACTCTTCGGTGTACATGCGGCGGAAAAGCGGGCTCTGGTCCCAGGCCACGCCGTCGAACTTGGCCAGCGTCTTGGCCAGCTCTTCCTTGGAGATGCTCATGAAGCGGATCTTGAGCATCTCGTCGGTCTCGGTGTTCATCACCAGGTGATGGAGGCCGCGCCATGAACCTTCCAGTGCCTGGAAGCGGTCGTTGTGGAGGATCTCGTTGATCTGTGCCGTCAGCTTCAGGTCGAGCTCGGCGACCATGGCGTTGATCGTCGCCAGCGCATCGTCGGAGATGACGGCGGTCTCGAGCAGAGCCTGCGAAGCCAGCGTCGCAACCGCCTTCTGGACCTCTTCCTTGGCCTTGGCGGACTTGGGCTTGAACTCCTTCTCGATGAGCTGGAGGAAAGCGTCTTCGGACTGCCGGCTTTCGGCTGCCGGCTGCTCGGAGGGGGTCGACTGCAGTTCGTTGTCTTCCATGACTCAATCCTCGTCTCAGTTGGAGCCGTCGCCGGGCTTGGCCTGCTTGCTGAGCGCAGACAGCAGGGCCGGGTCGTTGAGCAGCTTGGAGATCAGATTCTCGGCACCGGCCTTGCCGTCCATGTAGGTGGCCAGGTTGGCGAGCTGCTGGCGTGCTTCGAGGAGCTTGCGCAACGGCTCGACCTGACGCGCGATGGCCCCGGGGCTGAAGTCTTCCATGCTCTTGAACTTGAGCTCGATGGCGAGCTGGCCCTGCCCCGTCAGCTTGTTGGGCACCGTGGTCTTGAGCGAAGGCGCCAGCGCACGCATGCGGTCGTTGAAGTTGTCCATGTCGATGTCGAGCATCTTGCGATCGTCGACTTCGGGCAGCGCTTCGGCATTGTCGCCCGCCAGATTGGACATGACGCCCATGACGAACGGCAGCTCGGTCTTCTCCCGTGCTCCGTACGTTTCGGTCTCGTACTGGATCTGCACGCGGGGCGGCCGATTCCGCTGGATGAATTTCTGAGAGCTACTCTTCGCCATGAACATTCCCTCCTGCGCCGGCCGCAGCCCGCGCTCGTTTACGAATCCTGCTGGCGGCCGCGTAGCAGCCGCGCCTGCACCAGCGCATCGGGCGCGAGGTCTTCGACGATCGTGACGAAATCCGCGTCGGCCAGACGGATGGCACGCTCGAGAAGCAGCGGCACCGGACTGGTCGGCTCGCTCTCGGCGAAGTAGCGAATGACGCGCTCCATCGCGGCGATGGCGTCCTTGCGCGTACGCACCGCGCCGGGCGGTCCCGCCGCCACCATGATCGGCTCGCCCGGCACTGCGCCGTTGCCGTTGTGCAGCGCGTGTTCTTCGACGGGCTGCGGCTCCTCGGGCAGGCGATCCTTGGCGATGGTGCGGATGCGGGTGATCAGCGTCAGCAGGCGATCCAGCGGCGGCGATCCGGTCTCGGAAGCTCGCTGGTCGAAAGCCCTGGCGAGGCCATGGAGGTCCTCGAGCAGCTGATCGGCGGTGGTGAAGAGCTCGCGGATCGTAGCCTCGCCGGCGCCTTCGAAGGCAGCGCCGACGGCTCCGCTACTCGGAGCCTCGCGCGTCTCGTCGGCTGGCCACTCGGCCTTGCCCTCGGCCACGTCGACGTCGAAGGCGGAGAAGGCGCCGATGCCGGGCTGCGAGATCAGCGTGCAACGGTGAAGCGGGCGCAGCACACGCGGATAGCTGGTCAGGTTCAGGAGCGTGTTGCGGCGGGCGTCGGCGGCGCCGTCCTCGTCCACCGGCGGATACGTGTACTCCCAGCTCGCCTCGAGATACCGGCGGAGGAAGTGGATCCCGCGCGCAAAACCCGACAGTCCCTCGACGTTCAGCAGCGAGACCGCGGACAGGACCGCCAGGCGCAAGTCGCGCGACTGCTGCAGGCCCTCGTGCACTTTCTCGTCGATCTGCCGCCACTCGGCCAGCGAATGGGGCGCGCCGTCGGCCCAGCCCACCATGGCGTCCAGGGTGAACAGGAAGCCTGTCTCGTCGAGATCGATTCCCGCCGGCTTCTCCTCACTTACAGGCGACAGATACGCATCCAGGCTCATCGTTCCAAACCACTCGTGGACATCACCGAGCGCAGGTCGCCTGCCGTTCCTGCATGTCGGGCACGACACAGGCCGGGCTGCGCATCGCCAGCGATGTCGAGCAACGGAGCGGTGTTCTTTTCTTCTGGCGGGCCTGAGTCAAGTCACAGGAACGGCTAAGGTGGCGACTCTCACAAAAGAAACCGTTTCATTGCGGGCGCTGGCCGGCAACGAGCGAGGCGCCGCCTTCGAACAGGCCCCAGGTGATGACGCCGAGCAGCGAGGCCAGGAGCGGCAGCTGAACCATCGGGGCAAGTGAAGCCGTTCCGGGGATCGCGCCGAGAACGGCTGGCGAAAAAGGGCTGATGAGCTGCAACACGACGGCAATCGCGTTGGCAGCGCCAAGCCATGCTGCCAGCGTCAGCATCGGTGACGGCGCGTGCCAGCGCGCTGGCTGGTATGGCCGATCGGCGATGGTCGGCCGCTCTCGACGCGAGCGCGAAGTGCGCCTGGCTGGAGCGTCGAACTCGAGGTCTGCCGTGCCGCTGGCGCCGTCGGCGCCGTGGTCGCGTTGCCGGTCGTCGGCGTGGTGGCGAGACTCACTCTGCCGTGAGTGACTTCGCGCCGACCGCGCCTCGCGGCGGGACCCGCGAGATTCCCCCATCGTTCCGTCCAGTTGCGCCGCCCGGCTGGCCGAAGATACGGCCCTCGAGTAGCGCGGATCGGGCGTCGAATGGTGGTCGAACGCATCCCGTGGATCGCTGGCCTCGACCCCGCTCGCGACCTCCGCGCTCGGGCGCACGAGGTCCTCGCGCGGCGCGTCTCTTGGCGCATCCTGCCAGCGGTTGATCGGTGTGCGCACCGTTCTGGCGCCGTCGTCGGTCTCGCGCGACACGCGCGTCGGTTCGCCGTCCGGCGAAGGACCGATGCTGCGGCCGTGCGAGATCGTCTCGAAAGTCTCGTGCATCGCCGCGGGGCGCTCGGCTTGTGGCGCAATCGTCTGTTGCGGTGGCACGAGGGACTCTTGCAACGGCGACGCGGGCTGTAGCGGCGCGGCCGTCTGTCGCAGCGGCGCGGCCGGCTCTTGGTGCGGCGGATGCGAGTCGCGGGTGGCCGACGGCGTCGGCTCCGCAGGGGCATCGTCGGGCTCGCGAGTGACCCGCGTAGGCTCTCCGCCCCAGAACTCCGTCTCCTGCTGTCGAGAATACGAGCGGTCCACCTCCGGCGCGTGCGGCGCAGGGGTTTCGACGGGTGTGTAGGCCGGCAGCTGTTCCATTGGCGGCAGGCTCGACGGTGCCTGCACCTGCGCCGTCAACGCTGCCGTGGCGTCGAAGGCTGCGCTGTTCGTGCCGTCGCCGGCGGACGCCGGGCTGGAGGACGGCCGGGGATGTTCGCGTGAGGTTCGTTCGCCACTCGGCGGCGTCGACCCGGTGCCTCGTGAGGGTCGCGGACTTTCGTAGCGAGCCGGGGCCGCGTCGCGAGACGGTCGCGCAGCGTCGAAAGGAATCGGCACCGCGGCATCGCGCGAGGGTCTCGCGCTTTCGAATGGCGTCCCCGCGCCGTCTCCAAGGCTACCTGCAGGCTGGCTGTGGCCGCTGTCGCGCGACGGCCGCGCCGGGTCGCGCGACGTTGGCGCGTTGCCCGCCGAGCTCAGGCCACCGCTGCTGACCAGATCGGCGTCGAAGACCCGACGCGCGCTCGAGCCGTAGGTCGCGCGCAGCCGGCCGGCCAGCAGCATGCGCTTCCAGTCGGCGCAGCTCTGGGGCCGGTCCTTGCCGTACACCCGCAGCGAAGCATCGATTGCCGCTAGGAATTCGTGCGAATAGTCGCCCTCGGCGGTGTCCACCAGGAGCGGGACGTCGTCGGACTCGACGCGGCCCGGAGCCTCCTCGGGCGGATTGCCGCTGACGAGCTGATAGAGCGTCGCGCCGAGGCCATAAATGTCGGTCCAGGGCCCGCGCTTGCCGCTCTGACTGTACTGTTCGATGGGGGCGTAACCCGGCGTGTAGACGCTGCCGACCGACTTCGAATGCTGCGAGGCCATCAGCTTGGCGGCGCCGAAATCGAGCAGCACCGGGGCCTGCGTGTCGTGGCGGATGTAGATGTTGGCCGGCTTGATATCCAGGTGCAGCACGGTCTTGGCGTGGACGGCCGCCAACCCGTCGATGAGCGGGGTGACGAAGGCCAGGATCTCGGTCTCGCCGCTGGGCGTGCGGCGCTGGCGGATGCGCTGCTGCAGGCTGTCGCCGGCGTAGTAGGCCATGATCATGTAGGCCGTTTCGTTCTCTTCGAAGTAATCGATGACGCGGACGATGTTGGGCTGATCCTCGAACTGGATCAGCGTTCGGCCTTCCTCGAGGAAACGCTTGCGGCCCCAGGCGAAATCCTCCTCGGTATCGGCCGACTTCGAGCATACGCGCGTGGCCTCCAGACGGACCGCGAACTCGCTGGGAAAATACTCTTTGATGGCCCGAGGCTGACGGAACAGCGTGTCCATCGCCTTGTAAGTGATGCCGAAACCGCCCTGCCCGAGGATTCCCTCGATCTGGAACCGATCGCCTTGGAGGCTGTGTCCAACGCCGAGGGCGTTGTGATGCTTGGCAGTCATCCCCTGTCACCTTGCCGCCGCGCCGCACCGCGCGATGCAGAATGGGCAGGGCTACCACAGCGGCCGACTTCAACCCAAGAGATTTCGCACGCGAGTTTCGGGCTCAGGTACTGAAACGTGAATCGTCCTGGATTCACGATTCAGTACCTGACCCCATTCCGTGCGCCCGCTCGCGCCTCGCTGGTGTGACCTGAGCCGGACTGCTACGCGGCACCCCACACCCGAAGCCAGGCCGACGTTGTGACAGGTGTCACCGCCGGCGTGCGACGCAAGGTCCAGTCCAGCGAGCGATCCGTGGCCATCCTCCCAAAAACCCTCGCCGCACGGGCACTTCCCTGATGCGACTGTTCGACCGAACTCGCTACGCGATCTGGGCGGGCGTGTGCCTGGCAGTGATGGTGGCGGTACTGGTGGTGCTGAATTCGGTCGAAACGCCGCCGCCGCCGACGGCGATGACTGCCGTGGTGGTGCGTTCGAACGTTCCCGGCGCGGAGGTTTTCG
>DASPNH010000202.1:0-98818 GCA_035626675.1 Binatia bacterium
GGCCGCCGCGCGATTTCTTCCGCCTCCGCGTCATCCACGCCGAGACCGCGAAGCACGTGTGCGGCGATGGCGCTGGCGTGCTCCTGGCCGGCACGTCCTTCGACGACGGTGCGAATTCCCGCCAGCACCGCGCCCTGCAGCAGATCGAGCGCCGCCGCCTCGCTTCGATACGAAAAACGCCCGGCTCGCTTCGCCGCACGCACGTCGGCCAGGACGGGGTCGGCGGCCTCGGCAGCGATCCGGCCACTGCTGCTCCAGACGCGCAGCAGAGCGGCGCCCCAGTTCGGATCGCGCAGTGCCTGCAGGATGAAGCGCCGCATGCCGATCGCCGTGCGCTCGGCCGCATCGGCAACGCCGACCGAGTCGCCGGTGATGTCCTCGTGGAGGCGCTCGGCCAGACGCACGCTGAGCGCCTCGAGCACCTCCTCGCGCGTGCGGAAGTAGTTGTAGAAGGTTCCGTTGGCGACGCCCGCTTCGGCGGCAATCTCGGCGATGGCCGCCGACGGCTTGCGCGCGAAGATCCGCATCGCCGCCTCCAGCAGATGGCTGCGCGTGCGCGAACGCGTGCCGCTCATCGACTCTGGTGCCAGAGCGGAAGAACGCGATCGGCGCGTGCGGGCGGGCGATGTCCGGGCGGTGCGCGAGGTGGCCATGGCCGGACCGTACCTCGGTATGACGGTTTCGTCAAGATTTGACGAAATTCTCATTTTTTGAGATGACTCCGCAGGCCGGAGGTTCAAAATGGACTCATACGACGTCGCAGTGGTCGGCTACGGGCCGGTCGGACAGGTGCTGGCGGCACTTCTCGGTCAGCGCGGCTGGCGCGTGGGCGTCTTCGAAAAGCAGCCGCAACCGTATCCGCTTCCGCGCGCCGCGCACTTCGATCACGAGGTCGCGCGCATCCTGCAGGGCGTCGGTCTCGGCAACGAGCTCGAGAGGCTGACCGAGCCGGCAGACATCTACGAGTGGCGCAACGCGGCCGGGCAGACCCTGCTGCGCATCGGCACCGACGCCGACGGCATCAGCGGCTGGCCCGAGGCCAACATGTTCTCGCAGCCCGCTCTGGAAGATGCGCTCGACCGCCAGGTGCGCAGACTGCGCAGCGTCGTCGTCGAGCGTGGATGCGAAGTGGTCCGGCTGCGCCAGAACGGTTACGACGTCGACATCGACCTCGCGCGCCTGGATGGAAGCCGCCGCAGCGTGCGCGCCCGCTACGTGGTCGGCTGCGACGGCGCCAACAGCTTCGTACGGACACAGATCGGGGCTGCCACGACCGATCTCGGCTTCTTCTTCGACTGGCTGATCCTGGACGTGATTCCGCACGAGCAGCGGACCTGGAATCCGATCAACCTGCAGATCTGCGATCCGGCTCGCCCCACCACCGTGATCTCGGCGGGGCCCGGCCGCCGGCGCTGGGAGTTCATGCGGCTTCCCGGTGAAGACCTGGCCGCACTCAACAGCGAGGAAACCGCCTGGCGGCTTCTTGCGCCGTGGAACATCCGCCCTTCCAACGCGACGCTGGAACGGCATGCCGTCTACACGTTCCAGGCCCGGTGGGTCGAGCGCTGGCGCAAGGCTCGGATGCTGGTGGCTGGCGATGCAGCCCATCAGATGCCGCCGTTTGCGGGACAGGGAATGTGCGCGGGCATCCGCGACGTCGCCAACCTTGCCTGGAAGCTCGACCTCGTGCTGTGCGGCCGAGGCTCGGATGCATTGCTCGATACCTACGCGGTCGAACGCATTCCGCAGGTTCGGCAGGTCATCGACCTGTCGATCGAGCTCGGAAAGATCATCTGCATCTCCGATCCGGAGCAGGCCGCTGCGCGCGACGCCGCCATGGCCGCCGCGGCGGCCGAGAACGGAGTGACGGCCCCGCTGCCCTCGCCCACGATCGGCGACGGCGTCAGCGTGGCCGGCGATCCTCTTGCCGGACATCTCTTCGTACAGGGTCGGGTGACCCGCGAGCACGCCAGCGGCCGCTTCGACGACGTGATCGGCCGCGGGTTCGCCCTGGTCTCCCATGGCGGCGAGGCGCCGCCGGCGCTGGCCCGCGAGGTTGCCCAATACTTCGATTCGATCGGCGGCTTTTGCGCGCACCTCGGTCCGGGCGCCACCATCGAAGACACCGACGGCAGCTACGCACGCTGGTTCGCGGCCAATGGCTGCGGCCTGGTTCTGGTGCGGCCGGACTTCCACGTCTTCGGCTCGGCCACTTCGGCGCAAGCGGCACCGGATCTGGTCCAGGCCCTGCGCCGGGCGCTCGAGGAGCCGGCGGCCAAGGCCGGCGCAGACGCGACGGCGGCCGCATTTTCGGCCTGACCCCATTTTCCGAGGCGCAATTCGCCGTATGCTGTCAGGCATGCGCACGTCGCTCGCCCGGCCCGCCCTCTGGCTGGTTCCCTTGCTGATGCTCGCGCCGGCCGCCGAGTCGCTGGCGGTCTCCTCGTGCGGAGATCCGAACGGCGCCGGCGGCATCAACGCCACCGACGCCCTGGTCGTGCTTCGCAAGGCCGTGGGCGGCAACCAGAACTGCCCGGCCTGCGCTTGCGACGTCAACGCCGACGCCGGCATCTCGGCCAGCGATTCGCTGGCAGTGCTGCGCAAGGCCGTCGGACTGAGCCGCTTCCTGGCCTGCTTCGCCGGCATGGAGTGCGCCACGCCGCAGCCGCTGCTCCAAGAGATCGCCGACGGGAACGTGCGTGCGGGCAGTCTGCTCGGCGCGCCGGCGACCGGCCTGAACACCGAAGTCCTTCACACCCTGCGCATCTTCACGGGCGCGTCCTTCTCGCTCGAAATCCCGGCCGTGCACGTCGAGGAGGGATGGGTGGCAGCCACGATGCCGCCTCTGACCTCGCCGCTGACCTTGAAGGTGCAGCTGCTGGAGGGGAAGGGATCTTCGACCAGGGCTTCCAACGTGCTTGCCGGTCCGGTCATCGACTCGCTTCCTGCTGCGCCGGAGACCTCGGGTCAGGTCACCCGCGATTTTCTTGCCGGCGCCATCACGCGCAGCAACGCGCTGGCGGCGAGCCTGACCGAGCCCGGCGATGCAGAACTCGCGGCTGCCCTCGAAAGTTCCGCTGACGCGCTGACGACGCTCGACGCTCTGGTAGCGACGGCGTCCGGTGGCGAGTCCGCCGATCTCGGCTTTTTCGACGGCGATCCCTTCGCGCTGACCCAGGCCGACGTGGCACAGGTCGATGCGATGCTTCTGGGTCTGTTGCTCGCGCGCGCCGAGCACGAGGAAAGCGCCGCGAACGCCATCGCGCTGCTCGCCACCGATTGCGGGCAGAGCCAGGCGCAGGCGTATTACGACGACCTCGTCGCCGAGGAAGACGCTACCGCATCGCGCGCCGCGTACTTTGCCGCCACCTGCGGCGGCGACGCGTTTGACGACGGCTACCCGGTCGCACTCGGCCCGGCGGCGCTCGGCGTGGGTATTCTTGCGCTGGCCGGCTCACCCTCGCTGGCGCTGTCGCTGCCGGCATCGGCCACGCTCTTGGTTGCGGTGATGGGCGCCAGCGTACTGGTCGCGTCGGATGCCATCGTCGATGCGGCCGACGAGGAAGAAGCCGCGACCCTTCGGCAGCAGCTGGCGGCTTCGGAGCTCTCGATGCGCGCCTTCCTGCAGACGCCGGTGATGCCGGACCTGGACGGCGTGATCGCACAGCTGGCGCAAGCCGTATCGGCCGCCGGTACGATCCTGGCCC
Source organism: Binatia bacterium (assembly GCA_035626675.1). Lineage (GTDB taxonomy): Bacteria > Desulfobacterota > Binatia > UBA1149 > CAITLU01 > DASPNH01. The sequence goes on from DASPNH010000202.1 coordinate 3,708, forward strand.
AGCCACCCGAAGATCTGCCGTAGCGCTCGCCGTTTTAAGGGGACAGTCCCCTTAACCTTAAGGGGACTGTCCCCTTAAGGGCACAAAAAAAACGCGGCGGCCCAAGGGCGGCCGCCGCGTGCTGATTCCACTGCAGGAGTGAGCTGGTTACGGAGTCACGCCAATGACGTTGGCGGGCACCGCAGTGAACTGGAAGCCAGCCGAGAAGCCTTCCCAGTTCTCCGGATCGTTGTTCAGATCCAGGTCGGCAATTCCACCGATGACGCTCGGCAGGAGACCGCAGACCTCGGGCGGGCTGCTCATGAAGTCGCTGCCGGCCAGCGTCACGCACAGGCTCTCGCTCTCTTCCGTGCACACCGCGCCGGGATCGTTGACGCAGCGGCCGAAGCCGGTCCACTCGCCGTCGACGTTCTTGTAGTAGATCGACTGCGTGTGGCCCAGACAGTCGCACAGCGGCGAGTCGAGCAGGTTGTTGAGCGCCTCGAAGAACGAGTCCACCAGCAGGTAGCCACTGACTTCACCGTTCTCGTAGGAGATGCCGCCGGGCTCGACGGTCGCATCGGCAGAGATGTTGACGCTGGCGATGGGCAGGTCCAGCAGCAGGATGCCGAACGGAATGGGGAAGTTCAGCGTGGAAGGACCGGCGTCCAGGCCATCGACTCCCTCGTCGAACGTGGAGGGGTAGAACACGCTGACCGGCTCGCCCGTGCCCGGCACGAATGCGCCGCGATCGAGCAGGAAGTCGCCGGTGCCGGCCGAGGCCGAAGCATAGTCGGTGGCGTTGGTCCACTCGCTGGTCAGAGCCGCCAGAGCGAACTCGGCAGGCAGGTTGTTGGTGTCCATGCCCGGATGATCGAGCAGCAGCGAGACTGTTCCGTCCTGGATGGCCTCGTTGAGGAGCAGCTCGAGGTCGAAGCCGAGCGAGATCAGGCTGTCGGCAAGGCGCGCCAGCGCGTTGTCCTTCTTGTTGGACGTCTCACCGACCGACTGAGCTTCGATGTAGTCGCGCGAGATCGATCCGAAGTCGCGGCAGCAGGTCGGCTCGTCCAGAACGATCTCGGGAACCTCGACCTCGCTGATGTAGGCAGTCGGCCCGGCCACGTACTCGTCGGGCGAAGCCTGCCAGATCGGACCGCAGGAGTTGTCGTCCTGGCCGTTGTCGGCCATGTCGCAGTCGGCGATGACGCCGCCGGCGGCAAGCGCCGTCAGGCAGATGCCGCAGTCGAGCAGGTCGGAAGCGCACTCGGCCAGATCCGCCATGGGCTCGGCCGCGCAGTCGCCGGGGAAGTAGTCGCCCACGGTCAGACCCAGGCAGCGCTTGTCGATGTTGAGCTGTGCCTTGTCGATGGCGCGCTGGATCTTGCCGCCGGGATCGGTGCCGACGCAGGCGCCGATGCCTTGAGGCGAGGTCAGCGTCACGGCACGCATTCCGTCGGCGACGCAGCGATCGAATTCCTTGGTCTTGGCCTTGAGAACCTTGCCGAGGCTGGCGACCACGCCTTCCTGGCAGGTCGCGCCGGCATCGTCGAGCGAGGACAGCACGATGGCATTGTCGACGGGCTCGCCGAACAGATCGCCGGCGCGCATCGGATCGGAGGCGAATGCCTCGGCGGCCTCGTTGGCATCGTTGGGTCCGATGGTCGGAACCGCTGCGCACGACTTCGTCGAAGCCGTCACCAGCCCGATCTTTGCCTTGCCTACGCCGCCGGCATTGTCGGCACTGAGGCAATCATCGGTGGTCTGACCGCCGGGCAGGTCAGCCGCGGCTGCGTCGGAAACGCAGGCCGTATAATCCTTGGCAACTGCGCCCATTACCTTGGCGCCGGCCTTGTAGATGGCGTTGATACATTTCTGCTGCGTGCTGGACTGGGTCTGCGCAAGCGCCGAGCCGGCCGGAAGCAAACAAAGAGCGACGCCTGCGCCCAAGAGCGCAGAGCTACGGAATCTGGTCATAAATGCCCTCCCCTGAGATGGAAACGATCGCCTCTGTACCATCCCTGCGGAGTAGCGGAAAGCGGAAATCGGCAGCAATTCAGCAAAGCTCGCCTCGTGCCCGTCATTCGGCGGTGCAAGCAACGCACAAGGCGACAAGATGCGGCTGCGCCGGCAAGTGTTTTGGTGTTTTCTTGCCGGACCGGTCGCCGCCCCATGCGGGGTTTCGAGGCGAGGTCTGCGGTGGGGCGGCGGCGGCCGGTATATCCCGAACATTTCCGGGGGTTCGTCATCGGCGACATGCCACTGGATGCGGGCTCTCGTTCCTTCTCACGCGCCGATATGGCGCTGCGACAGTCGCCGCGCCATATCGGCGCTTCCCTGCACGGCCGAGCCACGGCCGAGCGTTGGCCGCCCTGCCATCCCTTTTCTGTCTCGTCTTGAGACGGGATGCGGCGCCGGCGGCCGATCACGCACGCCGGCGCGGGAATCACAATTGCAAGGCGCCGCGGGCATGAACACGCGTGATTCCAAATCAAGCGATGGCCGGTTTTCCTTTCGTGCTTCGGGACGAGCGCTCCGGTCATTCCCATGCTAGCTTCCGCGCCCGTGAAAACTTCCGACTCCAGACTAGAGATCCCCGCGCGACAACAGCGTCTCCTGGCGCGATGGCTGCGTGTGTGGGAGACGCCGGCTCTGGCCGAGCGGTTGCGCGTGGAATTCTCTTCGCGCCTGCGTCGCTCGTTCGGCCGCTGCTACCAGCGCGATCGTCTCATCCGCCTGACACCGTCGCTGCTGACCACGCAATCGCACCTGCTGAGCGAGATCCTGTGTCACGAAGCCGCGCATGCAGCGGTCTACGAGCTGCATGGACCGCGCTGTCAGCCGCATGGGCCGGAGTGGCAGGAGATGATGCACATGGCCGGCTTCGAGCCGCGCGTGCGCATCCCGGTCGTCGTGCGCGCCGCCGAGGTTCCGCACGGGCGCGACGGCAAGCCGCTCTACATCCACCGGTGTCCGCACTGCCGCAGGGCTCGTGCTGCGATCCGCCCGATGCGCCGCTGGCGCTGCCAGCATTGCCGCCGTGACGGGCGTAGTGGGCGTCTGGTCATTCAGCGCAGCGCCTCTCAGCGACGGGGTGCATCCTCCACGCGCTGACGAGCCGAGCCGCCCGCGTGCTGATGGATCTCGCTGGCGAGCAGATCCGGATGCGTCACCGGCAGCATGTGCCCGCCATCGTCGAGAATGAACGCGCGCGAATCCGGAATGCGCGCGTCCAGATCCTGCGCGACTTCGAGCGGAATCACCCTGTCGCCGCGGCCGTGGATGATGAGCGTGGGGGCCTTGATCTTCTCGGGCTCCAGCGTTGCCGGCGTGCTGCGCTGATCCTCCATCACGAACGATTCGAGCGTGCCCGGCAGTGAAAGCATGGTGCGCGTATAATCGGCCCAGCCGATGGGCGCGCGCTGCGGCGAGAACGCTTCGGCGACCTGCTCCGCCACCATCGCGCGCGACAGCGGCGGGATCGATCCGACCCATCGCAGGATGGGCACTCCGATCGGCGACGCCGAGACCTTGTCGACGACGTTCGGCTCGCGCTGCGGGCGGTTCGGTCCGACCGCAGCCACCAGAACCAGATGCGTGACGCGATCCGGCCACGTCTGCGCGAACGTTTCGGCGACGGCTCCGCCGTAGGACCAGCCGACCAGCGTCACGCGCGGAATGCCGAGAACGTCGAGGAGCCGTACCAGATCGTTGGCGTTGGATGCGTACGTGTAGCGGTCGGCAGTATCGGGACTGCGGCTGGAATAGCCGTAGCCGACGCGATCGTAGGTCAGCACGCGATGTCCGAGCGCGGCCAGTTTCATGGGCAGTCCGGCCCAGTCATAGGCGCTCGAAGGCAGACCGTGGATCAGCACCACCGGCGGCCCCGTTCCGGTATCGAGAAGGTTGAGCGCAAGATCCTCGCCGATGCGCACCTCGCGCCCGCGCGGCGGCAGCATGCTCTCGTCGCGATCGTAGCCGAGCAGCCGCGCTGCCAGGGGAGGTCCGAAGACCACCAGCAGCACGAGCACGAGCAGACGGACCAGCCAGCGCATGCCGCATCCTAGCCCGGGGAACGGTCGCAACCGAAGTCGGCGCGATGCCGCGCAGCTGCCCAGCAGGGCAGCACGTGACCGCTGCGCGGGCACGGAAAAGTTCGCGCACGAGCCCGCACGGCGCTAGGACGGCTCATGGCGCGCACCAACGTGGCCATCGTCGGCGGCGGCATTGCCGGCCTCATCGCGGCTCGCCAGCTGCTGGAGGCAGGGCTGGCCGTCACCTTGTTCGAGGCACGCGACCGCCTGGGCGGCCGCATCGACACGCGTCACGACTTCGGGCCCTGGCCGATCGAGCTCGGTGCCGAGTTCGTCCACGGCCGTCATCCCGGCCTGTTGCGCCTGGTCGAGGAAGCGGGCCTCCATTTGCAGCGCCGGCGCTTCGATCCGCTCGTCCTGCAAGAGGGCAAGGACGTCTCGTCGGCGCAGTCCTGGGACAGCGTCTTCGAAGCGATGGCCGATCCGGCCGCTCCCGACGTTGGAATGAAGGCGCGCGCGCAGGAGCTCGCGGCCTCCGGCGCCATTCCCGCCTCCGCCGAGCGCACGCTGCGACGCTACGTGGAAGGGTACATGGCCGCCGATTTCGAGCGCGTCAGCGCGCGGGCGATCGCCGAGGAGCAACGCGCGGCCGAAGCGATCGACTCGGACCACCAGACCTCGATCCGGGAAGGCTACGACGCGCTGGTCCGGCACCTTGCGCGGTCCCTCGAGCATCCCGGCGCCGTAGTGATGCTTGCCACGTCCGTGCGCGAGGTCGCGTGGCAGGCGGGCTCGGTGACGATCCGCACGGCCCGGAACGGCGCCGCTGGCCCGGCGCCGTCGTTCTCGCATGCGGTCCTCACCCTTCCGCTCGGCATTCTGCAACTCGAGCCCGGCGAGGCCGGCGCCATTACGTTCGTGCCGGAGATACGCGAGAAGACGGCTGCGGCTCGCAGCCTGGGCATGGGCAACGTCGTCAAGCTCTTCCTGCGCTTTCGGACGCCGCTGCCGCAGCTGCCCGGTCTCCAACCGGATGTGGCGCGCAAGCTCGAAGCGATGACGTTCCTGCAAACCCCGGACAAGGCGGTGCCGACGTGGTGGAAGACCGGGAACGTCGAGGCCCCGCTGCTGGTGGGGTGGGCCGGAGGACCGCTTGCGGATCGCCTGTCGCAGCTGCGCGACGACGAGATCGTCGGCGCCGCCCTCGAAGCCTTGTCCTCTGCGGTCGGCGTGACTCCCGACCTGCTGGCGGCCAGCGTCGAGGAAGCCGCCGTCGCCGACTGGCGACGCGATCCTTTCTGCAGGGGCGCGTATTCCTGGATTCCCGCCGGAGCCCTGGACGCGCGCGCAGTTCTGGCGGCACCGCTGGCAGGAACGCTGTTCTTCGCCGGCGAAGCCACCGACACGGCGGGCTATCGCGGCACCGTCCACGGCGCCATCGACAGCGGCGTGCGCGCAGCGCGCGAGCTGCTCGACAGCATCAGCGCTCGCTGACCTTGCGCTGGTCGATTCCAGGAAGGTCGCCAGCATCGCATCGCGACGCCGGTCCGCTTGCGTGAGGGTGGACCGCTGAGGCAGATTCGGTCCATCCCTTTTCCAGGAGCCCGCGATGAATTCCGCCGCCAGCCATGCGCTGCCCTCGACGGCACAGACCGCTTCACCCGAAAACGAAGAGCGGCCGCTGGCGCGAGGCCTGCGCCTTGCGCTCGGCGTCGTCGTCGTGCTGGCCGCCGCTCTGGCGGGAAGCGAAGTCGCCTGGCGGGGTCCCTCGGCCGCCGGACTTTTCTTCGTCGAGTTCAGTCAGGTCGTCGTGATCCTCTCGGTCCTCGGCTGGCTGCGACAGCCCAATTCTTCCAACCGCCTGATCATCGTCGGTATCGGCGCCTGCGTCGTCATCTACCTGACCTCGGCGTCCATGGGCATGCTCGGCGGAGGACCACTCGGCGGCCCACTTGTCTTCTCCGCATTGGCCCTGGCCATCGCGGTGCTACTGCCGTGGGGCGTCCGCCCGCAGCTCTTCACCGTTTCCGTGGCAGGCCTGGCGGTGCTGTTCCAGGTGCTCTGGCTGTATCGCGGGCCGGGCGCGGCATCGCATGCCGGCGCGGCGCTGGCCGCAACCGCAGTCGTGCTGCTGGCCAGCCTGGCGGTGGCCTGGCAGATCGACGTGTACCGCAGACGAAGCCTGCGCGACCGGCGTCTGTGGCTCGAGACAGAGCAGGCGTTGCAGAACATGTACACCGAGATCGAGCAGCGCGTGAACGATCGCACGGCCAACCTGGAAGCCACCAACCAGGACCTGGAGAGCTTCAGCTACAGCGTCTCGCACGATCTGCGCGCCCCGCTTCGCAGCATCAGCGGCTTCGCCAAGCTGCTGATGGAGGATTACGGCGAGCAGCTCGATCCGCGCGCAGTCGAAATGATCGAGCGCGTGCGCGCGGCAACGCGCCGCATGAGCGAGCTGGTGGAAGGGCTGCTGGAGATCTCTCGCGCCAACAGCGAGCCCATCGCGCAGGAATCCATCGACCTGGCTCCCATCGCCGCCGAGATCGCCGAAGAGCTCGCGGCCGCCGAGCCGGAACGCCACGTCACGTTCAAGGTTCCTGCCAGCGTTCCCGCCGTCGGCGACGCGCGCCTGGTGCGGGCGCTGCTGTCCAACCTGCTTTCGAACGCGTGGAAATTCACGGGCGGCGAGCCGGCAGCGCGGGTCGACATCGGCACCAGCGAGGACGGCGGTGAGCGCGTCTTCTTCGTGCGCGACAACGGCGTCGGCTTCAAGTCCGAGCACGCACCCAGACTCTTCGTGCCGTTCCAGAGGTTTCATCCGCAGTTCGAAGGCACGGGTATCGGCCTGGCCACGGCAGCGCGCATCGTGGGCCGCCACGGCGGCCGCATCTGGGCGCAGGGCGAGCCCGACAAGGGCGCCACCATCTACTTCACGCTGACGGCCTGACCGGTTCTGCTGCGCGAGAGTCCGAGCACGTCCAGCAGGCGCGTGGCCGAGACGAACGCGACTCCGCGCGGGCTGGCCTCGGACACCAGCCACTCGATGTTGGCCTGCATGCGCTGCAGCGCGGCCTCGTCGCGCGCCTGACTGCTGTTGACCACGAAGTGAAGCTGGCGCGGCGCGTACGACGCCATCAGCTGGCGGTATCCGTAACGAAAGACGTAGGCCCGATGTTCCAGGTACAGTCGCGCATGGCGCTGCGTGCGCTGGTCGATGCTGACGGGACGGCCGCGCAGGCGGCCACGCAGGATGTCGATTCGCCTTCCGGCCTCGAACCTCCACGGAAAGCGGTACGTGCTGACCGGCACCATCACCATCGGCCTGCCTTCGGGATCGTGTCGCTGCAGGTCTCCGCGTCTCGGCCGCCATGCATCACGCGGCGCCGCGCTCAGGTCGGGCAGAGTTCCGCGAAAACCTTCATCGGGAAACAGCGAGGAAACGGCCTTGAATCCCGGCTCGGCACTGAGCTCGGCTACGATGCCGCGCTGTTCGAGCAGGTCCAGGGAATCCTCGGACAGCCAGCGGTCGCCGAAGGAATGAACGCGGCAGGCGGTTCCGAACAGACGGCGGTAGGCATCCGTCGACTCCTGGACGCAGGCTCGCCGCCAGGCCGGATCGTGCGCGTCGGTCACCCAGCGCTCCTGCTCGTGGTCCCAATCGTACAGATGCGTGTGCACGCCGATGTCGTCGCCCATCTCGCGCAGGCACTCGAGCATGGGGCGATGGCGCCGCGCTCCCCAGCAGGCGTCGCCGTAGGCCATGCGGATCTGGGGATCCATGCGCAGAAGCCATACGAACTGCGCGGGAAGGCCATCGATACCGGGCAGGCGCTCGCGCAGCGACTGGACGAACTCGTAGATCCGTTCCATGCCGGTCCATGGGCGCGATTCATGTCGCGCGATCATGCGCGCGTCGGGCTCGACGTCGATGCCGAAGACGACCGGAACCGGTCCGGTCTCCTGGATCGGTCTGGTAACTGGCGACGTCACGAGGGTTTGCATAGCCGTGCTCCGGACGCGGGTCCACTCCGTTCATCCGGCCGAAGGCCCCTGGCGTCTGCCACGCGCGAACGTCTTCGATAAGAGGGTGTGGCAGCGAGATTTCCGCGACGCGGGAGCGACTTGAGAATCCTCGTCATCAGCAATCTCTATCCGCCTTTCTTCGTGGGCGGCTACGAGCTCGGGTGCAGCGACGTCGTCGACTCGCTGCGCGCACGCGGACACGAGGTCACCGTGCTGACGAGCACGTATGGTTGCCGCGAGCCCGCAACCGACGGGCACGTGCGCCGCCTGCTGCGCATCGAGCCGTTCGGCCCGGGATGGGCGCCGCGGCGCATGCTGTCGAAACCGAGCGTCTACGCGGTCAACGGCGCGCGAACCCGCGAGGCGATTCGCGAGCTGCGTCCGCATGTCCTCTACCAGTGGAACCCTGCCGGCATCTCGCTGGCGCCGGCGCTGGCAGCGCGCGATCTGGGCATTCCGGTCGCGTACTACGTTTCCGACGAGTGGATGATGCACTGGGAGCACTGGCCGTCGCCGGCGCTGCGCCGCGGCGCTCAGGCTGCGCTCGGTCATGCCTTTGGAGTCGGCAGCATTTCGATGCTCGATCTCGGCGGCGCACAGTTCGCCAGCCGGCATCTTCACCAGGCCACGACCGCGGCAGGCCGCGGCGAGGAAAACTGCGTCGTCATTCCGTGGGGCGTGGACACCCGGCTGTTCGCCTATCGTCCACGCCGGCGCGGCAGCCCGCTCCGCCTGCTGTACGCCGGCCAGATCGGACCGCACAAGGGATTGCACACGGCCATCCAGGCCGTCCGCCTGCTGGCGGACAGGCTGGACGTGGAGCTGACCGTTGCCGGAGGCTCGATTTTTCCCCGCTACGAGCGCCAGGTTCGGGCCCTGGCCGATCACCCTACGACCAGAGATCGCGTCCACTTCGTCGGGAACGTGCCGCGTCCGCGCGCCGCCGCGCTACATCACGAGCACGACATCTTCGTGTTTCCGTCGATCTGGGACGAGCCGTTCAGCCTGGCGCTGCTCGAAGCGATGGCGGCAGGAACGGTCGTGGTCGGCACTTCCACCGGAGGCAGCGGCGAGGTCCTGGCCCACGAGCAGACCGGGCTCGTATTCGCGCGCAGCGACGCTGCCGGCCTGGCGGGCGCCATCGCGCGTGCGGCCGCAGACGAGACTCTTTGCGAGCGGCTGCGCAAGCACGCTCGCCGCACGGTGCAGCAGCAGCACGAGCTTTCCGCGATGATCGATCGCATCGAAGCTGCGCTGCGGCAACGGGTCGCCAGCGCGAAATCACCACTCGCGGCCGAATGAAGACGCCGCGATGCCGGTCCAAGCCGGCATGCCCCGATCGCGGGCGACTCCTCGATCGAGGTGGAATCCCAGCAACCGATGGAGGTCCGCATGAAGCTCAGAAGGACGATCGTTGGCGCCATGGTCGCCGCGGCAATGACATTGTCTGCGACGCCGAGCGCCGACGCCGAAACCAAGAACAAGATCGAATCCAAGGATGGCAAGTTCACGCAGGAGTACGAGGACGATCGCGGCGTCAAGACCAAGTACGAGGCCGACGACGAGAAGATCAAGCAGGAATACGAGGACAAGGGCTGCAAGCAGAAGTACGAGAAGGACCTCGAATCCGGCGAGGTCAAGATTGAGACCGAAGGCGACTGCAAGCGCTGAGGCGAGCATGGGCTGCGGCGCGACGATGCGTGTTGCGGCGCGACGCCCCGTTGCACCGGCTGCTCAGCCGTACAGCAACGCCGCGTCGCGGCCGCGATCGTAGACCTCGGTGCCTCCGGCCGCCACGGCGCAGACGACGTCCAGGTCCTTGCCCGCATCGATGGCGTGGCGGACGCTCGGCTTGCCCGTCAACAGATCGATGGCGGGCACGTCGTCGCGGAACTCGTACATCTCCGTGCGCCAGGCAAAGTTGTCGGGATACAGGCGCCGCAGCGCGACCAGCACCGCCAGACCCGTTCGATAGCTGTCGAAAGCCTGGCGGTCGCGAACGTGAAGCTGGACGGCGCCGCACATCTTGCGGGCATGCTTCTGAAACGTCGGCTCGATGCTGCATGCGCGCAGCGCGACGCCGGGCAGATCGTAACTGGCGAGTTCGGCGGCCAGCATACGGCCATCGATGAAAGGCGCACCGAACAGCTCGAAGGGCCGTGTGGTGCCGCGGCCCTCGGAGACGTTGGTCCCTTCCAGAAGACACATCCCCGGGTAGACGATCGCCGTCTCGAGGGTGGGCATGTTCGGTGACGGCATCACCCACGGCAGCCCCGTCTCGTCGAAATACTGGCTGCGTGTCCAGCCTTCGCACGCGACGATTTCGAGCTCGCAGGCGATGTCAAAGCTGACGTTGTAGAGCAGCGCCAGCTCGCCCACCGTCATCGCGTGCCGCTGCGGCACCGGATACAGCGCGCAGAAGTTTTCGAGACCGGGCTCGAGCCCGCCGCCTTCGACCTGCACACCGCCGATCGGATTGGGACGGTCCAGCACCACGACCTTGACGCCGGCCCGTGCCGCCGCCCGCATGCACAGCGCGAGAGTGGCCGCGTAGGTGTAGTACCGCGCGCCGACGTCCTGGATGTCGTAGACGAGCACGTCGATCTGCGAAAGGTGCTCGGTCGTCGGCGAGAGCGAGTCGAAGGTCGCACCGTAAAGGCTGACTTCGGGAAGACCGGTGGCCTCGTCGCACCGTTCGTGCACGCCGATCATGTCCTGCGCCGTACCGCGGATGCCGTGCTCGGGCCCGAACAGGAGCCGCAGGTCGATGTCCGGATGCGCGTGCAACAGATCCAGGCCGGACCGCAGTCGCGAGTCGACGCTGGTGGGATTGGCGAGAAATCCCACCCGGGCCTTGCCTAGATGACGCCGCGGTTCCTGCAGGAGAACGTCCAGCCCCGTCTTCATGCCCGCAGCATAACGCGGGAGACCGCCCAGGTCTTGCATTCCGGCCGCCGATCTCGCTTACGCGAGCGCTGCGCATGCATTTGCGCTAAGAGGCGACATGTCCGCGCCGCCGCCCGTCCATCACGTCGCGCTTCGAACCGGCGACATTGCAGGCCTCGCCGCCTTCTATCGCGAGCTGCTGGGGCTGCCGCTGCTGCGCGACCTCAGCCCGCGATCGCTGTGGCTGTCGCTCGGCGACGGCGCGGTGCTGATGATCGAGAGCCGCGAGGCCAAGGAGCCGACACTTCCCGATGGAACCATGGATCTGGTGGCGTTCGGCGTCGATGCCGAGCGGAAGAGCACGATCCGCCAGCTGGCCATCGCGCGCGGCTGCTTCGACGGCGAGACCGAGTACACCGTCTATCTGCGCGACCCCGACCACCGCCGTGTCGGCGTGTCGACCTACCAATTCTGAGGTGCCCACCCCGGGGAGGTTGCGATGAAAATCCTGCATACGATGCTGCGCGTAAAAGACCTGGATGCGTCCATCGACTTCTACTGCACCAGGCTCGGCATGGAGCTGAAGCGCCGCACCGACTACCCCGGCGGCGAGTTCACCCTGGCCTTCGTCGGCTACGTGGGAGCCGAGCACGAGATCGAGCTGACCTACAACTGGGACGGCCGCGATTACGAAATCGGCACGGCCTACGGTCACGTCGCGATCGGCGTGGCCGACATCCACGCCGTGTGCGATCGGCTGCGCCAGGCCGGAGTGACGATCACGCGCGAGCCGGGGCCGATGAAGCACGGCAGCACCGTCATCGCCTTCGTCAAAGACCCGACGGGGTATCCGGTGGAGCTGATCGAGCGGGTTTGAGCGTGCCCCGCTGTCTTGGCGGCCCGATTTCCCGAAATGCTCCCGATTCGCTCGAGGCTGCTCGCTCGGTTCGGTGTAGGGTGCGGGCCATGAAGATCCGCAACGCGCTTTCTCTGATCGCCGCCCTGACCGCCGGACTGGCCGCCGCCTCCCCCGCCCACGCCGACAAGGCCAAGGGCAAGGACCTCATCGCCACCGGCCTCGAGGTCACCCAGTCCGTCCAGACCCTGGCCAACGACGTTCCCCTGGTCACCGGCAAGAACACCTGGGTTCGCGTCTACGCGCGCGTCACCACGGTGGACGGCACCGACAAGCTCGACGGCATCACCGCACGCCTGGTCGCCTCGCGCATCGCACCGGGCCCGGTCACGTTCCTCGGCTTCCTGGACTCGGAGCCGGTCACGATCGGAACCAGCGCCGAAGCCTCGCGCCTGAGCCCCGGCCGCAGCTTCGATTTCAACATTCCGCCCTCGTGGCGCTCGGGCACGGTGCAGATGGTCGCCGTCGTCGACTTCCACGACGACGTCAGCGAGGCCAGCGAGGTCAACAACGCGCTGCTCTCCACCGTCACCTTCGAGCCGGTGCCGCCGCTGCGCCTGCGCGTCTACGGCGTCGAGTATCCCGGCGGCACGCTGCCGCCGCCGGTGCACGAGACGCGCCTGCGCTCGTGGCTGTCACGCGTCTATCCGACCGCGTCGGTGCTGTACCAGCCGCGAACCCTGACGACTCCCATCGCCTGGCCCAACGACCAGTGCACCTGCACGCGCGACGACGACGGCAACTGCGGCAACGTCGGCGTGTGCCCCAACGATCCTGGCCGTCCGTGCGACTCCGATCTGGACTGCGGCTGCGCGCGACTGAACGATCAGCTCACCACGATGCGCAACTTCGACAAGGCCAACCAGCCGGGCACGTTCGATCCCGACCGGCGCTACGTGGCCATGGTCCACGACGACGGCGGCTTCATGCGCGGCTGCTCGCCGGGCGTGGACCGCAAGGTCGCGGCAGGCCCGGCCGGCCCCGGAGACTTCGGTTGGGATTTCGACGGCTCCTACGCCGACTGGTACACCGGCCACGAGATCGGTCACGCACTGGGACGCCCGCATGCGACCTGCTGCGGCGCCGAGCCCAATCCCGGCGACGTCGTCTTTCCCTACGACATGTGCCTGATCGGCGAGACCGACAACGCCGTGGTCGGCTTCGACACCTCGCTGCATCGAACCTACACCGCCGACTGGACGACGTCGTGGACCGACATGATGAGCTACTGCGACGCGGTGTGGCTGTCGGATTTCACCTACGAAGCGCTGCTCGACCAGCTCGTCGAAGAGAATGGTGCTCCGCCGCCGCCGCCGCCCGTCCTCGGCGACTACGTGCTGGTGCAGGGGAGCAAGAACGCCAAGCTCGGCAGCGTCAGGATCACCAGCGTGGTGCGGATGGATGATGCATGGGCGAACGCGCCGCGCACCGCCGGCGACCTGCTGATCGAGCTCTACGACGCCGCCGGAGGGCTGGCTGCCACGCACGCGGCGGCCACCGCAGTGATGGAAGATGACGCCGACCTCGTGCCCGACAGCCTTGCCGGCCAGGTGCGCAGCTCCAATCCGATCGCAACCTTCGCCGAGGTTCTTCCGGTGCCGGCCGGAGGCCTGTCCCGCATCGCGATCGTCGAGAGCGGCGTCGAGGTCGCTTCGCGCGAGGGATCGGCAAATCCACCCACGGTGCTGATCACGTCTCCGGCCGGCGGCGAGAGCGTCGACGACGGATTCGAGATCACGTGGACGGCAGGCGATCCCGACGGCGATGCGCTCGAGTTCTTCGTGCTTTACAGCACGGATGCCGGCGCGACCTGGGAGACGATCGCCGCAGGGATCACGGACGACGCGCTGACGTTCGATCGCAAGGGGCTGGCTGGAGGAACGCAGGTGCTGCTGCGCGTCGTGGCAAGCGACGGTTTCCATTCGGCCAGCGACGACAGCGACGGCGTCGTCACGGTTCCGGACGCCGACCCGTCCATCGTCATCGTTGCTCCAGCCGGCGGCGCAACACTGGCGGCGTTGCAGACGCTGAGCCTCGAGGCTTCCGCCGACGATGCCGACGACGGCGTGCTCGGCGAGGGCAGCGTCGTGTGGACATCGGATCGCCAGGGCGCGCTCGGCCAGGGCAGCTCGCTGACGCCGGCGCTGGCGCTCGTGCCCGGAACGCATCTGCTGACCGCGACGGCCACCGACTCGCAGGGCAACACCGCCAGCGACAGCATCGAGGTCGTGGTCGGAAGCGCAGCGGCCGACGCCTGCGGCCCGTCACCGCGAGAGGATTGCGACGAGGGGCGCGGAAAGATGACCGTGCGCACGGGAAGCGATGGTCGCACCAAGCACCAGCTCTATCGCCTGTTTGGAGGCGCCGACGGCGACGCCGCGACGCTGTTCGGCGACCCCACCACTTCGACGGCGCACACGCTGTGCATCTACGAGAACGGCCTGCTGACCAACGCCCTGGCCCTTCCGGCGCCTGGCCCGGGCTGGCACGCGGTCCGTCATCGCGGCTTCTCGATCGTGGATCGCAGCAGCACCTCGGTGCAGAAGGCGGTGCTGACGGCGGGAACGGCGGATGCGCCGAAGCCGGCAAGGATCCTGGTCAAGGGTGAGGGCGACGATCTTCCCGACCTGCGCCTGCCGGCAACGGTGCCGCTCCACGTCCAGCTGGTCAACGACACCGACACGAGCTGCTTCAGTGCCGCATTCCACTCGCTGACCAAGAACGGCAGCGGAGTGCTGCAGGCCAAGGAGTGAAGCGGCGAGCTTGCGTCGCAAGCTCTTGGAGATTGCCTGCCACGTAATCCTGCAGAGAGCCCGCGTAGGTCTCGTCCACGAAGTTCAGATTCGGTGCGAATCCTTCGACGGGCTCGCCGTGCGCGATCTGGAACTTGAGCCCCGGCATGGCCCTGACCTGCCAGCCCGCCGGAGCGACGTAGGAGAACTTTCCGGCGGACTCGACGTGCCGTTTGGCATCCTCGGCCGCGGCGGGCCCCGCGATCGCGAGCAGCAGCGCCGCAGACAGCAGGAGGGCTCGCCGGCCTCGTGAGCCGTTGCCGTACGCGGAAGGACTGGTCTGCATCGTGGCGCTCACGGATTTCCTCCTGATCTTGCTGCGAGTCGCTCGGTCATGGTCTCGCCATCCGGCGGCGAAGAATGCGGAGCGGCCGGCCCACGCTACCGCCGGATCACCGTTCCGGCCTTGGCGTCGGCATCGTAACGGTCGCCTTCGACGACATGGCGCCCGCCGATGAAGACGTGCTCGATGCCGCGCGGAAACTCGCTCGGCTTCTGGAACGTGGCGGTGTCGGCGAGCGTTGCCGGATCGATGACGACGAGGTCGGCCGCGCAGCCCTTGCGCACGAAGCCGCGATCGCTCCAGCCCAGACGGTCGGCGGCGGCGCCGGTCATCTTGCGCACCGCCTCCTCGAGCGGGAACAGTCCGCGCTTCACGTAGGTGTGCAGCACGCGGGGGAACGTGCCGTAGCTGGCCGGGTTCTGGTGGCCGCACGCGGTGACGAAGGTATCGGTCTCGATGGTGCAGAGCGGATGGCGCAGCACCGCTTCCAGCGCGCTCTCGTCGGAGGCGTCGCCGCTGTACTTGTGGATGAGCACGCGCGCGTTGCGATGACTGGCCATCACCATGCGCGCATAGAATTCCCAAACGCTCATTCCGGCATCGCGCGCCGCCTCGCCGCAGAACCAGCCGTTGTACCTCTCGAAGGCGGCCGCGTTGGCGTTCATGATCTGGATGTCTTCGAGGTGGAATCCGATCTGATCGAAGACGGCGTTGCCGATGGCGACCAGCCCTTCCATCTGCTCGGGGCTGGACAGGACGTTCTCGAGGAACGGCAGCACCTCGGGCGGGAAGATGACGCTGGCCGTGGTGTTGCCGGCCGTGTACGGGAATGCGTCGAAGGCCACGTCGATTCCGCGTGACCTCGCCTCCTCGATCAGCGCGATGGCGCGTTCGGCCGTCGGCCACGTTCCCTGCCCGACGAAGATCAGGTGACTGATCTGCAGCCGCGCCCTGGCCAGCTCGGCCACGCGCAGGATCTCCTCGATGGCAGCGAGGTTGTGCGGCTGCGTCGCAGGGTCGGTCTTGTAGACGGGGCTGACCCAGCTGTACGCGCGCAGGTGCGAGGTGAAGATCTTGCCCGCTTCGCGCGCCCAGCTCGCGAAGGCCGCAAGCTCGTTTTCGCGCGCGAAGATTCCCGGCGGATAGCCCAGACCGGTGCTGATGCCGACGCATCCGTCGTCCAGCGCCTGCCTGGACAGCCTCTCCATCTGCGCGAGCTCGTCGGGCGTCGGGACCGAGGGATTCAGATGCCCGCTGACCGCAGCGCGCACGCTGCCATGACCGACCAGCTGCGCGACGTTCATGGCCACGCCGTCCTTGTCCAGAGCGTCGAGGAACTCTCCGAGCGTCTCCCAGCGCAGGTCGATGGCCTCGTCGCCAATGAGCAGGCTGGCTTCGGTGATCGGACCGCGGGTGTGCTCGGAGATGGGGCCGGGGCTGAAGCCACAATTGCCGCCGACCAGCGTCGTCATGCCCTGGCGAACGAAAGGCTCGAGCAGTCTGCCGTGATCGCTGCCCGGAACCAGGAAGTCGGAGTGGCTGTGAATGTCGATGAAGCCCGGCACGACGAAGCGACCCTTGCAGTCGATCGTGCGCGCAGCTCGGACTCCGTCCAGATCGCCGACCGCGACGATCTCGTTTCCGCGAACCGCGACATCGGCGGCAAAGGCTGCACTTCCGGTGCCGTCGACCACGCTGCCGCCTTCGAGCTTCAGGGTTGCTTCCATCCCGGCGTTCTAGCGGTCGCGGGAGCGTGTTCCAAAGCGATGGGGCGCCAGCTCGGCCGCACGCCGACGAACCTGTGCTGACAGCTGACGACAGCAGCGCGGCTTGCTCAGCGGCCCGACGATAGCGCGCTCAGGCCGCAGCCCGTTCCGTTCGTCGTCGGCGTCGCGATGCGTTCGATGTCCTTCGGCATGACCGCCTTGGACACGTGGAGGCAGTCTTGGTGCGAGCGCAGACGCCGTCGCGACCGACGTCGACCCGCGTCCACGGATCAGCCAGACGACGTCGACGGCGCCCGGCCGGCCCGTCAGACGATGGCCGTCTGTCGGAGGACACGCCCTCGCGCCGGCGGTTTCGGCGCGAGCGGGAAGATCCTGCCTTGACTCAGACGCGTCCGGCAGGAGAGGCTCAGTCGGGGAGGCCCCGCCATGACCACGAACTGCCGATTCCTCGCTCTGGCCGCCGTCTGCCAACTCGCCGCCGCTTCGGCTGCCAGCGCGCTGTCGTACACGCATATCGAGGACTGCGGCGCGGTGGTCGTCGGCGCCGCGATCCTGCGGCGCGACCTGCACTGCACGGACCCCGACACGCCAGCGATCCACTTCGCGGGCGGCGGCAGCCTGGACATGCAGGGACACGAGATCACCTCGACCGGCACGGGCATCTCGGCCGAGCGCAGCCTGAGGCTGTATTCCACCTTGGGAGCCAGTCGCATCCAGGCGCCTCTGGCGATCCGCGGCGGCGACGGCTCGACCTACGCGCTTGGTCCCAAGCTGGACATCACCGGGCTGGACATCGTCGGCCGCGTCCTCGCCCGGCGTCTGCACATGCGCGACGGCTCGGTCACCGGCGTCACCAGCGCCTCCGATCCCGCCGTCAGCACCATCGTGTACGCGTCGCTGGTGCGGACGGTCGTCGCCGGCAATGCCGGCGTGGCAGTCGTCGGCGGCTCGGTGCGGCTGCGCGACAGTGAGATCACGGACAATGGCGGCCACGGCATCGTCGCCCGGATCGTGACCGTCATCGGCTCGGCCATCGACGGCAACGATGGCGGTGGCATTTCTGCGCAGTCGCATGCGCGCGTGCTGGGCGGCTCGAGCATCACCGGCAATGCGCTGTTCGGCCTCCTGTACGAAGGCCTGGGCCGCAATCCCCTGGCCAGCGGCCCCGAGATCGGAGCCTCGGCCGTCACGGCCAATGTCTCCTCGCCGCAGTGCGCGTCGCAGAGCGGCAACGCTGCGCGCTGCGCCGACATCGCCTCCTCCTTTCTGCCCGTCCTGCGCCGCGGCGGCAGCTGCGACACCAGCTCGCGCCTTACCGACGGCGAGCCATGGGGAGTCTGCGCAGAAGATTGAGACCGCGTGCAGAAGCGGCGGGCAGGCCGCACGTGCGTCCAGCCGCTAACGGGCCATCCGCGTGCATCGGCCGCGGACCTGGGAGAAGTTGCCCGAGCCCGGAGGTGAGCCATGCAGTTCGGTCTTCTGCAGATCTTCCAGAACCACCGAAGCGCCCTCGACGACGCCGGCATGTGGCGCGAAGAGATCGCCATGGCGCTCGATGCCGAGGAACTCGGCCTGGACTCGGTCTGGGTCGTCGAGCACCACTTCCGCGACTACGCGGCGTGTCCCGACAATCTGCAATATCTGGCCTATCTCGCGGCACGCACGCGCCGCATCCGCCTTGCCACCGGCGCCGTCATCCTGCCGTGGAACGATCCGCTGCGCGTGGCCGAGAAGCTTTCGGTCCTCGATCATCTCAGCGACGGGCGCGCCATCTTCGGCATGGGACGGGGATTGGCACGCCGCGAATACGCCGGTTTCGGCATCGACATGGAGAGCTCGCGCGACCGTTTCGACGAGGCTGCCGATGCCATTCTGGCCGCGCTCGATACCGGCTGGTTCGAGTGCAATGGACGATACTACCAGCGCGAGCGTACCGAGATCCGCCCGCGCCCTCGCGCCGGGTTCCGCGACCGCGTCTACGCCATCGCGATGTCGCCCGATTCGGTCGAGGCCGCTGCGCGCATCGGCGCCGGCATGGCCATCTTCTCGCAGGCCGCGTGGCCGGCGGCGCGCGAATCGATCCAGCGCTACCGCGACCTGTTCTCCGCCCAGCATCCCGCCAAGGTGATTCCGCCGGTGCTGACTGCCGACATGATCGTGTGCGACGAGGACGCAGGGCGCGCCGAGGCGATGGCGCGAGAGTACGTCGGCGGCTACCTGCTGACTGTCTTCGACCACTACGAGCTGATGAGCGACCATCTCAAGAAGGCGCGCGGGTACGAGATGTACGGCAACAGCGTCGACCTGCTGCGCGCCATCGGCCTGGAGAACGTGGTCGAGAACTACGTCCAGGTGCAGGCGTGGGGCACGCCGCAGATGATCGTGGACAAGCTGCACGAGCGGCGCGAGATCATCGGCGATTTCGTCTTCAACGGCTGCTTCCGCTTCGCGGGCATTCCGGCCGACTATGCGCGTCGCAGCATGCGCCTGTTCGCCGAGCAGGTGATTCCGAAGTTCCGGTGACGCGCCCCGATCCCGGCTCAGCGCGGCTTGAGCCCGTATAGGAAGATCTGGACGCTGTAGCGCGCCCACTCCTCGTCGGAGTGCGGCGGCGGCGTCAGCATCGGGAAAAGGCGCGAGGTCGCCTGTCCCCACAGCAATGCCACGAAGGCCGAAGCCGCCATCGCGCAATCGCCGCACTGGATCGCACCGGCCTTGACCTGCCTGTCCAGGTAGTTCTCCAGAACGCTGTAGATGTTCTCGGGACGGTATTCGGTCAGGTGCCGGTTCGAGTTGGCCTGAGGCGAGCGAAGGATCAGTCGATAGGCCATGCGCACGCTCGGATCGCTGAAGCCGGCCAGGAATCGTTCGGCGATCCGGTGCAGATACTGGGCCGGATCGTGCTCCCATTCTTCCAGACCGACGTGGAGATCGGCGAAGACGGCTGCGTAACGCAGCATGGTGCGCAGATAGAGGTCGCGCTTGGAGGGAAAGTACCAGGCCAGGAGCTGTGGCGAGGCCAGGCCCGCGTCGGTCGCGATGCGCTTGAGGCTGGCCCCGGCATAGCCGTCCTCGGAGAACGCCTTGAGGGCCGCTTCCAGGATCGCGGTCTCGCGGACATCGCGCGGGACACGCTTGCGAGCCTGCTCGTTCACCTGGCTGACTTAGAAGATTTCCGGGACCGCGGCAACGTCCTCGTCGCGCCAGCGCATCGCGAGCGACGGGACGCAAGACAAAGCTGGCGCATGCTTTGACTTCCCGAATGCTCGCCTCATAGCGTGGGCGCGTGTGGCGCACGGGCGCAGCTCTTTTCGGCGTGGCGGCGCTGGCCGGCTACCTGGTGGCCGCACGCGGCACCAACGGACGATCCGAGTCGGTGGCTGCCCCGCCGCAAGTGACGCGTTCCCGGGAAGTGCGACCCTTCGCCGCAATCGAGGCGAAGGCCGCACCACGACGCGGCAGCGCTGCGGCGCTTCCCACGCAGCGACTGCCGCAGCCTCGCCGCACAGCCGCCGAGCACGCGCAGCCGCAGCCCGATGCGCGGCAGGATGAGCGCATCCATCGCAAGGCGCGGCGCCTGGCAGCACGAGAGAAGCTGTCGCGAGAGCAGATCCGCGGCCTCCTGCTCGACATCATGGAAGAGCAGACCGCCGCGAGCTCCTTCGACGACGGCGAGCTCGAGCGCATCACCGATGCGGTGCTTCGGGTGCGCGCAGCCCAGCGCGTGCTTCGCCGGTTGCGCCCGAACGGCGCCGGCCAGCAGATTCGCAGCCGGCACAGCCGCGAGCGCGTCGAAGCGATGACCGAGATCTTCTCGTCCACCGGCATGTCCACCAGCGATCTGGGAAAGGTCACCGATGCCGGAAGCGACCGCTGAGCTGCGAGTCATCGGCGTGGCGCGCACGCCCTGGTCGCGGCGGGAAGACGCTCCTCATCAAGGCGAGGCCTCGCCCGATAGTCGCGCCACGCTGGAGATCGAGGAGCAGTATCGCGGCGGACTGGCCGACCTCGCCTCGTTCGCACGCATCTGGATCCTCTTCCTCTTCGATCGCAGCCGCGGCTGGAGCGCGACGGTTAAGCCTCCGCGCGGCGGCCCGAAGCGCGGCGTGTTCGCGACGCGTGCGCCCAATCGTCCCTCGCAGATCGGACTTTCCAGCGCGGCACTGGTTTGCGTACGAGAGGCCGAAGGCATCGTCGAGCTGCAGGGCGTGGACCTGCTCGACGGCACGCCCGTGCTGGATGTGAAGCCCTACGTCGCGTGGATCGATGCACATCCGGATGCGGGCAACGGCTGGCTGCAGCCTTTCCTGGATGCAGGCGTGGAGCCGCGCCTGAAGAAACCGTACCGCCCCCCGCGCTGACGTCATCTGCGCGCATGCGGCACCGATTGCGGACATCGATTCTCGATGCGCTCCTGATCCTGGCCGGCGCAGCGGCCATGCTCGCCGTCCCGCTGGGCTACCGGCGATGGAGTGCCGGCATGGACTGGCACTACTTCGACTCGCTGTCGTGGCTGGTGCGCTCGTCGGTCCTGCACTACCGCGTGCTTCCGCTGCACGATCCGTGGATGTGCGGCGGCGTGGACGTGGGGGCCAACCCGCAATCGCGTCTGCTGTCGCCGCTGATGCTGGCCGACCTTGCGCTGACACCGCACGACGCCAACCTCGTGACGCTCTACGTGTTCGCCGCAGCAGGGCTGGCATCGATGACGGCGCTGCTGCGGCACCTCGGCCACACGCGCGCGCTGTCGATGCTCGGCGGCTTGCTGTTCACCGGCAGCACCTGGTTCGCGCTGCACTGGAGCGAAGGCCATCTGCGCTTCGCGCCGATCGCCGTCCTCCCGCTTTTCGTGCTCGCGCTGCTGCGACTGGACGAGCGCCGCATGCAGCTGACCGCGGCCACGCTGATGTCCTTTTTCATGCTCGAAGGTGCCATCTACGCCTTCGTCTATGCGCTCTACCTCGCCATTGCGCTGACGATCGCCGGCATGGTGCCGTGGCGCAGGACGCTGCAAGGCGCGCGCAAGGCCCCGTGGTTCACGCTGACCGTGCTCGCGGCGACCGCCGCACTGGTGGCGGCCAAGGCTCTCCCGATCCGGATGCTGCACGACACCGCGCCGCGGAAAGTCGAAACCGGCGCGCTGTTCTCCGAGCTGCCGCGCATCCTGCTGTGGCCCCAGCAGAGCCGTCATCACGTCATCGATCTCGAGTATCGCTTTCACGAGTACGGGCTGTACCTGGGCGTGGCCGCCATCGCCTGCGTGGCGTGGTCGCTGAAGGATCGCGGATACCGGCGCCAGGTGTGGCGCTGGCTCGTGGTGGCGCTGGTCTTCTTCTGGGCCGCGACCAACTGGCTGGCGCCGCTGAGTCCCTGGACGCTGATGCAGAACCTCCCGCTGCTGCGCAACGCCCACGTGCCCAGCCGCCTCTTCGTGCTGTTCCACATCGCCTGGATCGTGCTGCTGATCGGAGCGCTGGCGCGTCTCCGCCATCGCCGCATCCTCCTGGCGACCCTGGCCGCGTTCCTGGCGATGGAGACGTTCTGGATCAGCACCAACACCTGGCGCGCGGCGTACTCCTGGGGCAAGCCGACCCTGCGCGTTGCCGCCATGGAGAAACCCATCGACGTCGAGCGCTGGCAGCACACCATCGAAACCGCGGTCAAGCCGGGGCACTACGGCAAGGGACTGGGATCACGCTACTGCTACGAGCCGGTGCAAACGCATCGCAATGCCCGATCGGCCGGTCAGAGCGGATACCTCGGTGAGATCCATCTTCGGTCGGGCAAGGGCACCGTCGACATCGAGAAGGTCACGCCGGGCACGGTGACGTTGAACTACGCGGGAGGGCCTTCGGCCATCGCCGAGGTCAACCTGAACACGCTCGGCGGCTGGACCGTCGAGCGCGGCAACGCCGACGTCCTCAGCGAACGGCACAGGCTGACGGTGAAATTCCGGCGACCAGGGCCCGTGACGCTGCGCTATAGCCCGCCGTACTGGCCGCTGGCTATGTGGCTGTGGACCGGCGGCGCCATCCTGCTTTCGGCTGCATGGCTGGTCGCGCTGCTGCGGCCTTGGCGCAGGCAATCGGGCCCGGCGCTTTGACGCACCGGCGGCAGTGACGGATGAATGGCCTTGCCGGGGCCGATCCGGCAGCAGGCGCGAATGCAGGCGGATCCGCACGAGTACCATCAGCTCGACCTGAAGGTTCACAGCTTCCTCTCCGACGTCGAGTTGCACGACGTCTGGATCGCCGAGCTGCATGGCGGCGGCCCCGACCGCAACATCCTGGACGCGCGCACCTGCTTCACCGCGCAGACCGCGACCACCGCCAATTTCGCCGTACGCATGCTGTTCCTGATCCGCTCCACCATCGGATGGATGCTGTGGTGGGACCGCGAGGACGAGACCTGGTCCGGCGAGTACTACAGCCTGCGCTTGAGTGAGGAAGAGCGCGCGGCCTCGCTGATCCCTCCGGGCACCGAAGACACGATCTTCAAGGTCGTCTACGTCCTTCCCAACGAGGCGCTGAGCGAGATTCGCAACGCGACCGTGCATGCATTCTCGTGCCTGGCTCTGCGCCCGACCATCGACGGCTACCGGCTGTACTGGGCAATCTACGTCAAGCCCATCAGCTCGTGGACCAGCCTCTACATGCGAACCATCGATCCGTTCCGCCGCGCCGTCGTGTACCCGGCCGTCATCGATCGGATCCAGCTCGAATGGCAGACCCGTTTCGGCGACAACGCATGAAAAGGGCAGCGCTCGTAGCCGGCCATCTGCGGGCGCGGTGACACGTCCGCAAGTGTGATTCGCGAGTGAAGAAGCCGCTCATGCCGCGCCTCGGCGCGCTCGAAGTCTTCGAAGCCGCCGGCCGTCTCGGGAGCTTTCAGGCGGCTGCCGCGCTGCTGCACGTGACGCCGTCGGCCGTCAGTCGCCAGATCCAGTCGCTCGAGGACGAGCTCGGCGTGCCGCTCTTCCATCGCCTGCATCGCGGTGTGCGCCTGACCGAGGAGGGCGCGATCTACCTCGGCGAGGTGCAGACGGCGCTGTCGCGCATCGCGCGCGCCACCGAGCGTCTGGTCGGCGACGAGCCCGAAGGCCGCCTGCGCCTGAGCGTACTGCCGAGCTTTGCCGGCAACTGGCTGCTGCCGCGTCTCGGGGACTTCGAGGCGCAGCATCCGCGTGTCGCCATCGAGATGCGCGCCACCACCGACTACGCCGACTTCGAGCGCGACGACGTCGACGCCGCCATCCGCTTCGGCACCGGGCCGTGGCCGGGGCTGCACAATGAGCCGCTGCTGGAGCTTCGCTTCTTCCCGGTATGCACGCCGCAGATCGCGCAGTCGCTGCGTGAGCCGGGCGACCTCGCACGCCAGCGTCTCCTTCACGAATCGCACGTTCCCTACGCGTGGCCGCAATGGCTGAAAGTGGCCGGCGTCGAGGGCCTTGCCGCCGCGCAGGATCGCACGTTCGACAACGCCCAGCTGGTCCTGGACGCCGCGATGGCCGGCCAGGGCGTGGCGCTGACCACGCAGATCCTGGCCGAGCGTCACCTCAGCCAAGGCCAGCTCGTGCGGCCCTTTGCGCAGGAAGCGCCGAGCCAGGCCACGTATCACTTCGTGTGCCGGCGGTCCGACTTGCAGCGGCCCGCGCTGCGCGCGCTGCACCGCTGGATCGTCACGGCCATGGGCCGCGGCTGAGGTTCGCGCTGGGCATCACCGCGGATCGCGATGCCGGCGGCTGCCTTCGCTTGCGCCGCGCGCAACCCGGCTTGAGAAACAATCGTTTTACGGCCTGCCCGCAACCGCTCTAGGCTGCAGCGCATGAAAGCACTCCTCTGCACGAGTCCCGGAACCGTGGAATGGCGCGAGGTTCCCACCCCTCGCATCGAGGACGACGCACACGCCATCGTGCGTCCTTTGGCCGTCGCACGCTGCGACGTCGACCTGCTCTTCGCGATGGGCATGATCCAGCCGGGCCGGCCCTTTGCGCTCGGCCACGAGTGCATCGCCGAAGTCGTCGAGATCGGCGACGGCGTGCGCTCGGTGGCGCCCGGCGACGTGGTGGCCGTACCGTTTCAGATCAATTGCGGTCTGTGCGGCGCATGCCGGCGCGGCCTGACCGCGTGCTGCGAATCGGTTCCGTTCCGCTCGTCCTATGGGATGCCGCTGACCGAGAAGGACTGGGGCGGCGCGCTCGCCGACTTCCTGCTGGTTCCTTTCGCCGACGCCATGCTGGTGCCCGCGCCGAGCGGGGTGCCGGCAACCGTGGCATGCGGCGCCGGCGACAACATCGCCGACGGATGGCGAACGGTCGCGCCGTATCTGGCCGAGCGACCCGGAGCCAGCGTGCTCGTGGTCGGAACCGGACATACCGCCGTCGGGCTCTACTCCGTCGACATCGCGCTGGCACTTGGCGCGAGGCGCGTCGACTATCTGGCACCGGACGGGCCGGCTCTGGCGATGGCGGAGAAGCTCGGTGCACGCGCGATCCAGTCGCCGTACGAGGGACGTCACGGGCCCTACGAGATCACCTCCAACGCCACCGTCGACGCCGACGCGCTCAAGCTGGCGCTGGCCTCGACCGCGCCCGGCGGCGTCTGCACCAATCAGGGCCCGTTTTCCGCCGGCGACGTTCCGCTGCCGGTGACCGCGATGTACACGCGCGGCGTCACCTTCGAGACCAGTCGCGTCCAGTCGCGCGCCGCGCTGCCGGCCGTGCTCGAGCTGCTCGAGCGCGACTGCCTGCACGTCGCCGACATCACGACCCGGACGGTCGAATGGAGCGAGGTGGATGATGCTTGGCTCGAGCCGTCCGTCAAGCTGATCGCCAGGCACGCCGGCGTCGCTTGAGCGCGGGGCCGGTTTCGCGTGAACGCGGCGCCGGCGTCGCTTGAGCGCGGCGCCGGTTTCGTGTGAACGCGGCGCCGGCGTCGATCCATCTCGGACGCCGGTCCGGCGACAAGTCCGGGGAGATCGACCTTGCGGCCCGCGATCCACGACCAGAAAAACTGGCGCCGCCGGCCGCCGACCCCATACCCATCCGCCGCCAGGCGTGCTACCGACTAGGGAATGCGCACCCAGACGATGCCGTTCCGCTCCGTCGCTTCCGCCTTCGCGCTGCTGGTGACCTTGCAGGCCGGGCCCGCCCTGGCCGGCAGCGGCGACTGCGGCCAGCCCGTCACCAACTTCAACAAGCCGACCGCTTCGGATGCGCTGGGTGTCCTGCGCGCCGCCGTCGGTACGCTGGAGTGCGACGACTGCGTCTGCGACGTCGACACCAGTGGCGACGTCAACGCCTCGGACGCGCTGCGCACCTTGCGTTTCGCCGTCGGGACCGTCGATGCGCTCGACTGTCTCGAGTGCCCCGTCGTCAAGTCGATCGGCGTCGCCGGCGGCGTGCTCGAATCGAACGATCATCGCGTGGTCCTGAACGTTCCGCCCTTCGCACTGACCGAGACGACCGAGCTTTCGATCGAGGAGATTCCGGTTTCCGACCTGCCTGGGTCGATCTCGGGCATCGCCGAGCGCGCCTATCGGCTCGGTCCGGACGGTCTGGACTTCGACGCTCCCGCCGAGCTCGACGTGATCGTGGACGGTGATCCCCGAGCCGCCGAGGGCGAGCTGTCCGCCGAGCTCGCGCTGCTGGTCAGCGTCGACGGCAACGCGACCGAGCTGCTGCCGGTCCAGCAGCTGTTCGTCGACGGGGATCAGGGCGTGATCACCGCGGGCGCCGCGATGTCCCATTTCTCCGAGCTGGCCGTGCTTCGCGTCGACGTCGAGGCCAGCGTCGCGGGCATTCCCGAAGAGGCCGAGGTCGAGGAAGCGCATTCGCTCGACGTTGCGGTGGTCGAGGATGCCGGAGAGTCGCTGGTCGAGGTCGATTCGGCCGCCTACACCGACAACAACTTCGGCGCCTGGGCGCCCTCCGAGGGCGCCATCGTCAGCTCGCCGCTGGACGAGACCGCTCCGGGCACGTTCGAGGATTCGTTCGGCTACGAGTGCACCACCGAGGCGGCCGTAGCCTATCGCCCCCAGCTCCACACGCTCTTCGACGTCACCGGCGCCATCGACGGCTCGCCCGAGAACGTGCCGCATCTGACGGTCTTCGAGCAGACGGTGCTCTGCGAGCCGTAGACGCTGCGTCCGTGGCACGCCGTCATGACGCGCTGATCCCGCTGTCGCACGATCATCAGAAGGCGCTCTCGCTGGCCTTCCGGCTGCTGCACCCGGCGCCGCCGGGCCCCGTCACGCCCACGACGCCCGAGAGCACGCCTCCGTCGCGACGGCTCGAAACGCTGCAGTTCTTCGACGAGCATCTGGCCGAGCATTTCGCCATCGAAGAGGAGCTTCTCTTCCCCGCGCTTCGCCAGGCCTACGGCGAAGGGAGCACCGAGCGCACCGTCGTTGACGCGCTCTGCCAGGACCACCGTGCGATGACGTCCGCGCGCAACGCCATCGAGCGATGCATCGAGGAGTCGGAGCTCTGCCATCTGCTCGAGAGCTTCGGCGTCCTTCTCCAGCGCCACATCCGCCGCGAGGAACGAGAGCTGTTCGCGATCTTCCCGGGAATGCTCGAGCCCGCCGCGGTCGCGGAGCTGCACGCACGTATCCACGAGCGTCGGCCGCCCGATACGCCGGGAGCCTGCAAGCTCTGAAGCCGAAGGTCGCCGTCTGCGCCGCAGCGAGAAGCAATCTGTGCGCGGCGAGCCGAGTGTTCGATCCCGTCTAGGGCGCAGCCAGGCCGCGGACTCTGGCGCGCAGCGCCTTGATCACGTCCGGCTTGCCGGCAAGGTCGGGGTTGCCCGGCATCAGCACGCTCATGCCGACCGCGGGCCCTCCGCTCAGCACGATCTTCTCGATGTGCTCGTCGGTTGCCGTCTTCTGCCACTCCGGCGAGCTGAGGTCGCGAGGCTTGGGATTGAGCGAGGCCGCCAGCGCGCCGTCGCCCTTGCCACCAGCGCCGTGGCAGGTGCTGCAGCGCACCTCCCAAACCGTCTGCGCCTCGGAGACCGCCGCGGCCGGCAGCTCCTGCGCAGCAGCGTGCGCGGTGACGATCGTCGTGATGGCGATTGCGTAGACCACAGCGGCCACAAGCCGGCGATGCGTCGTCATGCTGTTCTCCTGTTCGCCGTGGCCCGCATCCGTGTCAGCGGTCGGCGATCAAACGCTCGTAGACTTCGATGTAGGCCTTGGCCGTCACGGCAAGCGAAAATCTCTGCAGGCTCTCGCGCATGATGCGCTGGATGGTGCGCCGGCGCGTGTCCTCGGGCTCACGGTAGAACTTGACGGCCTCGGCAATGGCAGCGGCCAGCGCGGCAGGCGTGTGCTGCTGGAACAGGAAGCCGTTGCCGGTTGCGCGCGTCGGATCCAGCTGCACCACCGTGTCCTTGAGACCGCCGGTAGACCTCGCCACTGCCAGGGTTCCGAATCTCGGCCCCATCATCTGCGGAAGCCCGCACGGCTCGTAGAGCGAAGGCATCAGCACGAAGTCGGCGCCCGCCAGCGCACGCGTGCTCAAGTCCTCGCGGAAGGACTTGAGCACGATGTTGCCGTCGGTCACCGCCGCCAGCTTGCGAAACGCCATCTCGTGCACGCGATCGCCGTTGGCCACCAGGACGATCTGCAATCCGAAGCGGCGCACGCAGTCCGCCGCAATTGCCGAGAGCAGCTCGGGTCCCTTCTGCGCGTAGAGGCGGCTCGGCCAGAAGAACAGAGGCGCGCCCGGATCCGGCCGCAGTCCGACCTCCTTCTGGAACTTCTCCTTGTTGGCCAGCTTGCCGGCAAGGACGTTCTCGATGTCGTAGGGCTGGATGTGCGGGTTGATGCGCGGGTCGTCCGAGTCGTTCGGCGCATTCAGGATGCCGAGCGCGCGGCCTGCATCGTGCTTGGAACGCATCGCATGGCGCACCGACGGCGGGATGATGGTCTCGAACTCGCCGGCCACGATCTCTTCGAGAAACGTGGGGCTGACGGTGTTGACGACGTCGGAGGCGTGGACCGCGGTGGCGGTGAAGTCGACGCCGTTGGTGGTCCAGTTGGCCTCGGTGTTGGTGGGGAAATCGCGAAAGTACAGGAACTCGTGGAAGCGCCGCACGTCGATGCCGCTGCGATCGATGTCGCGCGGGGTGGCGTACTCGGTAAACACGTTGTGGAGCGTGAACAGGCTCTTGAAGCCGAATGCACGGGCGGCGGCGGGCACCAGGCCCGTCATCCAGTCGTTGCAGTGCACGACGTCGGGCTGCAGGCGCCCGAGCAGCTCATTGATGATGTAGCGCTGGAACGCCTGGGCGCGGTGGATGCGCGGATGGGCATCGGACTCGCCGTACACGTCCGAGAGCGAGGAGAAGGCGCTGTCGGTGACCAGGTGCACCCCCCGCCGTCCGAGCGTGCGTCCCAGCGCGTCGATCTCGCGGTAGGTGACGCGGGCGACGTCGCGGATCTTGGCATCGTAGCGGGGGACCACCACGTGCAGGTCGAAACGGGCATCCTCGTGGAAGTGCTGGATGAGGCCGGCCGAGATGTCGCCGAGGCCTCCGCCCTTGGCGCGGATGTAGAGCGCGGCGTTACCCATGCCTTCGGGAAGCTCGGTGATTTCCGGCGTGCAGATCAGAACGCGCGGGCGCGCGCGGCGGCGATGTCGGGTGGTGAGCTTGCCGGCCGTGGTCATTACAGGGATCGCTAGCGAGCGGCCGAAGGCTTAGCACGAGGGCGAAGGGCCCTCCAAAGCGTGAAACGCTTTGGAAAGACATCGGGCCAGCGACCGGCCGCTGCGCATGCGCGCCGATTAGCCCGAGGCCGAGCGGCCGCTGCATGCCGTTCGCACGGGCCGCGGTAAGCGGCGAGTTCCCTTTCGGGTGCATGATCCCCCATGAACACTACTACGGAGCGGGAGTTCGCGATCGACTGCCAAGGGAGAACAGCTCTCGCACCGGAGCCCGAAGTGACCATTGTGAGTAGCAAAACCGCGACGCTCCCAGGGAGCAGAGCACGTGCGACAACCCTCGATGCGTAGGAATGTCCAGGAATGCGGCCACCGATCTGGACAGTCGCGAAACGTATTGTTCACATTGGGAGGCACCAACCAGCACCGCTGGCCAAGCGGAGGAGCATACTCATGAAATCGATCACCCGAACTCTCATCACACCATCCGTTGCGGCGCTCCTGGGCTTCGCCATCATGATGGCGCCCGCGAGTGCATCTGCCCAGGCAGCACCCTCGGATCACCTCAAGTGCTACAAGATCAAGGACACCAAGATGTTCAAGAGCGCCGAGGCCAATCTGCAGGCGCAGACCGAGGACTTCGGCCTTCAGAACTGTCTGATCAAGCCCAAGGCAAAGAGCTATTGCGTTCCCGTCCAGAAGACCGTGACCAATCTGCAGGACGGCCATCCGGTCGAGCTCGGCGGTGCCGATCAGACTGG
This sequence comes from Binatia bacterium, assembly GCA_035626675.1. Lineage (GTDB taxonomy): Bacteria > Desulfobacterota > Binatia > UBA1149 > CAITLU01 > DASPNH01. Next base: position 33,773 of record DASPNH010000202.1, read on the forward strand.
CGGGCGCATCTGCTACAAGGCGAAGTGTCCGAAGCAGGAAATCGCGCCTAAGGTAGTCACGGACCAGTTCGGCACGCGCACCGTGCAGTTCAAGAACACCGTCCGCCTGTGCACGCCCGCCGTCGAGGGCAGCATTCCGACGACGACGCTGGCCCCGACGACGACGCTGCCGACCCCCACGACAACCATTCCGGTCACCACGACCCTGCCGGCGACCACGACCCTGCCCCTCCCGACGACGACATTGCCCGTTATTCCGACGACCCTGCCGGATATCGGCACTCTGATTCCGTAGGGCCGCTCAAAGCGTAGAGGGTCGGCCTCGACCGCGCGGGTCAGGCACCTTTTCCGGCAGCCGGAAAAGGTGCCTGACCCTTTTTTTTACCGGCGGTGAGGCGAATAGACGCAGCAGGCGGGCGCGCATGGCCACGGCCGCGGACCGCGCGCTCCCAGGGTCGAGGTCGGCCGCCCCATGACATGGTCTTCGATCATGTCGACCAGCCCTGCTGCGAACCGCGGCGAGGCTCCGACGGCCTCGGCTCGAGCCAGGCGGATTCCGCATTCGGATGCGACCGCCGCGGCCTCGATGTCGAGATCGAACTTCACCTCCATGTGATCCGCGACGAAACCTATGGGCACCAGCACGATCTCGCGCACGCCGTCCGAGGCCAAGGCGCGCAGGCGATCGCGGACGTCCGGCTCGAGCCACGGCTGCACGGCCGTCCCGCTGCGACTCTGATACACGAGCTCGTGAGCGAGCTCCGGCGCCGATCTGGCAGCAACGAGCGCGCAGGCTTCCTCGAGCTCCGCGACGTAGTCGGACGTGGTGGCCATTGCCGTGGGAATGGAATGCGCCGTGAAGAGCAGACGCACGCGTGGACGATTCGCATCGCCGAGCGAGGCCAGCGCGGCACGCGTATGCTCGGCCATGGTCTCGATGAAGCCGGGGTGGTTCCAATACGGTGCCAGCTTCTCGATGACCGGGGCGCCCTCTCCGACCACGGTGCGAGCGCGCTCGATGTCATCGAGATACTGGCGGCAGGCCGAATAGGAGCTGTATGCCGAGGTGGCGATCGCGACCGCACGACCGATGCCGTCGCGCGCCATTTTCCGGACTGTATCTTCGAGAAACGGCGGCGCGTTGCGATTGCCCCAGTAGACGGGCAGCGCGATGCCGCGCGCCTCGAGCTCGGCCTGCAGCGCCGCGATCAGCTTGCGACACTCCTCGTTGATGGGGCTGACGCCGCCGAACAGCATGTAGTGGGCGGCGACCTGCTCCAGGCGCTGGCGCGGAACGCCGCGCCCAGCCGTGACGCGCTCCAGAAACGGCATGACTTCGTCCGGGCCCTCGGGACCGCCGAAGGACAGCAGCAGGACGGCGTCGAAAGTCATCGCGGCAGCACCCGATCCCATTGAACGAGCGCTGAGCGAAGCGCAAGCTGCCCCGCATGCGACAGGTCTGGATTCCCAAAGCCGGTCCGCCCGAGGTTCTCGAAGTGCGCGAAGCGCCCGATCCGCAGCCGAAGGCCGGCGAGATCCGCGTTCGCGTCGAGGCCAGCGGAGTCAACTTCGCCGACATCATGGGCCGCCTCGGACTGTATCCCGATCTTCCGGCGATGCCGGTCGTGGTCGGCTACGAAGTCGGCGGCCGCGTCGACGCGGTCGGTGCCGGTGTCGATGCGAGCTGGAACGGACGCGACGTCTTCGCGATGACGCGCTTCGGCGGCTATTCCGACGTCGTCTGTGTTCCCGAGAACCAGGTGTTCGCGCGTCCGGGCGGCATGAGCGCCCAGCAAGGCGCCGCACTGCCCGTCAACTACTTCACGGCCTATCAGCTCGTCATCGTCATGGGCGGCCTGCGCGCCGGCGAGACGATGCTCGTGCACTCGGCCGGAGGCGGCGTCGGCATCGCCGCCACCCAACTCGCCAAGCACATCGGGGCTACGGTGATCGGCACGGCCTCGCGCTCCAAGCACGAGCAGCTTGCCGCCATCGGCGTCGATCATCTCATCGACTATCGCACCGAGGACTTCGAGAAGCGTGCGCGCCAGATCACGGGCGGGCGCGGGGTCGAGCTCATCCTGGATGCCGTCGGCGGCGACTCGTTCAAGAAGGGCTACCGCCTGCTGGCGCCGACCGGGCGCCTGGGCATGTTCGGCATGTCGGCCGCCGCAAGTGGCAAGGAGCGCAGCATCGTCCGTGCGCTCAGGACGGTGGCAAGCATGCCGTGGCTGCAGTTCAATCCTCCCTCGCTGCTCAACGCCAACAAGGGCGTCTTCGGCGTCAACCTGGGTCACATGTGGGGAGAGGTCGCACGCCTGCGAGGCTGGGGCGAGCATCTGCTGGAGCTGTGGAAGCAGGGCGTGGTCAGGCCACACGTCGACGAGACCTTCCCGTTCGCGCAGGCGGCGGCAGCGCATCACTACATCCAGGACCGCAAGAATCTCGGCAAGGTGCTGCTGGTTCCGTGATCGCCAGCGTCTTGTGACCGAAGCGGTTCCGCGCGACATTGCGCGCATGAACGATCCGGTCGTCATCACGGGTTACGCGCGCACTCCGATGGGCGGTTTTCTCGGCGATCTCTCCGCACTGCCCGCCACTCGCCTCGGGTCGGCTGCCATCGCGGCCGCACTGGAAAGGGCCTCGCTGCCCGGCGATGCCGTCGAGGAAGTGCTGATGGGCTGCGTGCTGCCTGCTGGACTCGGGCAGGCACCGGCGCGGCAGGCCGCACTCGGCGCGGGAATTCCGGCCAGTGCCGGCTGCACCACCGTCAACAAGATGTGCGGCTCGGGCATGCAGGCGGCGATCCTGGCGCACGACATCCTGGCGGCCGGAAGCCGCGACGTCATCGTGGCCGGCGGCATGGAGAGCATGAGCAACGCGCCCTACCTGATGCCGAAGGCGCGCGCCGGCGCGCGCATGGGACATGCCGAGGTCAAGGACCACATGTTCCTCGACGGTCTCGAGGATGCCTACGAGCAGGGACGCCTGATGGGCAGCTTTGCCGAGGAGACGGCCAGGCACTTCGGTTTCACCCGCGAGCAGCAGGACGCCTTCGCCGTCGAGTCGCTGATGCGCGCGCGCCGCGCCGGCCAGGGGGACTTCGATGCCGAGATCGTGCCGGTGACCGTCAAGACGCGCGGCGGCGAGCAGAGCATCGCCATCGATGAGCAGCCGGCCAAGGCATCGCCCGAAAAGATCCCGACGCTGCGACCCGCTTTCGCCAAGGACGGCACGGTGACGGCCGCCAATTCGAGCTCGATCTCCGACGGCGCCGCCGCGCTCGTGCTGATGCGGCGCAGCCAGGCACAGGCGCGCGGCTGCCCGGTCAGCGGCGTGATTCGTGCGCATGCGTTTCATGCGCAGGCGCCTGCCTGGTTCACGACGGCTCCGGTCGGCGCGATCCGCAAGGCGCTGGCTCGCGCAGGCTGGAGCGCCGATCAGGTCGACCTGTTCGAGATCAACGAGGCCTTCGCCGTGGTGACGATGGCGGCCATGCGCGAGCTGTCGCTCGACCATGATCGCGTCAACGTCAGCGGCGGCGCATGTGCGCTGGGTCATCCCATCGGCGCATCCGGCGCCCGCATCGTGGCGACGTTGCTGTCGGCCCTGGCGCGCCGCGGGCTGAAGCGGGGCGTGGCCGCGCTGTGCATCGGCGGAGGCGAAGCCACCGCGCTGGCGGTGGAACGAGTCTGAGGCCGATATCGCTGCGCCGACGCGCCGCAATCACCGCGGCCGAAAGGTGCGCCGTTTCGTCGTGGCCAGCTGCGCCGCGGGCGAGCGATTTCGGATCCGCGGCTGCGGTGGAGCGTTCGACGTTGCCGGCTATACTCGCGCGAGCCTGTCTTCCCGGAGGTACCCGATGCGATTCACCACTCTACTCGCTGCCAGCCTCGGATGGATTCTTGCCGGCACCGTGCATGCGCAGGGCACTGCGGCGCCGGCAGGCGGCAACGCGCCTGGCGCTCCGGCACACGGCGGCGCGCATGCCGGCGCGGCGCCGGCCGCGGTCGGCAAGGCGGTGGCCGTGCTGCATGCGACCGAGGGCAACAAGGTGGAGGGAACCATCACCTTCACCAAGGCCGGCACAGGGGTGAAGCTCAGCGGCAAGATCACCGGGCTGACGCCCGGCAAGCACGGCTTTCACGTGCACGAGTTCGGAGACTGCTCGGCTCCCGACGGAACTTCGGCGGGCGGTCACTTCAATCCGACCGGCGAGCCGCATGCGGCGCCCACCGAATCGGCGCGGCACACCGGCGATCTCGGCAACGTCGAAGCTGATGCCAGCGGGGCAGCCACGATCGACTACACCGACACGCGTGCGACGTTCGAGGGAACCAACAGCATCCTCGGCCGCGGCCTGATCGTTCACGCCAAGGCCGACGATCTGAAGACCCAGCCCACCGGCGATGCGGGCGGCCGCGTCGCCTGCGGCGTCATCGGCGTCGCGAAGTAGTTTCGGAATGGGGTCAGGTACTGAAAATCAGGGTGATGCACCCTGATTTTCAGTACCTGACCCCTTCTTGTCTGACCCCTGCTTCTTTCGAAGCAGCGGGCGGCCCGCGAGGATGACCTCGCGAATCTTCTCGGTGTCCTCGATTCGTGCGGTGGGATCGCCGTCGACCAGGACGAGGTCGGCGCGTTTGCCGGCATCGATCTCGCCGAAGTTGGCATCGCGGCCGGAGAGGAAGCGGGCGTTGTCGTAGGTCGCGGCGCGCAGCGCCTGGCCCGGCGACATGCCGGCCTCGACCAGCTTTCTCATCTCCAGATGCAGGCCTGCGCCGGGAATGTTTCCCGGATTGGCCGCGTCGCTGCCCGCAAGCACCGGCACACCCGCTGCCATCAGCTTGCCGACGTTGCGCCGTCGTATCTCCCACGCATCCGATGCCGCCTTCATGAACACCTTGGCTTCCGGTCTGGCCGGCGTCGCCAGCAGCAGCTCCACGAGCTCGTCCGATGCGACCTCGCGCTCGATGGGAAGGAAGTCTTCGATCTTCGTGCGCGGACGTCCGCCCAGATCCCATCCGGCGATGGTGGCCACGACCGGCGTCGGCTCGTGCGCCAGTGCCGCGACGGTTTCCTCGCTGAGCTCGTCGCGCCACGGCGAATGCGCCAGTGCGTCCGCACCGGCGCGCACCGCTGCCAGAGCTTCGGCCGAATCGCCGATGTGGACGATGGAGCGGATGCCGGAGGCGTGCCCGGCCTCGATGATGCCGGCAAGCGCCTCCTGCGAAAGGTTGGGAACGTCCCCGGCAGCGCCCACGTCGATGGTGATCTTGAGGATGTCGGGGCGATGCTCGAGCAGCTCGGCCACGGCCTCATGGGCATCCTGCGCACCGGCGATTTCGCGCGTCGCGCGCGGCAGCACGTACCAGCGCAGATACCACGGCAGCCACTCTCGCAGCACTTCGGCCGGATGACCGCCGTGCGCCGTAAAAACCGGACCGGCCGCGAACACGCGCGGGCCGAGCCGCTCGCCGCGTGCGATCTCGTCGCGCTGCTCGAAAATGGCCGGTGCGAGGCTGCCCAGATCCAGCACGGTGGTGACGCCTGCGTAGAGAAAGGCCGCCAGGTTGGCGTCCAGGTCGGGCAGCGAGCCGGTCGCGCCGGGCGGATTCGACGACGAGCCGGTGTGGGTATGGGTGTCGACGAGGCCCGGCAGCAGAGTGCCGCCGCCGCCGTCCAGCTCGGGGGCGCCGCCCGAGTCCAGCCCGCATTCGCTTATCTTCTCGATGCGACCCTCGCGCACGAGCACGTCCATCATGCCGTCGCTCAGACGCGCGCGCGGTGCATCGAAGACGCGAACGTTGCGGATCACGAGCGAGCCGGAGTGATCCTCTGGTAGCGATACCAGGCGCTCGCCGCCTCGGCCGCAGCCGGCGACCAGCAGCACGAAGGCGGGTGCGAGAATGCGTAGGAGGGCAGATGCCATGACGGCAACTAGCATCGCGGCCGCCGCCAATCCAGGCATCGCGGCCCGCGCGGACTCGTGTCGTGCCGGCGCGGCCACGTCTGGTGCGGACGCGGCCTCGTCCCGTGCGGACACGGCCTCGTCCCGTGCGGACACGGCCTCGTCTCGTGCTGGCGCGGACTCGTCTCGTGCCGGCGCGGACTCGTGTCGTGCGAGGGCAACCCGACGCCGCAACTTCCTGTTTTCCACCGGCTGCGATTGAATCCACCGATGCCCTCCGAGCAGGACCAGCCCCGCGGCGGCGACGTCGAGGAGCTTCTGGCGGCCGAGGACGCGATCGCCGAAGCGCGCCGCCGCCGCATCGTCATCGCCGCCGGTGCGCTGGCGCTGGGAGCGGCGGTGTGGTGGGCGATGAGCTCCGACGACGACGACCAGCGCATCCGCTACGCGACCGAGCCGGTCATGCGTGGCAACCTCGTGGTCACGGTCAGCGCCACCGGCGCGCTTCAGCCGACCAATCAGGTCGAGATCGGCAGCGAGCTCTCGGGAATCGTCGACACCGTCGCGGTCGACCACAACGATCGCGTCAACAAGGGCCAGGTACTGGCGCGGCTGGACCTTTCCCGGCTCAACGCCGAAGCCCTGCAGTCGCAGGCCGAGCTCGACGTGGCCAGGGCCGGCCTTCAGGAACGCCGCGCCACCTTGGCGGAAGCCGAAGCGTCGCTGGCCCGCCTGATCCAGGTCCGCAAGGCCAGCGGAGGCCGCGTTCCCTCCAGGCAGGAAATGGACAACGCCGAGGCGGCCGTCGCGCGCGGCCGCGCTGCCATCGCCAACTCGCAGGCGCAGATCGAGCTGGCACAGGCCAAGGTCGACTTCGCCAACACCAACCTTGCCAAGGCCGAGATCCGATCGCCGATCGACGGCGTGGTGCTGAGCCGCGCCGTCGAGCCGGGCCAGACCATCGCGGCATCGTTCCAGGCACCCAAGCTGTTCACGCTGGCCGAGAGCCTCGAGCAGATGGAGCTGGAGGTCGACGTCGACGAGGCCGACGTTGGTCAGGTTCGCGAAGGACAGAACGCGACGTTCACCGTCGACGCCTACCCCGACCGGCATTTCCCCGCGCGCATCACGCAGCTTCGCTACGCGTCCGAGACCGTCAACAACGTGGTCAGCTACAAGGCCGTACTCGAAGTCGACAACGACGATCTGGCGCTGCGACCCGGCATGACGGCAACCGCCGAGATCGTCGTCGCCACCGTCGACGACGCGGTGCTGGCTCCCAACGCGGCGCTGCGTTTCGTGCCGCCGCGCACGCGCGAGGACGATCGCAGCCTGCTGCAGAAGATCATCCCGTTCAGCCGCCGGCGCGGCGGCCCGCAAAAGAGCGAGGAGCCCGCGGGCAGGGAACGCACGGTCTACCGGCTCGAAGGCGGCGAGCCGGCGCCGGTCAAGATCACCATCGGCCTGACCGACGGCCGCCACACGCAGGTCGTCGAAGGCGAGGTGCGCGCCGACGAGAATCTGATCGTCGACGCCACGATGCCGAAGGAACAGTGAGCGGCGCGGCGGCAGACGGCGGCGTGCGCGGTGCGGGCACCCGCGGAGTCGGGCAGCGCGATGTCGACGATGCTGCGCGGCAGGCGACCGGTCGCGGCGACGGCCCGCTGATCCAGCTGCGCGCGGTGCGCAAGGTCTACGGCAGCGGCCAGGCGGCGATGCATGCACTGCGCGGCGTCGACCTCGACATCCATCGCGGCGAGTTCGTGGCGGTGATGGGGCCGAGCGGCTCGGGCAAATCGACCTGCATGAACATCGTCGGCTGTCTGGATACCCCGAGCGGCGGCAGCTATCGCTTCCGCGGCGTCGAGGTCACCACGCTGACGCGGCGCCAGCGCGCACTGCTGCGCCGCTTCTGGCTCGGCTTCGTGTTCCAGGGGTTCAACCTGCTGCCGCGCACGACGGCGGTCGAGAACGTCGAGCTGCCGCTGATGTACCGCGGCACGCGGCCGCGCGAGCGGCGCGCCGCTGCGCTGGCGGCGCTGGCCGAAGTGGGGCTGACCGGCTGGGAGACGCACACTCCGGGCGAGCTGTCGGGCGGACAGCAGCAGCGCGTGGCGATCGCGCGCGCCATCGTCACCAAGCCTTCCCTGCTGCTTGCCGACGAGCCCACGGGCAATCTCGACTCGGCCCGCAGCGTCGAGATCATGGAGCTGCTCGGCCGCTTCAATCGCGATGCGGGAATCACCGTGGTCATGGTCACGCACGAGCCGGACATGGCACGGTACGCGCGCCGTATCGTGCACTTCACCGACGGCCTGGTTTCCTCGGACGAGGCCCGCCACTGATGTGGTGGGACACGCTCCTGCTGGCGCTGCGTCAGATCCGCCGCAACGCGCTGCGCTCGTTCCTGACCGTGCTCGGCATCGTCATCGGGGTTGCCGCCGTCATCACGATGGTGACGGTGGGCGGCGGCGCCACCGCCAAGATCAGCGCCGACATCTCCAGCCTGGGCAGCAACATCCTGTACGTCTCGCCGGGGCAGGGACGCGGGCCGGGACGCGGCTCGTCCAATTCCAGGCCGTTCACCGAGCGTGACGTCGAGGCGCTGGCCGAACAGATCGGCTCGCTGGCCGCGGTCGCCCCGACTTCCAGCAGCGCAGCGGTGGTCGTGTATGGCAACGCCAACCGCAACACGACCATCGTCGGCACCACCAACGACTACTTCGTCGCGCGCGCTTGGCCGCTGGCATCGGGCCGCCTGTTCAACGAAGCCGAGCTGCGCTCGGGCAAGGCGGTCTGCGTGATCGGGCAGACCGTGCGACAGGAGCTGTTCGGCGGCATCGATCCGGTAGGCGAGCTGATCCGGGCCGGCAAGGTCACGTGCCAGGTGATCGGCTTGCTGATCGCCAAGGGCCAGTCCGGCATGGGCAGCGATCAGGACGACACCGTCATCATGCCGCTGCACACGCTGCAGCGCCGGCTGACCGGCAACCAGGATGTCTCCTCGATGCTGGTCTCGGTCAGTGACGAGAGCTCCACCGACAAGGCGGCGCGCGACATCCGCATGCTGATGCGCGAGCGGCGCCATCTTTCGGCCGGCGACGAGGACGACTTCAGCGTCTTCGACATGAAGGAGATCGCGGCCACGCTGACCGGCACGACGCGGGTGTTGACCACGCTGCTCGGCGCGGTGGCCGCCGTCAGCCTGCTGGTGGGCGGCATCGGCATCATGAACATCATGCTGGTGTCGGTCACCGAGCGCACGCGCGAGATCGGCACGCGCCTGGCCGTCGGCGCGCTCGAAGGCGAGGTGCTGCTGCAGTTCCTGGTCGAAGCCGTCGTACTTTCGCTGATCGGCGGCTTGATCGGAATTGCCCTTGCCATCGGCGCTGCCGTCGCGATCACGCGCGGGATGGAGATCCCCTTCCTGCTCGACCCGGGCATCGTGGCGCTGGCGTTCCTGTTCTCGGGCGCCATCGGCGTGATCTTCGGATTCTTTCCGGCCCGCCGTGCGGCGCGGCTCGATCCCATCGAGGCGCTGCGACATGAGTAGCGGCGTACCTGACCCGCTGTGTGCGACGCGCGCGATATGCAGCATGAGTAGCCGCTTCGTACCCCACGCAACTGCGAGTGCGGCGGCGGCGATCCATCGGAGCGCCGCCGCATGAGCAGGCGCCTGGCATGTCTTGCCGCACTGTGCGCGCTGGCGGCCGGCTGCTTCAAGGTCGGTCCCGACTATCGCGAGCCTCTGGTGCCTGCACTGTCGCGATGGAACGCGCCGCTGGAGCGCGGGCTCGAGCCGGGAGCGCGGGATCTCGCGCACTGGTGGCGTCTTCTCGGCGACCCGATGCTCGACTCGCTGATCGAGCGAGCGATCGCTCGCAACACCGACATCGCGCGTGCGACGGCAGCCGCGCTCGAGGCTCGTGCGCGGCGCACCGGCTCGATCGCATCGCTCTTTCCCGCCGCCGACGTCGATGCCGGCTACCGCAGGCAGAAGCGCACGGGCAGCTTCGGATCGTTCAGCAACGCGGACGACGGCAGCGGATCGACCGGCGGCGGCAGCACGGGAGCGACGAACGCCTGGTCGGCGGGCTTCGATGCGAGCTGGGAGATCGATCTGTTCGGCGGCGTGCGTCGCGGCATCGAGGAGAGCCAGGCGACGCTGGAGGCCGCGCGCGCGGATCTGCGCGACGTCCTGGTGACGGTGCTGGCCGAGGTCGCACGCAACTACGTCGAGCTGCGCTCGCTGCAGGAACGAATCGCCATCGCCCACGCCAACGCGGAGAGCCAGGGCGAGACGCTGCAGCTGACGCGCTGGCGTTTCGAGGCAGGACTGGTCGGCGATCTGGACGTGCAGCAGGCGACGTATCAGCTCTCGCAAACGCGGGCCGGCATCCCGACGCTGGAGAGCGAGCTCGCGCAGATCGGTCATCGCCTTGCCGTGCTGCTCGGAGCTCCGGCCGGATCGCTCGATGCCGAGCTCGCCCCGCGCGGCCCGGTGCCCGAACCGCCTGCGCGCGTCGCCGTCGGAGTTCCGGCCGATCTGCTGCGCCGCCGCCCGGATGTTGCGGCGGCCGAGCGCCGGCTCGCCTCGGCGACCGCGGCCATCGGCGTGGCCACGGCCGACCTGTATCCGAAGCTGTCGCTGACCGGATCGCTCGAGCTGTCGGCGACGTCGCTGAGCGGGCTCGACGACGACAGCGCCCGCGGCTACGGCATCGGCCCGAGCCTGCGCTGGAATCTCTTCGATGCCGGTCGCATCCGGGCCGAGATCGCCGCGCGCTCGGCGCAGGCCGATCAGGCGCTGGCTGACTACGAGGCGGCCGTGCTGGCCGCGTACGAGGAAGCCGAGAACGCGCTCGTCGCATTCGCACGCGAGCAGGTCCGCCGCGATCGCCTGGCGCACGCGGTCGGTGCTGCGCGCGACGCGGAAAGGCTCGCGCGCTTCCAGTACGAGAACGGCGTGATCGACTTCCAGTCGGTGCTCGAGGCGCAGCGCGCGCGGCTCGGGCTGGAAGAGTCGCTGGCGATCAGCCACGCCGCCGTCACCACCAATCTGGTGGCGCTGTACAAGGCACTCGGCGGCGGATGGGAACGCGTCCAGCCGCCGCCGGTGACATCGCCCGTCGTGCAGGAGGACGCACCACGCGCGCGCGATGCGCCGTCGTCGCCTGGCGCGGGAGAAGTCAGTACACGAACGGAATGATGCGCCACGGCACGCGGCGGCAGTACTCCTGCCACAGCTCCCCGTAGCGCTCGGCGCAGCGACGGTCGTCGTCGGCCTGGCGCGGAAACAGCAGCGCCACGTAGTAGAGCGGATAGAGCCACGGCGCCAGGACGCCGGGATGCCCGAGGCTCAGCGTCAACCCGCACGCCATCAGGATCTCGCCCAGATAGTTGATGTGACGCGAGAGTCCCCAGAAACCGCCCGTCAGCACGTGGCGGCCGCCGTCGCTCAGAGGCCGCGGATCCAGAACGCCGAAGGCCTTGGCCTGCGGGTCACGCTTGAACTGGAACTTCTGGAGATTGGCGCCGCGCGACAGCACCCAGCCGCCGAAGAACATCAGCGCACACAGCGCCAGAGCCAGTGCCGAAGTGTGAGGATTCGGCAGTTCGGCCACTGCCCACAACCCGATGCAGTAGAAGAACGGATAGAAGACCAGGCATCCCCACCCCAGCTTGAATCCCACGCGCTCGGCCATGAAGTCGTAGGTGTAAAGATGCACCTCTTCGAAGTTCAGGTACTCGACCACGAAGAAGCTGAACATCGCTGCGTACAGGAAGACGCCGGGAGAAGGGTCGTTCGGATGCAGCGCTACGTGATGCGCCGTGAACGACAGGATGTTGAGCTCGAGCATGACGGCGCCGATCAGGTAGAGAACCATCTTGGCGTCGAGCAGTCCGCCGGCCGTCTGCGGATTCTCCCAGCGGCCCAGGTAGAGCTCTTCGAGAAGGCTCTTGCCCGCCACCTTGGGCGCCGGCAGCACGATGGCCAGCGTGAATACCAGGCCGAGAGCGCACGCGCCTGCGGCCATGTCCCAGCGGTGAACGTAGAAGGCGTCCCACGCCAGCACACCCAGCTGACAGGCAAGCGCCCACGCGGCGATGGTGATGACGAGGACGCGAAGACCGTTGAGGCGGTAGCGCAGGCGCTCGCCCGTGACTTTGTCGACGACATAGCCGGTCACCCAGCGGCCCGGCACGATGAGGTGCAGCCCGAGGATGAAGGCGTAGATCAGCAGCGGCCAGAGGAATGCAGGCACGTGTCTCCCTCCCTCATGGGTGGTGCATCACGGATTCGTTCCGCTACCGGGGTTGCATCTATGCCGTCGGTGCCGATGTTTCCAGGCGGACCGGCGGCGTTTCGCGATCACGGCGACGGGCGCGCAATCACCCAAATGCCATGGCGTGACTACCCCGTTTCCATTATCGTTTTGAATGTCTGGCCCCTCATGACGTCGGTTGAGGCGAGGGACCTGATCCTTAGCGGGACGAGAAGGCCTCGACGAGGAAGAGAAATGAAGAAGTTCGGCATGATGTTGGCGGCAGTTGCGACGGCGCTGATGCTGTCGGCCTCGGCGGCAGACGCCGGCGGCTGGCGCGGCGGCCATCGCGGCCACTGGGGAGGCGGTCATCACTGGGGCGGCCACCGAGGCCACCACGGCGCGGCGATTGCCCTCGGCATCACCGGCGCATTCCTGGGCGGCGCGGCGCTGGCACATTCGTACGCGTATCCGCGTCCGTATTACGGCTACGGCTACGGCCCGGGCTACTACAGCTACGGTCCGCGCTACTACTACCCGGCCCCGGTTCGTCGCTACTACTACCCGCCCCCGGGGTACTACCCGTACTGATCTCGAGGGCATGCCCTTCGAGCGCTCGCATCGCCCGCGACGGAAGCTCCGTCGCGGGCGATTTCGTTCCAGGCCCCTGCGATTTCGTTTCAGGCCCCTGAGATGTCATTGGCGCCGCGCAGCATCGGACCTTTGGCGCGGCGCGACAAGAATCTTCTTCTTGCCACAGCCCGTTTCTCGACATTATTCTCGCGGCAAGAGCGCGAGGCCCGACAGTGAGCGAGGCGCGCGCGATTAGCGCCCCGACGTTTCGGGCAAATGCCATAGCCCGCATTACGAGAGCGCGTCCTTTGCGCCCGGCTGTCGATCTTGCAGCCGGGCGCAATTTTTTGAGGGCAAGCGGCGGCCGGCGTTTTCCAAGCCGCGTTCTCGCAGCGCCACTGCACCACCGTACGTGCGCGCGCGTCGGAGGCGCGTCGCTTCTGATCCGGCCGCGCCACTCTCGTCTCGATCCATGCCCCTTCATTCGTCCAGCCAGCCCAGTCGCTGCAGCGTGCGGCGCAGGCGCTCGTCGTCCTTGGACAGCGGCGGCAGCCAGGCTCGAACCCGCTCTCGATCCCACCAGCGGCCTTGTCCGTTGTCGGGGTCGGCAAACTCGTAGCGATACAGCGTCGCGCGCACGTGGCGCGGCGGGCGGTCGGGAAACGGGTTGTCGGCGAACAGCGAGAGCGCGCCGGCATCGTCGTGCAGCAGCTTCCAGACCAGGTGCAGCGTCCAGGGATAGTCCTCGGCGCGGCTCATCGAGGCGAACCACATCTGCCAGTCCAGACGCGGCTGGTAGGGCGCGATCTGCACGGGCATCGCGTCGACCTCGACCGGAAGCGCGCGATAGCGGTACGGCTTCCACTGCGCCTGCTCGTCGGCGATCTCGGCATCGGTGCCTTCGAAGACGACGTTCATGCGAATGCGGCCGACGCTGCCGAAGGCCCCGTACGTGTTGACGATGGCCAGCGGATCGAAGGACGTGTTCATGACCTGGCTGGCCGACAGCAGATTGAACGCCGGTGGGATGCTGAGAACCGCAACCAGGATCGTCACCGCCACCGAAGTCCGCTGCATGCCGCGGCTGGGCACGGCCGCCGCACGCGCCGCGTGCGCCTTTGCGACCAGAGAGCGCGGAAGAACGCGCGACCAGAAGACGTCGTCGAAACACGCCAGCGCCGGCACGATCGTCAGCCAGTTCAGGAAGGAAAGGTTGCCGCTGGCAATCAACGCGAGCTGGAACGATACGATGATCAGGCCCGCCGCGTAGCGCGCCCGACCCGGCCACAAGACCAGCCACGGCGCCGCCAGCTCGGCCACATGATTGAACGCGACGCCGGCGCGCAGCAGCGGCCGCGGCAGGAAGTGGAACCACCTGCTGAGAGGATTGGGGATCGGCTGGGTCTCGAAGTGGTAGTCGAGCGCGGTCAGATTGCGCCAGACCTCGTCGCCGCGAAGCTTGATCAGGCCCGCGCCGAGCATGATGCGGAAGATCAGCCACCGATACAGCGCAAGGATGGCGCGCGGCGGCTCGCGTTTCGGGAAGGGCCGGCCGTCGAGGAGCGGGCAAAGGAAGATGGCCAGGAAGCCCGTCTCCAGCAGCTGGATCTCCCAGCCGTAGCCGTACCAGTCCTGCCCCACGCGCACGATGGACATGTAGAGCGCCCACAGCGCCGTCATGACGACCGCGTTGGCGTAGCCGGCCGTCACCGCCAGCGACAGGGCAAGGCCCGTGTAGGCAACGGCCATCAGCGCGTTGTCGGAAGCGTCGATCCAGAACAGCGACGGCAGACGTACCAGCGAGGCCCAGGTCGAGCCGAAGTGGTCGCGCACCGCGGCAAGGAAGCGCTCGACCGGCATCAATCCCTGCGAGCCGATCAGCGGCAGCAGCTGGCGCGTCGCCGCCAGGAACGCGACCGCATAGACGGCTCCGAGCAGACGAAGGATGACGAAGCGAGTCAGCCACCAGGACGGCGGATCAGCTCGCTTACTTCTTGTCGGTTGCGCGGTGCTCATCGGCTACCACTACGCCCGGCTTGTTGAGCGAACGCTCGATGCCACGTGGTGCCTCGCGCAACTCTTGCTTGAGGTCTCAATACGAGACATACCGCTGCGGCAACTTACGGGGGATGCAGATGGCCGGACCACTTTTGCGATTGGAGAAGCTCTTCGCGAGCTCGAAGCGCATCGAGTCTTTCACTGCCGGTAGCACCGTCTTTCAGCAGGGTGATCCCGGCGACTCCATGTACGTCGTGCTCGAGGGCACCGTCGACATCATGCTCGGCGACAAGCTTCTGGATCTGTCGGGCCCTGGCGATCTCCTTGGCGAAATGTCTCTCATCGACAACAAGGCCCGCAGCGCGACCGCCGTGGCTCGCACCGACGTCAAGCTGGCGCGCGTCGACGAAGGGGCGTTCCTGACGATGGTGCAGGAAACGCCGTTCTTCGCGCTGCACGTCATGCGGGTGCTGGTGGAGAGAATGCGGCGCTCGCGCGCCCGTCTCTAGCGCGCGCCTTCTCGCTCGCGTCTACGCTCAATCGTCGTTCTGCTCGCGCTCGCGCCGCTCCACCGCGGCCAGCGAGAGGATCTGGCGCGCCACTTCGTCCATCAACGCATCGCGCGTCTCCACGGTGTAGGCGGAAGCATCGATCGGCTCGCCGACGTGGACTTCGGCGGTACAGCCCAGCTGCAGGCTGCGAAAGGTCTTGGGCGGCAGCACCTGGCGCGCGCCGCGGATGCCGATGGGCACGATCGTCGCGCCCGTCTCCAGCGCCAGCATGAACCCGCCCTTCTTGAACGGTCCGAGCCGGCCGTCGCGCGAGCGCGTGCCTTCGGGCGCGACCCACAGGACGATGCCGCTCTCCATCTTGGCGCGGGCCTGGGCAAGATCGCGCAAGGCCTGCTCGCGGTTCTTGCGATCGATGGATGCGAACTCGCCCGCGCGCAGGCCACGTCCCCAGATCGGAATCGAGAACAGCTCCTTCTTCGTCAGCATCCGGATCGAGCCCGGCAGGGCCACGAAGATCAGCGGAATGTCGTAGAGGCTCGAGTGATTGCTCATGAGGATGGTCGGCTTGCCATCCTCGCCGAAACGCAGGCCGCGCGGATTGACCGCGCGGCAGCGGAGCTCGGCCAGGTCGATGAGGCGCTGCGACCACCAGCGCAGCCGGCGGTCGCCATCGGCTCGGCGGAACGTGCCGCGGTAGACTTCCCAGATCGTGGCGATGGAAATGCGCAGCGTCGCCGCAACGGTGCGCAGGAGAATCAACGCCGAGCGTGGTCCACCGGCTTTCTTCAAGGTTGATGCCCGGAAGGCTCGCACGCCGGCGCGCGAGCCGCGGGGCGAGCGTAGCACTTCTGGGAACGGGAGCGAGAGCCGGGGTGTTGCCGGACCGCGTTCAGGACGCGCGGCGGCGCAGCAGCTCGTGAACCTTCTCGTCGGTGATGTCGGCAGGCTCGGTCGTATCGAGGAAGTCCAGCAGCACGTCGGCGAAGCGGCTCGGATCGTCGCGATGCGGGAAGTGGCCGGCGCCGGGGAAGAGCTCGAGCCGGCTGCCGGGCACGGCGGCGTGCGCCTCCAGGCCATGCTGCATCGGAATGATCGGATCGCGCTCGCCCCAGACGATCATCACCGGCAGGCCCACATCCATCAGGTACAGGCGATCGGTGGCGCTGACTCTCTGGCCGCCGGCATCGACGATGGTGCGAAGCGTGTGCAGGAAGGCGCGCCGGCTGTCGGCGTCGCCGAGCGAGCAGAAGCCCCGCCAGCCCTCTTCCAGATCGGGCCCGGCGCGAAGGCCGAGGCGCGCGAGCATCGAGCCCGCCGAGTTGACGGCGTCTCGCACGCCCGGCGCACACATCAGCGGCAGCACCCATTCCGAGCCGGGCAGCGTGGCCGCGCGCAGGCTGGCGTGGACTTCCTCGCCCAGCCCGCCGCTGGAGACGAGCACGAGGCGGTCGCAGCGCTGCGGAAACTGATAGGCGAACTGCATCGCCACGCCGCCGCCGAGCGAGTGCCCGATCACGGTTGCATGCGAATGACCGAGCACTGCCAGCAGATCACGGATGCCGCTGGCATAGGCGCCGAGCGAATAGTCGCCGCGCGGCTTGGCCGAGTCGCCGTGGCCGAGCAGATCCGGCGCGATGACCGTGTAGCGCGCGGCGAGAGCCGGAATGATTTCGTCCCAGGTCGCCGAGGTGCCGGCGATGCCGTGGATCAGCAGCACCACAGGCCCGCGGCCTGCGGTTCGGTAGCGGATGCGGTGTCCATGCAGAAGGACGTCGCGCGTGGTGGCAACTTCTCTCATCGAGATTTCCCTGGTTTGGAGGTCAGCGTGGGCTTCTTGGGAAGGTGGCGAAGTCCCATCCAGGCAAGCGCGGCGATATGCCCTGCCACGGACTCGACCGGCGGCCTTTTGGAGCTTTCCGTCCACCACTGGCCCACGAACGCGACCATGCCGACCAGCGCGTGCGCATAGATCGGTGCGGCCTTGGCATCGTAGCCGGCCTTGCGGAACTGATCGGTGAAGATGGCGCCGACGCGGTCGGCGAGGTCGTACATGAGAGCCGGCATCTCGCCGGTGCGCTTGGAGGCCGGAGCATCCCGCAGCAGCATGGCAAAGCCTTCGGGCCGGTCCCGGACATAGCTGAGGAAGGCCAGTGCGGCCTGCTCCAGGCGCTCGCGCGGCGAGCCCTCGGAGATCGCCCCGACGATGCAGTTGACGATGTGCTCGATCTCGCGATCGACGACGACGGCGTAAAGGCCCTCCTTGCCGCCGAAGTGCTCGTAGACGATGGGCTTGGAGATGCGGGCGCGCTCGGCGATCTCCTCGACCGAGGCGGCCTCGTAGCCGCGCTGCGCGAATACCTTGCGGCCGATGTCGACCAGCTGCGCGCGGCGCGCCTGGGCGGCAAGCCGCGGACCTTTCTCGTCCCTGCTCATAGGGCCTACTGTGACAGGGTTACTACGGAAGCGTAAGGTACGCAATCGTAGGTTACGGAAGCGTAGGGACGACCATGGAATCGCGCGCGAGGACATAGTCGCGGATCGCATCGGCGATGTTCTCCAGGGCTTCAGCCTCGGTTTCGCCCTGCGACCAGCATCCGGGAAGGCCGGGGCACGAAACGCTGAACCCCTCTTCGGATTTCTGCAGGATTACCTTGTACTTCATCGTCCAGTCTCCACGCCTCGACGGTACCAACTCTCCGAGGCGCCGGCTATGCCGCCGAAGGTATGAAACGGCTACAAGCGTTCCCGGTAGCTCTCGGCCAGGCCCTCGTCGATGGCCTGCTCGAGCGAGTCGTTGCCGGCAAGACGCGCGCTGATCTGGCGCGCCAGTGGCGCGCGGTAGCCTTCGGGCCAGGACGACGCGTCCCATAACGAGGAGCGGAGGAAGGCCTTGCCGCAGTGGAAGAAGCACTCCTCGACCGTGATGCGCGTGACCAGGAGGGCCTTCATGCCGCGCGCCGACATGCGCTCGAGCAGGCCCGGATCGCGCGTGATCTCGGCGGTGCCGTTGACGCGCAGGGTCTCGGTCACGCCCGGGACCACGAAGATCATGCCCACGCGCGGATTGCGCAGGATGTTCTCGAATCCGTAGATCAGCTTGTTGCCGGGCCGATCGGGCAGCAGCAGGGTCCGGCCGCCGCCGGTGACCTCGACGAATCCGGGCGCGTCACCCTTGGGCGAGACGTCCAGGCGACCGTCGGCATCGGCCGTGGCCAGCAGCAGCAGCGGGGAATGTGCAATGAAGTCAGAGGCATGCGCGTCGACGTGATCGAAGAGCTTGGCCGCGATCGTGGGCTTGGGCTCGCCGATGACGGCGCGCAGATCGGCAGGGGTGCGAATCAGGTGCGGGTCGCTCATGGCCGCGGTCTATCAGGGCGTCCCCGGTCGCGCGACACAGGACCTCGAAATCCCTTGCTTCAGGGCCATGGAACGGGATGATGGCCGCCGTCGCGAACGCACTCCACGGCGGGCGCGACAGTAAAAAGCAGGAGGCCAACGATGGCGGCTCTGGGCCGTGCAGCCATCGCGGTGTCCCGCGACGCGTCCGCGCGTCCGGGCCAATATCGCTTTCCATTCACACCGTTTCCACGCGGCTGGTTCGCAGTGGCTTTCGGCGACGAGCTCGTCGCCGGCGCCGTGATGCCGCTCCAGTTCTTCGGCAAAGACCTCGTCGCCTATCGAACCGAATCCGGACGAGCCGTCGTCGCCGACGCGCACTGTCCGCATCTCGGCGCGCATCTCGGCTACGGCGGAACCGTCGAAGGCGAGTGCATCCGCTGTCCCTTTCATCGCTGGAAGTTCGACGACAGCGGTCGCTGCGTCGAGATCCCGTTCCAGAACAGGCCGTCCTCGCGTGCGCGTCTGCATCGCTGGCACGTCGACGAAGTCGACGGGATGGTGCTGGTGTGGCACGACATCGACGGCTCCGAGCCGGACTGGTACGTGGAGCCGATGGCCGAGACCGATGCGTTCTGCCTGCCGCAGGCGCCGAGTACCTGCGACTGGACGCTGCGCTCGCACGTGCAGGAGATCTGCGAGAACGCTTTCGACATCGCGCATTTCCCGGCCGTCCACGGCATGGGACTGCCGCCCAACGCGCAGCTGACGTTCGAAGGCGAGCGCTCCATCGTCATGTTCGACACGCTCTCGAACGGTCAGGCTTTCGGACTGCCGGGCGAGTTCCCGACCAAGGTACGCATGGACCTGCAGGGTCTCGGCGTGCTGCAGGCCGACACCGCGCTTCCCGAGTTCGGCTTCTGCTTTCGCAACTCGCTCTACATGACGCCCATCGACGACCAGCACATCCGTCTTCGCGCAGCCATGAGCGTGCGCAAGCTCGGCGACGACGACACGACCGCCGCGCTGCAGGACATCTGGGTCAAGACGTTCGCGATGGACCTGCCCAAGGACTTCCAGATCTGGGAGCACAAGGTCTACGTACAGCGACCCGAGTTCTCGCGCGTGGACGGGCCGATTGGGCGCATGCGGCGCTGGGCGCAGCAGTTCTACGAGCTGGCAGCCGAGCCGATGGTCGCCGACAACGTGCTTCAGATGGTCAGCGGCGCCGGGATGGTGAAGTAGAAGGTCGCGCCCGAATCGGGCCTTCCTTCCGCCCACACCGTGCCGCCGTGGCGGCGCACGATCCGCTCGACGGTTGCCAGGCCGATACCGCTGCCCTCGAACTCCTTGCTGTTGTGCAGGCGTTCGAAGGGCTTGAAGAGCTTGTCGGCGTAGTGCGCGTCGAAACCCGCCCCGTTGTCGCGCACGAAGTAGACCGACTGGCCGCTCGGCAGGCGCCCCGACCCGAAGTGGATCACGGCATTCTGCGTCTGCGAGGTGAACTTCCAGGCGTTGTCGAGCAGGTTGGCGATGACGTCGTGGATGAGCGTGGGATCACCGAAGCAGACCAGGTCCTGATCGATCTGGACTTCGGCGTGATCGGTCATCCACGTCTCGCGAATCTCCTTGAGCACGTCGACGGCGAGCTGGGTCATGTCGATCTTCTCGCGCTTGAGCTCGCAGCGCGAGACGCGTGACATCTTCAGCAGGTCGTCGATCAGGCGTCCCATGCGCTGGCTGGCCGTGCGCGCACGCGTCACGTACGACATGCCGCGCTCGCCCAGCGCATCGCTGAACTCCTCGCCGATCAGGTAACAGAAGCCGTCGATGCTGCGCAGGGGCGTGCGCAGGTCGTGGCTGACCGAGTAGGAGAAGGATTCGAGCTCGCGGTTGGCGTCGCGCAGCTCGGCCGTGCGGCGCTCGACCCGTTCGTTCAGATCGTCGTTGAGGCGCCGGATCTCCTGCTCGACCTTCTTGTGCTCGCCGATGTCGGTGACGGTGCCGATGTAGCCGCAGATGTCGCCCTGCGCGTCGCGTTCCTCGACGCCGCGGCAGATCACCCACAGCGGCTGGCCATCGGGCCGCGGCACGCGGAAGGTCAGGCGGCGAGGCTCGCCGGGGCTCCACAGCGTGGCGTTCCATTCCTGCCAGACACGGTCGCGGTCGTCGGGATGGATCCATTCCAGGCAGTGACGTCCCACCGCCTCGTGCGGCGGGATGCCGATGAGCTCGGAGAAGCCGGCGTTGACGTACTGGAAGAAGCCCTGCGGATCGATGCGCACGATGCCGATGGGCGCGGTCTCGGCCAGCAGCTTGTAGCGTTCTTCGCTGGCGCGAAGGTTGGCCTGGGTCTGGCGAAGCTCGGTGATGTCGAGCGAGACGCCCACGGCCGCCCCGCCGCCGGTCTCGTCGTAGGTGATGTACGTCAGAGCCGACCAGCCGGTGCCGGCCAGGGCGCCGTCGGACTCGTGGTAGACCGTCTCGCCTTCCAGGGCGCGCTTAATGTAGTCGCCGACCTCGGGGAAGATCTCGTAGGCGTTCAGGCCAAGGATGCTGTGGGGCGGAACTGGCAGGACCTTGAAACCGCCGCCGATGGACTCGGTGATGGTGCCGTCGCGCTCGATGCGGAAGCAGATGAAGGGAAGCGACAGCATCCCGTGCAGCACGCGGGCTGCGAAGGGCGGGATCTCGATGGCTTCGGTGTTGCGAGCGGCCAGCTTGGCTTCGAGCTCGCGGACGTGAGCACGCAGCAAGTCCAGCTCGGCCTCGACCGCAGGGTCGGGGCGACTGGCCCTCAGGATCATGCTCGTACTGGCGAGACGGGTAGACTTGCTCATCCTTTGCCCCACGGGCTGGACGAGCGATCGATCTTCGCGCGGAGACCGCCCAGCAAAGCGGCCCCGCCGCCTAAAAGCACCAAGTGCGCCGGCGTGTAAAGAAAAAAGTCAGCAGCGGGGAGAATCGTTTACACGGGCCGCGGTTAGCTCGACGGAAAACGCAAGATTCACGCGAAAATCGTGGGGCCGTGTCGGGTATGGGAGCCTGGTTGCCAGTGACATTTCGGACGAGGCTGACGTCACACGGCCAACCCTAACTTGGGGGTGAAGGCGCGACGTATCGATTTCGTGCTCCCGCGTTCATTCTTGAACGGCGCGGGACATTGGCGGCGCGGCGGCCAAGCCGCGCCCGTGAGGACGTATGCGGAAACGTTGCGGATTCGGCGCGGGGCGGCGTGGCACGCCGAGTGCTTTGGTGAAGGCGCGGCGATCCGGACTTCGGTCCGGCAAGCCGTGTCCCTCCCCGGCAGCGGCCCAACGCAGGGAGTGGACGGCGCGCGTCCGTTGTGGAGACGGGCGCGCGCCACCCCTCCTGCCGGGGAGGATGCGGTGAGCCCTTTTTACTGGTTTGCGGAGATACGGGAAGTGGGAGTGGGGGATTTCGGCCACTACGAACGTCCGCGGCGGCGACTAGCATCTCACCATGCGCGCCCGACGCAGCGGAATGCTGTCGGCGCGCCGAGCCCTAGGCGCAAAGCGAATCGGTGATGAACCGCCGCCGGGCTAATCGCGACAGTCCCGTGTTGTCGTTGAAGCTGACGGCCGGACTCGAACCGGCGACCTGCTGATTACGAATCAGCTGCTCTACCAACTGAGCTACGTCAGCCTGAGAGGACGCGGCACCAGGCCGCAAAGGCGAGCGCCTATATAACCGGCGCTCGCCATGGTTCAACCCTGGCTTCGGGGCGACCCTACCCAGCAGGCGACCTGCGGCAGTCCGGCGCCGGCCAGCGTGCCGAGCAGCCTGCGATCGGCGGTCACGAGCTTTCCCTGGTGCCGCATCGCCGCGGCGACGTAGAGACAATCGTAGACGGGATGGCCGAGCAGGACGGCGAGTCGCAGCGCGTCCTCGATGAGGTCGCGCGTCGGGATCAACTCCACGGGCATCTCGGCCAGAAGGCTCAGGCAGCTGCTGCTTTCGGCCAGCGTCAGCTGGCGGCGTACGGTGCGTTTCCACAGCAGGCTGGCGACTTCAGCCAGCAGCGATTCGGGCGCGACCAGCTCGATCTCGTCGTCCAGCCAGGCGCGCGCGTCCTGAGAGTTGTCCTCGGGGAGCACCCATTTCGCCGCGACGCTCGCGTCGACGACGGCAATCATCGGTCGCGATCCTCGCGAACCAGCTCGGTGCTGTCGCCGAGGGGTCCGGGCAGCGTGGCGCTGAGGCGCTCGGCCGCCTGGCGGAACTGGGATGCGGAACCGCGAGCGGCCCGCTCGAGCACGACCTTGAGCTCGGCCTGCAACGACCGGTTATGCGCCTTGGCCCGGCCCTTCAGGGCCTGCAGGACCTCGGCATCGATTCCGCGGATCAGGACGTTCGGCATTGGACCACCACGCGCTTTCATTTCGATATCGATCTCTGGCGCAAGTCTATCGCCGTGAGGGCCGCCGGCCCAAAACCATCGCTGTCATGATTCTTTGGCGGTGCGCGGGACAATGTGAGACGGCCGCGAGACATTGTGATACACCCCCACCGATGCTCCGAAGCCGAGCTAGGCAAGTGATGCGCTTCCCGCTCCAGGCCCGCTACACGCTGGCCATCGGCGGCCTGGTCTTCGTGGCCCTTACCGTCCTGTGGATCGGCATGACCATCCGCAACCGGTCCTTCACCCGCGAGCTCGAGCAAGCCACCTCCAAGACCATGGCCGCGACGCTTCAGCGGCGCAGTGAAGACCAGGCCATGACCATCGCCACCAATCTGGCCAAGCGTCTGACCACTGCCGTTGCCAGGAAAGACCTCCCTGCCATCGAGAGGCTGCTTGCCGAGACGCGCCGCTATCCCAACGCGCTGTCGGCCAAGGTCCTGGACCCGCGCGGCATCGTCTTGCACGACGGCACGCCCGCGAACGCGGATGCCGGCAGCGACTTCGGCACGCGCTGGAGCCGCGAGGCTCTAAAGAAGAAGAAAGCCGTCGTCGCCGTCGAGATGGAAGCATTGCGAGCGTCCGCGCCGATCATGTCGGACGACGCCAGCGTGCTCGGCATTGCGATGGTCGAGCTCGCGCGCGTCGACAGCATCGCCGAGGTCGACTTCGAGCGCGGCAACCTGCGCCGCATCATCTACGGAGAGTGGCAGGCACTGGCCATCACCGGCGCCATCACGGGCCTGGCGCTGGTCGGCCTCTCGATGATGGCGGCAGCCATCGTTGCCGAACGCCTGGCCACGCCGATCGGCGAGCTGGCCGAGCGCGCACGTGCCATCGGCCGCGGCGAGCGCGACATCCCCGCAGCGTCCAAACGTCGCGACGAGCTCGGCGATCTCGCGCGTGCCTTCGACGAGATGGCCGCGGCGCTCAAGTCCACCACGGTCTCCAAGGACTACGTCGACAACATCCTGCAGTCGATGGCCGAGATGCTGGTGGTCACCGACGAGCAGGGCCGCATCGTGACCGCCAACAACGCCTTCCTTGCCGAGATCGAGGCCGACGAAGCTTCCGCCCGCGGTGCTTCGCTGGAACGGTTTCTTCCGGGTCTTTCGACGTTTTCCCAGCCTCGTCCGCCGCACTTCGAGCTTCACCGGCCCGACGGCACCACCGTTCCGGTGCAGGTATCGGTCACCCCGCTGCGCGAAGGCGCGGGCACCGATGCCGGCCACGTCTACGTCATGCAGAACGTGGCCGAGCGCCTGGCGGCGAGCCGCCAGATCGAGCGCTCGCTGCGCGAGAACGAGATCCTGCTCAAGGAGATTCACCACCGCGTCAAGAACAACCTGCAGATCATCTCGAGCATGCTCAGCCTGCAGGCGGCGCGCACCGACGACCGCCGTGCGCGCGCGGTGTTCATCGAGAGCGAGAGCCGCATTCGTGCGATGGCGCTGATCCACGAGCAGCTCTACCGATCCGGCGACCTGGCGCGCGTCAACATCGGCGAGTATCTCGAGAATCTCAGCCGGCAGATCGCGCGCTACCTCGGACGCCTGGACTGCCGCGTCGAGATCGCCTGCGACTTCCAGGAAGTGCCGGTCGACGTGGCCATTCCGTGCGGGCTGATCGTCAACGAGCTGGTCACCAACTGTATCCAGCACGCCTTCCCGGACGGTCGCGCCGGCACGGTCAGCATCTGGTTCACTGCCAGCAAGGGGCAGCGCGTGCTGATCGTCAGCGACGACGGCGTGGGCGTGTCGCCCGACGTGGATCTGGAATCGGGCGCCACGCTCGGCCTGAAGCTCGTGCGCGCGCTGTCGGATCAGCTCGGCGGGCGCCTCGAGATCATCAACGACAACGGTGCGACTTTCCGCATCACTTTCCCGGCCAAGGACGAGAGCGGCGGGCGCCAATCGCGCGCTGCATGAAGGGGAACGCATGAAGGCGGTTCAGCTCAACACCGATACACTGGCCAGGATCCTGGTCGTCGAGGACGAAAGCATCGTCGCGGTCGACATCGCCTCGCGGCTCGAGCGCATCGGCTACCAGGTGGTCGGCACCGCTCGCACCGCGCAGGCTGCCTATGAGCTCGCCGACAAGCACCGGCCCGATCTCGTGCTGATGGACGTGCGCATCGAGGGCGAGGAGGACGGCATCTCGGCCAGCGTGCGCATCCGCAACGACTTCGAGATTCCGGTCGTATTCCTGACCGCCTATGCCGACGGCGAGACCATCGAGCGTGCGCGCGAGGCTGCGCCGCTCGGCTACATCATCAAGCCGTTCGACCAGCGCGATCTTCAGGTCACCGTCGAGCTGGCGCTGCATCGCAGCCGCATCCATCAGCAGCTTCGCAAGTCGCGCGACGACCTGCAGGCGATCCTGGACGTGCAGCGCCAGGGCACCGTCCTGACCGATCCGGACGGCACCATCACGTTTCTTTCGCAGGCCGCGCACGCCCTGCTGCGCACGACACCGGACTCGGGCGTGGGCCAGCGCTGGCAGGAAGTGTTCCCGCTCTCGATGAGAGAGCGCGAGGAATTGGAGAAGGTTTCGGCAGCGCCGCAGGACTCACGCGAAAAGGTGCTGGTGCAGCCGCAGGTGGCCGGCACCGAGGGTCTGTCCGTCGAGGTCGAGATCAAGGACGACGTGCGCACCGAGGGCGCGCGCATGTTCTTCCTCTACGACGTCTCGCGCGTGGTCAGCCTGGAGCGAATGCTGGGAGAGCGCGCAAGCTTCGGCAACATCATGGGACACAGCGAGAGCATGCAGCGCGTGTTCATGCTGATCCGCGACTTCGCAACGATGGAAGCTCCGGTGCTGGTCGATGGCGAGACCGGCGTCGGCAAGGAGCTGGTGGCGCGTGCAATCCACGAGGCCAGCCCGCGCAGCGCCGGACCGTTCGTGGCCGTCAACTGCGCGGGACTGAGCGAAGAGCTGGCCGCCAGCCAGCTGTTCGGTCACGCACGAGGCGCATTCACCGGCGCCGTCTCCGAGTATCAGGGCCTGTTCCGCGCCGCGCATCGCGGAACGCTGTTCCTGGACGAGATCGGCGAGCTTTCGCCGCGCGTGCAGGCCACGCTGCTTCGCGTGCTCGAAGAGCGCGTGGTGCAGGCGGTCGGCAAGACCAAGGGCGAGCCGGTGGACGTGCGCGTGATCGCGGCGACCAACCGCAGCCTGTCGCGCGAAGTCGATGCCGGAAACTTCCGCGCCGATCTCTTCTATCGCATCCGCGCCGCAACGATCACGCTGCCGCCGCTTCGCGAGCGCAAGGACGACCTGCTGATCCTGGTCCGCCACTTCCTGGAGGAGCAGGCGGCCGTTTCGGGCAAGCCGGTGCGCGGCCTTGCCACCGACACGATGCGCATCCTTCATCTGTACGAGTGGCCCGGGAACGTGCGCGAGCTTCGCAACGCAGTGGCGGTTGCCACGGCGCGCTGCCGCGGCACGCTTCTTCAGCCCGAAGACCTGCCCGCCGAAGTCGTCGACGGCGCGACCAGCTCGGCCGCCGTTCCCCGCGGACCGCTGGCGGCGCGGCTCGAGATCCTGGAGGCGCTGGACCGCGCCGGCGGCAATCGTTCCAAGGCCGCGCAGCTCCTGGGCGTCAGCCGCGCCACCTTCTACCGGCGCCTGACCGCGCTGGGAGTTCCGATCCAGGATTCATCGGACCTCTGATCGCTGCGGCGGCGCGAGCTCGAAGCCAAAGCGTGGTGCGTTGACGCCTGATGACGCCGCGGCGCTGACGGCGCGGGCTCCGTTCGTTGAGCCTCCGAACAGCCTCACGCTGTCTCAAAGTGTCTCGCCGATAAGTCGCCGAGACAGCCACGATACACGTTCGCTGAGACATCACTCCGTCGAGGCGGCCAGCTTGGCAGCCAAACAGCTGATTTTGCAGCAGTTTATTATTCGGGAGCTGCGAGCCGGCTCGGCACGACAAATGCTCTAGAGCTATCAGCGGCGAGGCCGCCAGGAGAAACGAGGGAGAGGGAACGGAGCGCGTGCACGGCGCGCTCCGAAGGATCAACGCAACGAAACGAACAGGACTCTGAGCCGTAGGACCAGTCCCCCAACGCTACGGCTCACGTCCGCACTCACTCCCCCCGGGGGGCTGCGGACAGTGAGGCCCGGCGCTCCAAGGCCAGAGGGGCGCCGGGCGCTTCCCACAAGCTGAGGGGACAGGCACCGGCTACCCGCAATAGCCGGACCGCCTGTCCCCTTTCGCATTTTTAAGGGGACGGTCCCCTTAAGACTCACGCTTCTCCGTGTGCAACTTGGCAACCTCCATGCGGCTCGCATGCTGCGCAACCTCGCTTTTGCTTTTGATGCCGGAGCGTTCGAGGCACGCGCCATGAAGCACACCCGCCATACGATGCGGACGCGCAAGGACGGTCAGCCGTTCGTTCTCGTCGATTCGCCGCGCCCGCACGTCCGCCTCATCACCCTGAACAATCCCGAGCGCATGAACGCGATGTCCTTCGACCTGGTCGGCTCGCTGTACGCAGCACTGCAGGAGGTCGCCAACGACAACGACTGCTGGGTCGCAGTGCTGACGGGTACCGGCCGAGGCTTCTGCTCGGGCATGGATCTGACGGACGTCGGGATGCCGCCGGGCAGCGACAACCTTCCAATCTCGCGCATCGCGACGCGCGCGATGGCCTTCATGTCGGATATCGTGCCGGCCATGCGTGCGATTCCCCAGCCGCTGATCTGCGCAGTCAACGGCGCGGCCATCGGCGGCGGAATGTGCCTGCCGCTCGGTGCGGACATCCGCATCACCTCGCGCTCGGCGACGTTTCGCGGCGCCGGCATCAACAACGGGCTCACCGGAACCGAGTGCGGCGTGAGCTTTCTGCTGCCGCGGCTGATCGGTGCGTCGCGCGCGAACGAGATCATTCTCTCGGGGCGCGAGGTTACGGCCGAAGAAGCGCAGGGCATCGGGCTGGTCTCGCGCGTCGTCGACGACGAGGAACTGGTTTCTGCGAGCTGCGCTCTGGCTGAGCAGATGTGCGGCTACAGCCCACACGGCTTGGCCATGACCAAGGAAGTGCTTTGGGCGAACCTGGAGAAGGCAGCCTTCAAGCGGCGATCGATCTGGAGAACCGCAACCAGCTGCTGGTTCGCATGACGACGCAGAACCTCGACGAAGCGATACGCGCGCGCCGCGAAAAGCGACCGCCGGTCTATGAGGATTGAGGTATCAGGAAGCTTCCGCTCGATGCTATCCGTGAACGCGTGACCAACAACACTGATCTGTTAGGCCGAAGTGGCACGCAACTGTCTGCTTGTCGCAGCCGGCGCCGCACTGCTAAGGTCGAACGAGTCGCCGCAGACGTAGCAGAAGGATGGCAGCTATATGGAGGCCGGGAAACGTAACATTACCGACATCTTCAACCGCGCTCGGACTTTGGAGATTCCGTTCTTCCAGCGGTCGTACGTGTGGTCGGAAAGGAACTGGCAGCGGTTCCTCGACGACATGAAACAGACAGCATCGAGCGGCAGACCGTACTTCCTTGGATCTGTGATCCAAAAACAGCGCCCGACCAGTACTGGATCGAAAATTGGCGATGCGCGGCGCGTAATCGACGGACAGCAACGGCTGACCACGCTTGTGCTGTTCTTCAACACGCTCTGCCGGGTCCACAACCGCCTCGACCTTTTCGACACCACCTTTCGCGACTTCGAGGGGAGGCTCATCCTGCAGCATAACCACGCGGACATCGAGCCCTTCGAAGCTGCCCTGGAGAGTCGCCTAACGTCAGACGTGAAGGCGCAGTATCGTGGCAGCCGCATCATAGCGGCGCACGATTACTTCGAGAACAAACGAAACGTTCTCGAAGGAATTTCCCCGCTTTCGCTGCTACAGCTCGTATATTTCGTAGGCATCGACCTCGGGTCCGACGAGGATGAGCAACAGATATTCGACACGCTGAACTCTCTCGGCGTCGCGCTTAGCACCGCCGAACTTCTCAAGAATGAGCTCTTCAAACGCGACGACGTCCACTTTTATCGCGAAACCTGGCGAAAAGTTTTTGAGCACGATGCACCGACTCGTAAGTATTGGGACGAGAAGGTAACCGCGGGTAGGACCCGTCGTGGCATGGTGGACGTCTTTCTGCAGAGTTTCCTCATGATGCAGGACGACGTCGGCGAAGAACTGCGCGTAGACCGCTTGTTCGAGGAGTACAAGCAGCACCTCGCTTGCAGTGGGACGGACCGCAACGCTTTCATCACTGAGCTGACAAGGACCGCCGTCCTTTTCCGCGAGAACGTACGGGCGAACGTCCTGGAAGAGGAGTTGGATCGTAACATCGGAGTGGACAGGCTGAACGTCCTGCTTTTCGGACTCAATACGACGACGGTGCTGCCTTACGCGCTGTATGTTTTGAAAACGGTTCCCGACCGCGCGGAGCGTGAAAAGATGTTCCGGCTGATCGAGAACTATCTCATTCGACGCCTCGTCTGCCGGGAGACGACGAAAAACTACAACAACCTCTTTTCGAGCTTCATGCGAGCCCGACTGAACTCTTGCGACTCCTTGGCCGGCAGGCTCGCAAAGACGACGGATCCGACGGTGCGCATACCTACCGACGAGGAATTTGTTCGTGGGTTCGTCGAAAACAACCTGAGCAATGGCCAGGCAAAAATCCTTCTCTATATGCTCGAGCGCTCTATTCGTAATGACGAACGGCAGAGCACCGCACTGATGGGAGCGTCGCGCTACTCTTTAGAGCACCTCATGCCAAAGAAGTGGCGCAATCATTGGGGTACGCTGCCCGCAGAGGAAGCGCACCGACGCGATCAAGCGCTTCGCAAGCTGGGGAACCTTTCACTATTGTCAACGAAGCTGAACACGTCGATCCGCGACGGGGCGTGGGAGATAAAGAAGAACGGAAGCAAGGGGCGTCACGGCCTGCAACATTACGCGAGCAGTTTAGAGACGCTTGCGCCGTACTTGTCACGATCCGTATGGGACGATTCCGCGATCTACGAGCGCGGCCGTTGGCTCGCGGAGCAAGCGCTGCGCGTGTGGCCTTTCCCTTCGCTCTGACGTCCGCCTGCCGCTCCACCATCACTTCGGGCCGCTTGGGCCACATCTGGCACGCGCAAGCGGCGCTCCAGCTCCGTCTATGAAGACGGAAACGGCGTCAGGCACCTTTTTCACCGGCGAGTCCGGCGATTAGCGTCTGAACTTGCGCTGAGTCGAAGTACTCGTCGAGACGCGTGATGCGTCCACATTCCACCTTGCAGACGACGCAGGCGGGCAGCTCGAAGGAAGCGCCCTTGTTCGAGACGGCAGTCAGCACGTGCTGCTGGACGAACCCGCCTTCGAACGCCGCGAGACGGCTGACCTCGTAACGCCGCTCTCGGCTGGCCGCGATGAACGCGCCCAGCGTTGCGAGGTTCTCGTCCACAGGCTGCGCGATGCCGTCGTGGTTGTGCCAGACCACCGCGCCGGGCGCATAGATCGAGGCGATGGTCGCGACGTCGCCGCTTTCGATGGCGGCGAAGAATCGGCGGGCGAGGGTGAGAGTTTCGGTGGTCGAATCGGGCATGGCGCGATCCTAGGCGGCTGTCGCGAAATGTCAGATGCGGATTCTGCACTGGAACACAGGGCCAGCGGCGTACCGAGGAACACCCGCGACCCGCACGACCTGCGACCCGCACGACCTGCGACCCGCACGACCTGCGGCCCGCACGACCTGCGGCCCGCACGACCTGCGGCCGCCGCGCCCACGACCACCACAAAGGTATACCGCCAGTATACTCTTGCACGCGCCTGTAATCAGGCGTACGGTCCGGCCCGTGTCCACCGCCGCCTCGCTGACCCCGACCCGCCGTGAGCGCCGCAAGCTCGAGGTGCGCGCGCGCATCGTCGAGGCGGCGCGCCAGCTCTTCGAGACGCGCGGGGTCACGGCCACCACCGTCGCCGACATCTGCGAGCACGCCGACGTCGCGCACAAGACGTTCTTCAACCACTTCCCGGCCAAGCAGGACGTGGTGAGGGCGATGGCCGCCGAGTCCATCCAGATCCTGCTCGAGGAAATCGAGACCGCTCGGCGTGAGGGCCGCACCACGAGCGAGCGCCTGCTTCGCTTCTTTGATGGCATCGCCAAACGTGCCGGCCAAGCCGGCCCCATGCAGCGCGACGTCCTGACCGAGATCATCCACGCGGCGCAGCAGTCGCCGCAGGAGCCCGAGCACGCGCGCCGGCTGCACGAGGCGTTCGGCGCGCTCGTGCGCGACGGGGTCAAGGCCGGCGACGTCACCCGGCGCCACAGCGTGCAGACGCTGACCGAGATGATCCTGGGCGCCTACTACGTCCTGATGTTCGACTGGGCCAACCTCGACGACTACCCCATCGCACGGCGTGCCCGCGCCGCTGCCCGCTTTCTGGCCGACGCGCTGTCGCCGCGGCCCGAGGAGACCTGACATGGCAAAACGCGAGCTCGAGCATACGCGTCTTCCCATCCCCAACGGCTGGTTCGCCGTGGCCTGGTCCAAGGACGTCATCGCTGGCGGCGTCAAATCGATCCACTACTTCGACGAGGAGATGGTGCTGTTCCGCACGCGCAGCGGCGAGGCACGCGTGGTCGATGCGTACTGCGTTCATCTCGGCGCGCACCTCGGCGAAGGCGGGCGCGTGGTCGGAGATTCCCTTCGTTGCCCGTTCCACGGCTGGACTTTCGACGGGCAGACCGGCGCCTGCGTCAACATTCCGTACTGCGATCGCATCCCGGCCAAAGCTGCCGTTCGCGCGTGGCCGGTGCAGGAGAAGAACGGGATGATCTTCGTCTGGCACGACGAGAAGGGGCGCGAGCCGCATTGGGATTTCCCACTGCTTCCCGAGATCGGCCATCCCGACTGGTCCGAGCCGCGCACGTTCGACCTGGAGGTGCCGGTACACGTGCAGGACATGCACGAGAACAACAACGACCCAGTGCACTTCCAGTTCGTGCACGGAGCGGTCGAGCCCCTGCCCTCCGACATCTCCTACGACAGCGACGGCCGCGCCTATCGCATCACCAGCGTCACCGAGCGCGCCACGCCGACGGGTACTTTCACGACACAGCTGGTGCGCGACTCGTGGGGAATCGGCCTGTCGGCCGTGCGCACGGAAGGGATTCCGCAGGCCGGGCTCCTGATGTTCTCCTCGACGACGCCGATCACCGCCGAGCGCACGCACTCGCGATGGCTGCTGACGGCCACCAACAACATGGTCGATCTCGCCGGCGAGGATTTCATGAACGGCCTGACCAGCGGCGTCATGCAGGACATGCGTATCTGGTCGAACAAGGTGCACCGCGCACGCCCGATGCTGTGCGAAGCCGACACCTACCTCGCCGAGTTCCGGCAGTGGGTGAAACAGTTCTACGTCTGATGGGGTCAGGTACTGAAAGTGCGGTTGCCGCAACCGCACTTTCAGTACCTGTCCCCGCTCTTTCTTCCGGAGCGGAAGCATGGATCGTCATCTCGTCGTTTCCTCCGACTGCCACGCCGGTCTTCCGGCTGCGCAGTATCGCGAATATCTGGACCCGCAGTATCGCGAGGTCTTCGACGTGGCGCTGCCCATCCAGATCTCGGAGATGGAGCGCATGTCGAAGATGTTCCTGATCTCCGACATCAACGCGCAGTGGCGCAAGGGTCGCGAAGTCGATCTTGCCGGCGCTTGGGACAGCGACGTGCGCCTTCGCGTTCTCGAGGCCGACGGCATCGCCGCCGAGATCATCTTTCCCGACGGCATCACCGAGATGAACACGCCGCCTTTCGGCGCCGGCCTATCCCTTCCCGTCGAGGACCGCATCGTGCCCGAGCTGCAGTGGGCCGGGGCGCGCGCGCACAATCGCTGGCTGGCCGAGTTCGTCGCGATGCAGCCGAAGCGCCGCGTCGGCGTGGCGCTGTGTCCCGCACTGTGGGACGTGGACGAGGCCGTGCGCGAGGTCGAATGGTGCGCCAGGAACGGCCTTCGCGGTATCCTTCTACCGTGCCTGTGGGGCCGCCTGGATGCGTATCATCATCCGAAGTTCGATCCGCTGTGGTCGGCGTGCGAGGACAATGACGTCGTCGTGCACTTCCATTCCGGCGCGGCGCCGATGGAGGACGCGTTCGGTCCCATCGCCTCTCCCGACGGCGTGCACCGTCCCGGCGCCATGGGCATCTACATCTCCGAGGTCGTCTGGTGGTGCGCGCGTCCCCTGACGTTCCTGATCTGGGGCGGCGTGCTGGAGCGCCATCCGCGTCTGCGCGTCGCCGTCACCGAAGGCACCACGATCTGGGTGCCCGAGTATCTGACCCTTCTCGACCAGCGCTATGAGGAGACGCACTACTCGGCCAAGCTCGGCGACTACCGCAGTCACCTCTCGATGAAACCGAGCGAGTACTTCGCGCGGCACATCGCCATGGGCGCCTCGTGCATGCCCAGACGCGAGGCCGAGATGCGCCATCGCATCGGCCTGCCCAGCATCATGTGGGGCAGCGACTTCCCGCATCCCGAAGGTTCGTGGCCGTACACCCGCGATCAGATGATCGAAACGTTTCGCGGCCTGCCCGAAGACGAGGTCGTCGCGATGCTCGGCGGCAACGCGGTGCGCTTCTACGGCCTCGACGCCGCCGCGCTCGAGCCCGTCGCCGCGCGCATTGGCCCCGAGAAACACTGGTTCCGCGGAGAGCTGCCGCCTGACCGCATAAGGGGACTGTCCCCTTAAAAAAGGAGAATGACGATGAGCAAGCTCCGTTACGTCAAGACGCCAGAGCAGGTCGAGAAGGCGCGCAACGCCAATCCCGAGTTCCTCGCCAGCACGGTGCGCTCGCTGCGCTTCGTCTATGAGACCGACGCGGCCGTCGCGCGTGCGCTCGTGCCCAAGCCGCTGGAGGTCGGGCCGGAGCCACAGATCTGCGTGACGTTCTCGAACGTGGCCATCCATCTCTCGCCCGACTTCACGTTCGAGATCGGCTCGGCGATCTTCGGCGTCAAGACGACCTACGAAGGCGTCGACGGCATCTACCTCGTCACCATGCCGATGACGACGGAGCAGGCGGTGGTGCCGGGACGCGAGACCTACGGCGAGCCGAAGAAGATCGCCCAGATCGAGTTCAAGAAGGACGGCGACAACGTCGCCAGCGAAGTCACGCGCATGGGGATCACCTATCTCGAAGGCCTCGGCCGCATCGGCGCCGAGCTCGGCCCGCGCGAGTTCGTCGAGCACGGCTACTGCTACAAGGCCATGCCTGCGTGCGAGAAGACCCGAGCCTTCGACGGCGATCCGCTGCTGGTCCGGCTGGAGTGGCGGCACAAGCACAAGAACGCCTGGCGCCTCGAAGACGCGACGCTGAACCTCTACGACTCGCCGTTCGACCCCGTCGCCGACGTGCCCGTGCGCCGCCTGCTGCTGGCCGAGTACGAGGAAGGCACGGCGCAGAGCAACGGCAAGGTCCTGCGCAGCGTACCGGGCGACTGGCTCACCCCGTTCCTGCACCAGCGCTACGACGACACCTCCGGCGACGGCATCGAGGTCTGAGCGATGAAGGATCTACGTGGAAAGACCGCCGTCGTCACCGGCGGCGCAAGCGGCATCGGCCGCGCACTGTGCGACGTCTTCGCACGCGAAGGCATGAAGGTCGTGGTCGCCGACGTCGAACAGGGTGCGCTCGATCAGGCGGTGGCCGAGCTGCGCGACCGGGACGTCGACGCCATCGGCGTACGCACCGATGTCACCTCGTTCGAATCGGTGCAGGCGCTCGAGCATGCCGCCGTCGAGGCCTTCGGCAAGGTGCACGTGCTGGTCAACAACGCCGGCGTCGGCGCGCACGAGGACGTGCCGATGTGGGAGCTGCCGCTGAACGACTGGCGCTGGTGCATGAACGTGAATGTCTGGGGCGTCATCCACGGCATCAAGGCGTTTCTGCCGGGAATGATCGCGCACGGCGAGGAAGGCCACGTCGTCAACACGTCCTCGGGCAACGGCGGGCTCATCCTGATCCCGACCACGCCGATCTATTCGGCCACCAAGGCGGCCGTCAGCGCCATCACCGAAAGCCTGCATCTGCAGCTGACGATGCAGGGATCGGCGATCCACGCGCACGTGCTGTACCCGGGCCCGCACATCGTCGCTTCCAACATCTTCACCGCGGCGCGCAACCGGCCCTCCGAGCTGACTCGCGAAGTGCCGCAGGTCGCGCCGGCCGTCACGCTCGAAAGCCTCGGGCAGATGTTCGAGGCGATGGGGCGCAAGCTCGAGACGACCTCGCCGGCGCAGGTGGCCGAGCATGCCCTGGAGGGCATCCGTGCCGATGCGTTCTACATCCTGCCGTGGACCGAGGATGGACGGGTGCGGTATCGCGAACGCGTCGACGGCATCCTGGAAGCAAAGAACCCGCAGCCTCGATTCTTCTGAGCGAAGAGGCCGCGATGGAGAGCGACGCCGGGCGCCGAAGGCCGTTCTTCCGTGGGACGGCCGTGCCGAAAAGCGTTCTTCCGTGGGACGGCCGTGCCGGAGGGCGTTCTTCCGCGGACGGCCCGCTGAGAAAGGCCGTTCTCCCGCGCCGACCGCAGGCAGTGCGACTGGACCCGCCCGCGTTCCCTGTGACAATCTGTCCCGGCAGCTCGATCCCGAGCTCGCCTGATCTCCAACGTCTCTCGCAAAGGAGAACCTCAGCATGCAGTTCCTGCGTCCCTACGGAGACATCGCCTATGCGCTGCTGCGCATCGTCACCGGTTTCCTGTTCGCGTGTCACGGAGCCCAGAAGCTGTTCGGATGGTGGGTGACCGAGGCGCGCGAGATGCCCGCGTTCGTCCAGTACGGCGCCGGCGCAATCGAGCTGATCGGCGGGCTGCTGGTGATGGTCGGCTTCCAGACCTCGCTGGCGGCATTCCTCTGCAGCGGAACGATGGCGGTGGCCTATTTCCTGGCACATCAGAAGGACGGTCTGCTTCCGATCCAGAATCACGGCGAGCCGGCCGCTCTGTACGCGTTCGTGTTTCTGTATCTGGCAACGCGCGGCGACGGACGCCTGAGCATCGGCGGCGGCGTATGATCCGGCGGCGCCGCGACGGCCGCCGGAACATCAGGCTTGGTGCAGTCTGACGGCGCGCGGCGACGCGCGCTAGGGCATCAGCGGTGCCCTAAGAGCCGGACGAATTGCGGCTGACGCCGTCGGCGCGCGACCAAGCGATGCTCCAAGGAGAGCCGCGCGCGTTTCAATCGGGCATGTGCTGCTCGCCGGGCTTGTCGAGCCAGAACCTGGTGTAGTCGTCGATGGTCGCGAGCTTTCGCGGATCGCGGATGCGATCGAGGAAGAGCACGCCCTGCAGATGGTCGAGCTCGTGCTGGAAAACCGTGGCCAGAAAGCCCTCGGCCTCGATGGACTGCGGCTCGGCGTTCAGGTCCAGATAGTCGACGCGCACGTGGCGCGGCCGCCATACCTCGCCGCGCATGTTCGGCACCGACAGACAGCCTTCCCAGTAGCCCTGCTCGGCGCGATTCAGGACGCGGATACGCGGGTTGATGATGACGGAAAGGTCGAAGGGCTTCGAGTGCGGATAGCGCTCGGAGTCCACGTCGATCTGGATCACCGCAAGCTGGAGCGACTCGCCGATCTGCGGAGCCGCGATGCCGATGCCGTCCTCGTGGTGCATCGTGTCGATCATGTCCTCGACGAGGGCGCGGGTCTGTTCGGAGCGTATCTCGACGGGCGTCAGGTCGCGCGCAACCTGTCGCAGCACGGGATTGCCGATTGTCATGACGGGGCGAATGGCCATGCGGCAACCTAACCTTCCCGCCGCTCCACTCAAGCCGCGCAGAAGAGGAAGACCCGGCGGGCTCGCGCGCGGCGCAGCCCGCGCGTCAGTTGGCGGGCAGGCGAAGCCGCTCGTCGAACCAGGCCAGGATCGAGTCGTTCTCCTCACGCGGATAGGTGTGCGAGAGGTTGTCGATGGGGCGGTAGACCAGTTCGGCGCCGGCCTCCTGAAGGTGCGTGCTGGCGGCGTCGGCCAGCTCGACCGGGAACATCCAGTCGAGCTTTCCGTGCACCAGATAGATCTTCCTGCCGCGAGCCCGCGTCATGTTGCCGTTGGCGAAGTTGGCCGGATGCAGGACGCCCGACACCGGCGCAAGGTGCGTGTACGGCGCGCCGTCGGCGAGACCTTCGAGCAGCGCATAGGTTGCGCCGTCCGAAAGGCCCGTCAGCAGGACGTGGCTGCGATCGAGCCTCCATCGCGAAGCCACGTACTCGACCATCGCGCGCAGCGATGCCGAGTCGACGTCGGGGCCCGCAAGCGACCAGGTCGAGCCCCGAGCGGTTGCCGCGGCGAGCAGGAAGCGACGCCCGCGCGCCTCGCGCAGCCATGACCACAGAAAATCGCGGCCGTTGCCCGAGCCGCCGTGCAGCGCGATGACCAGGGGCCAATCGGCGCCGCCGTCGTAACTTTCCGGAACGTAGAGGCAGAAGCCGCCGCGCGAGTCGGCGCCGCGCTCACCGCCCGTATGATGGAGGCCGACCGAGATGCCCTCGGGCGGCTCCTTCTCGAGCGACTCGAGCCTGTCGTGGAACGGAGGCTCGACGAAGAAGCGACTGAGCGGCGGAAACCGGTGCAGGCTGTAGAGCGTCTCGCACGCGCGGCAGAACGTGCGCAGGCTGGTCATGATGCGGAAGATCGCCTGGCCCGGATCGCTAGGCGACACGAACATGTCGAGGGCCCGATGCGTAAGGTCCGCGCCCTCGGCGAAACGCTCGTGGAACGACTCGAGCGGGGCCGGCGGGACTTGCTTGCGATAGGCTTCGAGGGATTGCGCGAGCTCCTCGCAATGCGGCTGGAGCCATTCGCGCAGGCGCTGCATTTCGGGCGGATGCAGGAAGCGCGCAGCCGCTTCCATCGCACCGAGCGCGGAGAGCGTGGCCACGCCGACGCTGCTCAGGGCGTGCTGGTATTCCTCGGTCATCTGCATGGAGACGGCGCGAGCCTAGGCCATTTGCGCGCCCCGGGGAAGGCGGCGGTCTGCGCCAGACACGGGCTGTCACGGTACGGGGACCCGCTCGAATAGGTCGCCCGGGCGTAACGTCGGTGCTATTCGATCCATCTCAGGAGTTCATGACTGCAATCCAGACCACACCGAGCCCCCGGGCCAGGTCGAGCGTCTCCGGGCCGATCGTGCGGGCACTGCTCGTTTGCGCTGCACTCGCGCTGCCTTCGGCCGCCCCGGCCCAGCCGGTCAAGGGTAACTACGCAACTGCCGAGCTTCTGAGCGAGACGCGCACCGCGCAGCCCGGCACCCCCCTGGCGCTCGGAATCCGCATCGTCCCCGAGCACGGCTGGCACACCTACTGGACCAATCCAGGCCAAACCGGCCTTGCCGCGCGCGTGAAGTGGTCGCTGCCGCCGGGATTTTCCGCTGGCGAGCTGCAGTGGCCTCACCCCGATCGCATCGGAAAGCCGCCGTACGTCGGCTACGGCTACAAGGGCGATCTGACGCTGCTGGCCACGGTCGATGTACCGAGCAGCGCACCGCGCGGCGAGAATCTCGCCATCGCCGCCAACGTCAGCTGGCTGGTCTGCCGCGAGGACGCCTGTGTTCCGGGCAAGGCCGATCTTGCCCTCGACGTGCCGGTCAGCGATGCGCCGCCACAACCGGATGCGACGGTTGCCGCGCTGTTCCGCGCCGTTCGCCATCGCGTACCTCGCGCTCTCGACCAGTACCGTGCGCGCCTGATCGATGGCGCAGATTCGATCGTCCTGAAGCTGGACGGACCTGCCGGCGATTATCCTTCCACACAGGATGTCGAGGTCTTTCCGGTCGACTTCAACGTCGTCGACGAGAACGTCGCGGCGGTAGCCAGGGCAACCGATCGCGGTCTGGAAGTCGTCATGCGAAAGCGTGCCGGCGCCAAGGCGCTGCCGGCGACGGTCCGAGCGGTCGTCGTGGCACGCAATGGCTGGGACGCTGCCGGCAAGGTGCCGGCCATCGAGGTCGCCGCTCCCGTCACTGCCGCGGCATCTCCGTCTTTCGACGCGAACGTTGGTGGTGCTGCCGGCGGCAGCGGCGCCATGCACGATGCCGCTTCGCCCGCTGCGCCGCTTGGCACGGCAGGTACATCGGCCGCTGCTCGTGCTGCCAGCGCGCCGCCTGACGCGGCGGATGATGTTGCCACTCGGCCTGCTGGCGCTGCGCCGCTTCACGCAGCAGATACTCCCGCTGATCGTTCCGCCAGCGCGCCGCTTCGCGCGGCCGACACGAGCGCCGCCGCTTCGGCCGTCCCCGAAGCGGAGAAGGTCACGCTCCTCGTCGCGCTGGCCCTCGCATTCGCGGGCGGCCTTATCCTGAACCTGATGCCCTGCGTGTTCCCGGTCCTGTCGCTGAAGATCCTGGGCTTCGTCCATATCGCGCACGCTACCTCCGCCAAGGTACGGCGTCACGGATACGTGTTCGCCGCAGGAGTGATCGTCTCGTTCTGGATCATGGCCGGCATGCTGCTGCTCGTTCGCGCCGGCGGGGAAGCGATGGGCTGGGGTTTCCAGCTCCAGGAACCGGGTTTCGTGGCGGTGCTGGCGCTGCTGCTCTTCGCGATGGCGCTGAACCTGCTCGGGATCTTTGCCATCGGAAGCCTGGTGCCGAGCGCGGCCGGCCGCTTCGATTCCCACGACGGCTACCGAGGATCCTTTTTCAGCGGCGTGCTCGCGACCGTACTGGCAACGCCATGCACCGCGCCGTTCATGGGCGCCGCGCTCGGCTTCGCGATGGCGCAACCACCGATGATCGCCATGGCCGTCTTCACCGCGCTCGGCGCGGGCATGGCCGCTCCCTACGTGCTGCTGTCCTGCATGCCCGCTCTGCTGCGGCGCCTTCCGCGTCCCGGCGAGTGGATGGAAACGTTCCGCCAGGCGATGGCCTTTCCGCTGCTCGCAACGGTGCTGTGGCTGGTGTGGGTGTTCGGGCAGCAGGTCGGCAACGACGGCGTGCTTCGCCTGCTGTCGGGTTTTCTGCTGATCGGCGTCGCGGCCTGGATCGGCGGTCGCTTTGGGCCAGCGCCTCTTGCTGCCCTCGGACGAATGTTCGCGCGCGGAGCCACGGCCACGGCGCTGGTCGCGGGCGTCGCGCTGGTGGCATCGGCAGCCTCGCTGCCCACTGCGATCGAATGCGCGGCGGCGGGCGAGGACCCGAGCGGCGTTGCGTGGACACCGTACGATGCAGGCAGGCTGGCCGAGCTTCGCGCGCAGGGCCGGCCCGTCTTCGTCGATTTCACCGCGGACTGGTGCCTGTCGTGCAAGGTCAACGAACGCGTGGCGCTGCAGTCGCCCGCGGTGCAGAGCCGGCTGCGCGAGCTCGACGTCGTGGCGATGAAGGGCGACTGGACGCGCGGGGATCCGGAGGTCACCCGTGCCCTCCAATCGTTCGGTCGCAACGGCGTGCCGCTGTACGTGCTGTATCCACGGGGCGAGGGAAGCCAGCCCGTGCTGCTGCCGAGCATCCTGACGCCGGACATCGTCCTCCAGGCGCTCTCTGGCGCAGCCTGAGCGCTACGACAGCTTCAGCACCCGCAGCGCGTTCTCGCGCAGGAACTTCGGCCAGACGTGGTCGCGAAACGGCACGTCGGGCATGTCGGTAAAGATACGCTCGAGGGACAGCCCCATCGGGAAGTAACCCGCGTACAGTATCTTGTCGGCGCCGCGGGTGTTGGCGAAGTCGATGATGGCCTTGGGGTAGTACTTGGGCGCGAACGCACTCGTCGAATAATAGAGGTTCGGGTACTTGAGCATCAGCTTGACCATCAGGTCGGTCCACGGCTCGCAGCCGTGGCGGGTCACGAACTTGAGCTCGGGAAAGAACCAGCAGACCTCGTCGATCAGCTCCACGTGCTGGCAGGCGGCCGGAACGCGCGGACCCGGGATACCGGCACAGACGAAGATCGGAATGTCCAGATCGACGCACGCCGCATAGATGGGGAAGAACTTCTTGTCGTTGATCGGGACCTGCGGAACACAGCCGGCGGGAAATGCCGTTGCCGCCTTGGCGCCCAGTTCCTGCACCGCACGGCGCAGATCGCGCACTCCTTCCATGCCCAGATTGGGCTCGACGGCGTAGCTGCCGATGAAGCGGTCCGGGTGCTCGCGCAGCGCCCGCGCGCCCAGCGGGTTGCCGAAGCGCACGCTGATCATCGCCTTCTCGATGCCGTACTTGTCCATCTCGTCGAGCGCGATACCGAGGTAGTCGTCGGACTCGCGCACCGTCGGCACCGCCTTGAACATGTACTCGGCGGGGAACTTGAAGAGCTCGCGGCTTTCCTGGTCCATGAGCAGCGGCTTCATGAAGTCGTACCAGGTACCCCGATCATCGGTGGGCAGCTCGAGCATGAGATCGATGACGCCGATGTCTTTCGGCATGGCCATGGGACGTCCTCCTGGAGCGCGGATCCGCGAAACGACGAAATTCCGGCGGCAACGACGCGGCAGGGCGCGAAACTAGAACACATCCCACCAGCGGGCAACCTCGCGACGCATTGCGTCCTACCGGCACGTGGGGGACGGGCGCTAGGTCCGGCGCCGCATGGCTCCGTCGACGAGCACCGGCGGCGACTTTTCGTGGCCGCGAGCATTGGATGGGCTGCAGCGAGCGCGTAAGCTTCGCAGGCCCGGCGCCGTCGGGCGCATTCCAATGCAGGAGACGCCTTCATGAGCAACGCTGCCAACACGGCCAACGCCGAACAGATCGAGTACTGGAACGAAGTGGGCGGACCGAAGTGGGTCCGCTTCCAGCAGATGCTCGACAGCCAGCTCGAAGCCCTCGGGCTGGCGGCGATGGAAGCGGCATCGATCACCGGCAACGAGCACGTTCTGGATGTCGGCTGTGGATGCGGCAGCACCACGCTGATGCTCGGCAGGCAGCTGGCCTCAGGCGGACGCGCGGTCGGAATCGACATCTCGCGTCCGATGCTGGAGCTGGCGCGCCAGCGTGCCCAGCAGGAGCGGATCGCCAACGTATCGTTCGAAGAGGTCGACGCGCAGACGCACCGGTTTGCCGAGGAGGAGTACGAGATCCTCTACTCGCGCTTCGGCGTCATGTTCTTCGAGGATCCCGTCAAGGCGTTCGAGAACATGCGCACCGCCTTGCGTCCCGGCGGCCACGTCGCGTTCGTCTGCTGGCAGCCGGCACAAAAGAACCCCTGGGTGACCGTACCGATGATGATCGCGATGAAGCACGTGACCGTGGAGATGCCGATGACCCCGGACGCCCCCGGGCCCTTCGCGTTCGGCGACGCCGATCGCGTCCACCGCATCCTTCGCAATGCCGGCTACAGCGGCATCTCGGTGGAAGCCTTCAACCGCGACATGGCCATCGGCGGCGGCACCGACATCGAGCAGACGGTGCAGTTCATCATCGACCTTGGTCCGGTTTCACGGGCACTCAAGGACGTGCCCGATCCGGTGCGAAAGACCATCGCCGAGGAGATCCGCGAGTCGATGCAGCAGTTCGACGGTCCAAAGGGCGTGCGCATGCCCGCGGCCGCATGGATCGTCACGGCCGAGAACTGACGCGCTGCCGGCCCACGGCGTGAAGCGCGCGAGTTGACGACCGCCTCCGAAACCGAACGACCGGGCCGTCGCCGGCTGCGCGGCTGGTCGGGCGAGATCGTCCGTGCCACTGTCGGCGTGGCCGTGGTTCTTGCCGTGTTGACCGCACTGCAAAGTCGTTTCCTCTATTTCCCCTCGCGCGAGATGGTCGCCAGTCCCGCCGACCTCGGACTGCCGTACCAGGAAGTGCGCATGAAGACCGAGGACGGCGTGGCCATTCACGGCTGGTGGCTTCCCAACGAGAACGCGGGCGCCACGGTCCTGTTCCTCCACGGCAACGCTGGCAACATTTCGTACTGGCTCGATGCCGTGCGCGGTTACCACGCCTGCGGCTGGAACGTCCTTCTCATCGACTATCGCGGCTACGG
Source organism: Binatia bacterium (assembly GCA_035626675.1). Lineage (GTDB taxonomy): Bacteria > Desulfobacterota > Binatia > UBA1149 > CAITLU01 > DASPNH01. Next base: position 76,715 of record DASPNH010000202.1, read on the forward strand.
GCTCAGCGAGGGATCGCCCAGCGAGGAAGGCACCTACCTGGACGCGAAGGCTGCGTGGCGGCACATCACCGAGACGCGCGGCGTCGATCCATCGCAGATCGTCGTCATCGGCCGCTCGCTCGGCGGCGGCGTCGCGCTCGGGCTGATCGAGCATCACCAGCCGGCCGGTGTGGTGCTGGAAGCGACGTTCACCTCCATTCCCGACATGGTCGCCCACGTGATGCGCGTGGGACTGCTCGGCCAGCTCATGCGCATCCATTACCCCAACCTCGAGCGTGTCCGCGGACTGAAGGTGCCGGTACTGATCGTGCACAGCCCGCAGGACGATCTGGTGCCGTTCGCGCAGGGCCGCGCGCTGTTCGAAGCGGCGCCGCAGCCCAAACGCTTCCTCGAGATACGCGGCGGTCACAACGACGGCTTCTACGAGGCGCGCGAGGACTACCTGCGCGGCGTGCGCGAGTTCGTCGAAGAGGTCGTGCCGCGGCCGCAATGACCCCCAATCATGGTGCGCCTCGGCGTGATTTCCCTGAAATCGCCGTGGTCAGAGCCTCATCGTTGGAATAGAAAACCGCTTACGGCGCGACCGGCGCCCGGGGGTTCGACATGGTCGTCACACCGGCAGCGCGCAGACCGCGCGGCATCTTTCGCGCAATCGTTCTCGGTGCCTCGCTCTTCCTGGCCATGCACGTGACGCCGGCGCTTGCCTGCGAGACGAACGCCGACTGCGGACCCGGCACTCCGATCTGCGGTTTCTTCGGCGAATGCACGCAGTGCACCGACGACAGTCACTGCGCCGCCCCGACACCCGCGTGCGATTTCGAGTCGGGCACGTGCCGGCAGTGCGGCGGCTCTGACACCAGTCAGTGCACGGGCAGCACGCCCGCCTGCAACTTCGACAGCGGCGAGTGCCGGCAATGCTCCCTGAGCGACATCAGCCAGTGCACGGGGATGACGCCGACGTGCAACGAAGCGCTAGGCGTATGCGAAGAATGCGAATCCGTCGCCGACTGCGGATCGAACCCTGCCACACCGGCCTGCCTGCCCGACGGGTCGTGCGGCGAATGCACCGACGATTCCTTCTGCAGCAACGACGAGCCGATCTGCGACGTGGGCACCGGAACCTGCGGCCCCTGCAGCGACGACATGCAATGTCCCGGCGAGCAGCCCTATTGCACCGACGGCCGCTGCGTCCAGTGCGAGAGCGACGCGGACTGCAACAATCGTTTCTGCAGCGCCGCCGGCGCGTGCGTCGAATGCAGGGATGCGGGCGATTGCCAGCACTACATTCCCGAGGATCCGCCCGGCAGCGGAGAGCCCGACCCCTGCTACACGGCCGTGTGCCATGCCTCCGGCATGTGCCAGCAGCAGCAGTCTGACTCGATGCTCCCGCAGTGCTTCGGCTGCTGCATTTCGCACAACGAGATCTTCTTCCCCGAGTTCACCTGCTTCATGGAGAGCAAGTACAACTGCACCTTCTACTCACGCCCGTTCTACGCCGGCTACGACTCGAGCCAGTGCGTGCAGAACCGGCCGACGCAAGGCGACTCGTTCTGCGTCTGCAACAGCGACGATGACTGCAACGACGGTCAGGGTTGCACTGCCGATTCGTGCAATCCTTCCAGTCCGGCATCGGGCGCGGGCGGCTGCGTCCACACCAACCTGAACGGCCTGGCCTGCGACGACGGCGACGTCTGCTCGGGACCGGACGTGTGCACCGACGGCGTATGCATGGGCAACAGCCCGCTCTCGTGCGACGACTCCAACCCGTGCACCAACGACTACTGCAACTATCCGGGCGGATGCGTGCATCAGCCGATTGCGTTCATCCCGTGCGACGACGGCGATGCGTGCAACGGTCAGGACACCTGCAACGAGGCGGGAGTGTGCGTGCATGCCAATCCCGGCGGCGAGGGTTCCCTCTGCGACGACGGCGACCCGTGTACGGTCGACGACGTGTGCACGGGTGGTCTCTGCTCGGGCGAGGCGCCTTCGGATTGCAATGCCACCGCGGCCAAGACCCAGCTCAGCATCACCGGCTCCGACGACGACGCGAAGGACAAGATCTCGTTCCAATGGCTCAAGGGTACCTTCGAGTTTGACGATCTCGGTGCCCCGGCCGTCGGCACCGACTACACGCTGTGCATCCGCGAGGGCGACAGCGTGCTGGCGCGGCTGACCGCACCGCGCGGCGAGGACTGCGGCGCCGATCCGTGCTGGACGCTCAGCGGCAATCCGCCTTCGGGCATCGCCTACAAGGACCGGCGCAAGCCGGCCGTCAACGACGGCATCGCAGGGCTGTCGGCCAAGGGAACGACCGCGCCCGGCAAGGGACAGCTCAAGCTGAAGGCGCAGGGCGTGAACATTCCCGCGCTGTCGATGACCGGCGGTCTCGAGCTGCCCGTGTCCGCGCATCTGCTGAACAGCGAAGGATCATGCTGGGAAGCAAGCTTCGACGGTACCGACGTCAAGAAGAACGACGGCGTGTCGTTCAAGGCGGGGCACAAGGCGCCGTAAGGATTGCGGCTCTGCGCGAAGGCGCGGGGTAGGCGCCGTCGAACGTCGCAAATGCTGGACGCCGCCGCAGGTTGCAGCGCTGACGCTGCAGCCTGAGCGCGGTCGGCCTAGCTGTCCCAGGGAACCGAGAGACCGAGGTCGAGCAGCTTGGCCTCGCACTCGCCGCGCTCGCGGTTGACCTTGAGGCCCTTGGCACCCTGCTCGAGCCATCCGTAGCTCGCGGCCGCGCGCGTGGCAGCGTCGGCATCTCCGCTGGCCACGGCTCGCACGACGGCAAGCTCGAGCCGCGTAAGACCCGTCGCGTTGAACTGGTAGTCGAGGAACGCCTCCCAGGCGATGGGCACCCATCGCGCGACGATCTGCTCGCCGATCACCTTGGCATAGTCGCGGATCTCTTCCTGCGCATGCTCGTCCATGCGAAGCCGCAGGAAGTGGAAGAGGTTGTGGAGGTTCGTCTTCCAGTAGGCCTCCGTGTACGTCGACAGCGGAAGGTCCTTTCGCGCCTGCTCGCGCGCCACGCCGAGCTGCAGGCGCTCCTGGTAGATCTCGCGCGACATCGAATGCAGCTCGCGCTCACGCTCGCTGAGCGCACGTCCCTGCTCCGTATCGAGATAACCTTCGCTGCCCTGGCGGTTGCCGCTGGACTGCGCACGCCACTCGTTCTCGCCAGCGCGCTGCGCAGCATCGATCGCGATGGAATAGCGGGTGCTGTACTCGTTCACGGAATTGTGGGTGACGATCCCGTTGGCGATGAAGTTGTGGAAAGGACCTTCCACTTCGAGATCGTACGTTTCCTTTTCACCAACGTATTCGAAGCGCTCGATGCGGACGAGCTTGGCGATGGTGTAGGCATGCCGTTGACCACTCGGCGCCGTTTCGTGCGACGTCGTCGCGGCAACTTCGAGACCGTTCACATACAGGTAGACGTCGGCTCGATTCCATGCGGCGCTACCGAGTTCGCACCGAAGTCCTGTTGCGTGCTCCAGCGTTGCCCACCCGTTGCTGAAGAAAAACTGATGGTCCTTCGTCGCCTCTATCTTCTTACCGTCGGCGAGAATCATCGCGAAGACGGGCTTGGGACCGTTTTTATAGACATCGACGATGGATGTCGTGCCGACGCGCAAACTGTCTTCTCGAAGCTGCCGTAGAGGCTTCGCCCGCAATTCCACACGACGATCGTCGCTGCCATGCCAACGCTGCCACAGATCCTGGATCGTGATTCTGGTGGGGCCTTCGCTGCCTGACCCTCCAGTAGAATCGAAGTAGATCTCCGTCCCCTCCGCCAGGCATGCAGTCCTGTGCCGGATCCACTGACGCCAGCAGTCCATCGGGACGCGGACGTGCAGCTTGATGTCGCACATCTCGAAGGGCGTCGTGTGCCAGTGGCGCATGAGATAGCGGATCAGGCCGCGATCCTCGTGCACTTTCTTGGTGCCGCGGCCGTAGGAGACGCGCGCTGCCTGCACGATGGACTCGTCGGCGCCCATGTAATCGACGACGCGGACGAAACCGTCGTCCAGGACCTTGAAGGGAACTCCGAGAACACTGTCGAGAGCCTCGACCGTGGGCCGCTCGACGCGGCTGGCCTCCTCACTCATCTTCCACCTCTGTGCTGAAAGTCGGCGCGGACCTTACCCCTGACGGCGAGCCCGAGAAAGGCGTCGCGGCGGCCCGGTGCGCTCACGCGCAACACCGAAGCGGCACGTGCCGGACCGGCGCCTTACCAAAGGGAGCCGGATGGTCTAGCGTTGACCACTGTTGGTCGAGTCAGCTGCATCGGGGTGCTTCGATGCGGCGGCCGCGGTCGATGCCGTCATGCGTCAAAACTCTCGAATGCACGGCTCTGATCCGGCGCCGCGACGATGAAAAACCGGCTTTTCAGTTCCTGACCCCGGACCCGAGGATCGGTATGCGAATAGAACGCGACAGCATGGGCGAGATCGAGGTGCGCGACGATCGCTACTACGGCGCGCAGACGGAGCGGAGCCTGCGATTCTTCCGCATCGGCGGCGAGCGTTTTCCGCGCGAGATGATCCGGGCCCTCGGCATCGTCAAGAAGGCGGCGGCCCTGGCCAATGCCGAGCTCGGCGTGCTGGCGCGCGACAAGGCCGACCTCATCGTCGCGGCTGCCGAGGAAGTCATCGACGGACGTCTCGACGACCACTTTCCGCTAGTGGTCTGGCAGACCGGCTCGGGCACGCAGACCAACATGAATGCCAACGAGGTGATCGCGAACCGTGCCAACCAGATCGCCGGTCAGCCGCTGGGCGGCAAGAAGCCGGTTCACCCCAACGACGACGTCAATCGCAGCCAGTCCTCCAACGACATGTTTCCGACTGCCATGCACGTGGCGGCCTTCGTCCGCGTGCGCGAGCATCTGCTTCCCGCGGCGCATGCCCTGGCCACCTCGCTCGAATCCAAGGCGGCCGCGTTCGGCTCGATCGTCAAGATCGGACGCACGCATCTGCAGGACGCAACGCCTCTGACGCTCGGGCAGGAATTCTCCGGATACGCCGCGCAGGTCCGCCTCGGAATCGCCCGCGTCGAGCGCGCCTCCGAGGCGCTTCTGCCGCTGGCAGCCGGCGGCACGGCCGTAGGTACCGGGCTGAATTCTCCTGCCGGGTTCGCCGATCTGGTCGCGAGCAGGATCGCGCAGCTCAGCGGTCATCCCTTCGTCAGCGCCGCCAACAAGTTCGAGGCCCTGGCCGCGCACGACGCCATCGTCGAGCTCAGCGGCGCGCTGCGAACGCTGGCGGTCAGCCTCAACAAGGTCGCCAACGACATCCGCCTGCTCGCCTCCGGCCCGCGCAGCGGCATCGGCGAGCTGCATCTTCCCGAGAACGAGCCCGGCAGCTCGATCATGCCTGGCAAGGTCAATCCGACGCAGTGCGAGGCGATGACGATGGTTTGTGCGCAGGTGCTCGGCAACGACGTCGCCATCGCCTTCGCCGGCGCCAGCGGCCACCTCGAGCTCAACACGTTCAAGCCGGTGATGATCTGGAACCTGCTGCAATCCATTCGGCTGCTCGGCGATGCGTGCGCATCGTTCGACGAGCATTGCGTGGCCGGCATCGAGCCGGACCTGGCGCGCATCGGTGAGAACCTGGAGCGCTCGCTCATGCTGGTGACTGCGCTGGCGCCGCTGGTGGGCTACGACGCGGCTGCCAAGATCGCCAAGAAGGCGCACGCCGAGAACAAGACGCTGAGACAGGCTGCGCTGGAGCTGGGGCTTTGCACCGAAGAACAGTTCGACGCGGCGGTGCGGCCCGAGAAGATGGTCGGCCCCGGCAGCGGCCACTGATCTCGCACGCCCTGCTCCATTGGAGCTCCCGCCACGAACTTGGCGGCCGTGACGCGCGCCGCCGCGCGACGCAGCGCTGCTCGATGCTGCGTCGCTATCGACGCAGCGACGGCTTGCAACTGCTGGCGCGCGGTTGCGAGCATCACTCAGCCCGCGCGCATCACGACCCAGGCGCACACGCCTGCCGCCAGCACCGCCAGAAGACAGAACACGCCGAGGCCCAGCAGAGCATCACGGCGGCGATGGGCATCGGTACGTTGCTCGGACATTACGGAGCGAGGCCTTCAGGGTGCGGCAAGCACCCGGGCGCGGCGAGACTAGGGGTTCTTCGAGCGGACGTCGAGCTGACGATGCTTTTCTGCGGCGTATTTCTGCTAGGCTTGCCCTTCATGCGCCCGATCGGCTCACGCAAGGGTAGCGAATCCGAAGTCCTCGGATCCGCGACCGTCCCGATGCGGCACCTCGCCGATCTGCGAGCCGAGGACCGCACCGACGAAGTCGTCTGCGAGGAGCCGCTGGAGATCCAGCTCGGGCCGGTCTCGCTCGCCGTCGTCATGCGCACGCCCGGCCACGACGAGGAGCTGGCGCTGGGATTCCTGGTCACCGAGCGCGTGGTGGCCTCTCCGCAGGACGTCTACTCGATCCGTCACTGCACGGTCGCCGCCTCGCCCGAGGCACAGGACAACATCATCCGGGCCACGCTGGCTCCCCACGTCCGCATCGACCTGTCGGCCCTGCGCCGCAACCTCTACGCCAGCAGCAGCTGCGGGATCTGCGGCAAGGCCACCATCGAGAACGCGATGGCCGCCGCGCCGCCTCTCGATGACGCTGCGGTCTTCGACGCAGCGGCCGTGGCCGCCATGCCGGACCGCCTGCGCCAGCAGCAGAGGATCTTCGATCGCACCGGCGGCCTGCACGCCGCCGGCCTTTTCGACGCCAGCGGCAGCCTGCTGGTGGCGCGCGAGGACATCGGCCGCCACAACGCCGTCGACAAGGTCGTGGGCTGGGCGCTGCGAAACGCGCGCATGCCGCTTTCCGGCCACATGCTGATGGTGTCGGGGCGCATCTCCTACGAGGTCGTGCAGAAGGCGCTGGCGGCACGCATCCCGCTGGTGGCCGCGGTCTCGGCGCCCTCGTCGCTGGCAGTGGCGATGGCCGACGCTGCGTGCATGACGCTGGTGGGCTTCCTGCGCGGCGATGCGATGAACGTCTACGCGCATACGGGACGAGTGCGGTCGTGAGCGAGAAGGTCGGAACGTCCAAGGCGGCAGCGGGAATGGACGCCGTCGTCCACGCGTTGCGACGCACGTTCGCCGAAGCGGGCGTCGCCCGTGGTACGCGCGCGCTCTACCGGCTCAACCAGGAGGGCGGCTTCGACTGTCCAGGCTGCGCATGGCCGGAGGCGGGCGACCGCTCCTTTGCCGAGTTCTGCGAGAACGGCGCCAAGGCCGTCGCGCACGAGGCGACCACGCGGCGGCTGGATGCCGGCTTCTTCTCGGCATGGCCGGTCTCGCGACTTCGCGAGCAGAGCGCGCATTGGCTCGAAGCGCAGGGCCGCCTGACCCAGCCCATGATTCGCCGTGCCGGCCGTGACGCCTACGAGCCGATCTCGTGGGACGAAGCGCTCGGGCACATCGGCAGCAAGCTGCGCTCGCTCGCCTCGCCGGATGAAGCGGTCTTCTACACCTCGGGCCGCACCAGCAACGAGGCGGCGTTCCTGTACCAGCTCTTCGTGCGCGAGCTCGGCACCAACAATCTTCCCGACTGCTCCAACATGTGTCACGAATCCAGCGGCACCGGCCTCGGCGAGACCATCGGCGTCGGCAAGGGCACGGTCAGCCTCGACGATTTCGCTGAAGCGGACGCGATCTTCATCCTGGGCCAGAACCCCGGCACCAACCATCCGCGCATGCTGATCACGCTCCAGCGCGCCAAGGAGCGAGGCTGCAGGATCGTCAGCATCAATCCCCTGCGCGAGCTCGGCCTGGTCCGTTTCTCGAATCCGCAGCGGCCGCTCGAACTCATCAGCGGCCGCAGCACCGAGCTGTCGGACCTGTACCTCCAGGTAAGGATCGGCGGCGACGTCGCGCTGCTCAAGGGCATCATCAAGCACGTCCTGGAAATGGAAGAAGCACGGCCGGGACAGGTCCTGGACCACGCGTTCCTGCAAAAGCACACCAGCGGCTTCGAGGCGCTTCGCGAGCATGTCGCGCAGAGCAGCTGGGAGGATCTCGAGGAAGAGAGCGGTGTCGGTCGCGAGCAGATGGCCGAGGCCGCGCAGATCTACGCCGGTGCCCGCAGCGTCATTGCCTGCTGGGCGATGGGACTGACGCAGCACAAGCATGGCGTCGCCAACGTGCGCGAGGTGACCAACCTCCTGCTGCTGCGCGGCAACATCGGCCGGCCCGGCGCAGGTGTCTGCCCTGTGCGCGGCCATAGCAACGTGCAGGGCGATCGCACGATGGGCATCAGCGAGCGGCCCACCACGACGTTCCTGGACAACCTGCAGCGCGAATTCGGCTTCGAACCGCCGCGCGATCACGGCTTGGACACGGTGGCGACGCTGCAGAAGATGGCCGGCGGCAAGGTCCGCGTCTTCCTGGCCATGGGCGGCAATTTCGCGGCGGCAACTCCCGACAGCGAGCGCGCCGAGCAGGGAATGGCCAGCTGTGATCTGGTCGTCCACGTATCGACCAAGCTCAATCGCTCGCACCTGATCGGAAGCGTCGAGTCCATCATACTGCCCACTCTCGGCCGCACCGAGCGCGACCAGCAGGCCGGCGGCGACCAGTTCGTCACCGTCGAGGATTCGATGAGCATGGTGCACCGGTCGCAAGGAAACCTGTCGCCCGCCTCCGAGCATCTTCGCAGCGAGCCGGCAATCGTGGCCGGTCTTGCGCGCGCCACGCTCGGGCGTGCAAGCAAGGTCCCGTGGGAGGACCTGGTCGCCGACTACGACCGCATTCGCGACCGCATCGAGCGCGTCATTCCCGGCTTCGAGCGTTTCAACGAGCGCGTCCGCGAGCAGTGCGGGTTCCGCCTTCCCAACGGCGCACGCGATCGTCGCTTCGCCACTTCCGATGGGCTGGCGCATCTGACGATCAATCCTCTGGTGGGCCGGCGCCTGGCGCGCGACGAGTTCCTGCTGATGACGATCCGCAGCCACGACCAGTTCAACACGACCATCTACGGGCTCGATGACCGCTATCGCGGCATCAAGGGACGGCGCAACGTCATCTTTCTGAACGACGACGACGCTGCCGACCTCGGGCTCTCGGCCGAGGACGAAGTCGACGTTTCCAGCCGCCACGGCGACGTCGTGCGCACGATCCATCGCTTCCGCGTCGTGCCCTACGGCATTCCGAGGCGATGCGTGGCGGCGTACTTCCCGGAGGCCAATCCGCTGGTGGCGATCGACAGCTTCGCCGAAGGCAGCCGCACGCCGACGTACAAGTCGGTGGTGGTGACGATCCGTCGCTCGACCGAGGACGGAGGACGGCAGTGATCGTCGGCATCCCGCGCGAGATCAAGCCCGACGAGGCGCGCGTCGGCCTGACGCCGGCCAGTGTTCGCGAGCTGGTCTTCCATGGCCACGAGGTGGTGGTCGAGACGCGCGCCGGACACGCCATCGCGCTCGACGACGACGACTATCGCGGCGTCGGCGCTACCATCGTCGAGAACGCGGCCGCCGTCTTCGAGCGCGCCGACATGATCGTCAAAGTAAAGGAACCGCAGGCGTCCGAGCTGGCGATGTTGCGCCAGGGGCAGGTGCTGTTCACCTACCTGCACCTTGCGGCCGATGCCGAGCTGACGCGCGGACTGCTGGCCACCGGCGCGGTCGGCATCGCCTACGAGACCGTGACCGACGCGCGCGGCGGGCTGCCGCTGCTCGCGCCGATGAGCGAGGTTGCCGGGCGCATGTCGATTCAGGCCGGCGCGCACTGCCTGGAGCTGCCGCGCGGCGGGCGCGGCATGCTGCTCGGCGGCGTGGCGGGCGTCAAGGCGGCCGACGTCCTGATCCTGGGCGGCGGCGTGGTGGGCACCAATGCCGCACGCATGGCAATGGGCCTGGAAGCGCGCGTGACCATCATCGACAAGTCCCTGCCGCGTCTCTACGAGCTCGACCTTCAGTTCGGCGCCAAGCTCAACACGGCGTTCGCGACCGTCGATGCGATCGAGCAGCACGTCGCGCACTCCGATCTCGTGGTCGGTGCGGTACTGGTTCCGGGCGCGGCCGCGCCCAAGCTGGTCAGCCGGGAGATGCTGCGCACGATGCGGCGCGGCTCGGTCGTCGTCGACGTCTCGATCGATCAGGGCGGCTGCTTCGAGACCAGCCGCCCCACCACGCATGCCGCACCGACCTACGTCGAGGAAGGCGTGGTGCACTACTGCGTGACCAACATGCCGGGCGCCGTGGCGCGCACCTCCACGTTCGCGCTCAACAACGCGACGCTCCCGTTCGTGCTGGCGCTGGCCAACAAGGGCTGGCGCACAGCCCTACTCGACGATGCGCATCTGCGAAACGGCCTGAACGTGTGCGACGGCAAGCTGACGCACGCTGCCGTGGCGGCCGCCGTCGGCGGCGAGCACGTCGACGCACGGGAACAGATAGGGGTCAGGTACGGAAAGTGTGGGTGCAGCACCCACACTTTCAGTACCTGACCCCATTTCCTATTTCCGCGCCGTCATCTCGTCGGCGAGAATCTGCATCTCGCGTAGCACTGCCAGCGCATCGACGGTGGCGTCGTACTCGCCGCGCAGCTCCCGGTAGGCGCGGCGGACGTTGAAGATCAGGCGCTCAGGCTCGTTCCATTCGGCGTAGGGGCCAAGGTCCATGCGTCGCGCCGCATCCAGCTCGCTCAGGCCTTGCTGGTAGAAGTCGCGGGACTCGGCCAGCACGTATTCGAAGTAGCGGCGAACCTCGTGCACGCCTTCGACGTCGGTGGGCGGCCCATGCCCCGGGATGACGACGTCGGGCTCGAAGCCGGCGATGCGATCCAGAGCATCGAACCACTGCGCGTACGTGCCCTCCCAGCCGATCGGCGTGCAGCGGTTCCACATGACGTCGCCGCCGAAGACGATGCGCTGCTCGGGCAGATGCACGATGGCGTCGCCGAGCGTGTGCGCCGGCCCCACGTAGCGGATCTCGACGGGAATGCCGTCCAGGTCCAGATCGAGCCGCTCCTCGAACAGAGTGGTCGGCGGCGTGATGCGAATTCCGCGAAAGTCGTAGGCGCGCAGCGCCTCGGCAAAGCGCTCGAGGCCTTGGGGAACGGGCCCCGAAAGCATCGTCTGCAGCGCTTCGGGCTTGATGTCGTGCAGCATTCCCTCGGCGCACAGCCGATGGCCGATGATCTCGGCGCCTTCGAAGACCTGGTTGCCCCAGCAATGGTCGCCGTTGTGATGCGTGTTGACCACCCGCCGCGGCTGCTGCGGATGCACGCTCTGGTAGGTCTGCAGCATCGCGCGCGTGCGCGGAAGGTCCCAGAGCGTATCGACGACGAGCCCTCCCCCGCGCGCGATCAGTCCCGAGTTGCTCCAGCCCAGGCCCTTGTCGGGCTGCAGGTAGGCGTAGACGTCCTTGGCGATCTGCTCCAGCTTCATGAGTTCCTGCCGAACGCCTCGTCGAAGAGCGCCTGGTTGTCGCCATAGTTCTGCGCGCCGCCGGCCACGTAGAGAACCTCGCCGGTGATCCAAGCCGCGGCCGGAGAAGCCAGGAACGTCACCGCGTAGGCGGCTTCCTGCGGCTGGCCGAAACGGGGAATGGGAATTCCCTCGCACAGCTTGTCGATGTCGGGATGATAGGTGTTCTCGAACGCCTCGGTGCGGATGGCGCCGGGGGCGACGCAGTTGACGCGCACCTTCGGTCCCCACTCGTAGGCTACCGTGCGCGACAGCTCCAGAACGCCGGCGCGCGCTGCACCGGTGTGGGCGATGCCCGGAAATCCCCGACCGACCACGGCGATCACGTTGACGATGCAGCCGCCCTCGCCTTCGAGCATCGGCACGCCGAAGACCTGCATCATGTTCCAGGTTCCGGTCAGATTGGTCTCGATGACGGCGTTCCAGCCCTTGGGCCGAAAGTCGCGCGCGGGCTGCGCGAATTGTCCGCCGGCGTTGTTGACCAGGATGTCGACGCGAACGCCGAGTGTTCGCACACGTGCGGCCAGCGCCTCGACGCTTTCACGGTTGCGGATGTCAACGGTGCCGGTCTCCACTCGTCGCCCGGTAGCCTCGGCGATTTCGCGCGCTGCCTGCTCGAGCCGTTCCTGGTTGCGCGCTGCCAGGAGAAGATCCGCGCCTGCTGCCGCCATCTGCTCCGCGATTGCGCGTCCGAGACCGCTTCCCCCGCCGGTGATGAGCGCTGTCTTCCCGGCCAGGAGGTCGCTGGCGAAGACCTGACGAGGAAGCGTTGGTGGATCGAGCAGACGCGTTGCCATCTGCGCTCACCAGTAGCCTGGGACAGCGCCGGTTCAAAGCCATCGCAACAGCCACGACTTTGGGTGCGTCGACACACTGCGCTAAAGAGTCACGATGCAACCGGCCGGGCTCGACCTTCTGAGAAAAGGTGTGGAGTCGGCGCGCCAGCATCCTCTGCTGCTCGCGTTCTACGTTGCGCTCAATCTGCTGTTCAATCTGCTTCCACCCATCGATGCTGCCGCCACCGACGACGCGATGCTGCTCGGCCTGCTGGCGCTGGTCATGGCGGGAGTGCAGGCGTGGCTGAGCGTGGGACTGATGATGTTCGCGCTCGCCAACGTGCGAGGGCAGCGCCTGCCCTCGATCTTCTCGGCTCGAGCGACCACCGTCGCCAAGCTGATCTATGCCGGCTTCCTGCAAGGAATGATGGTTGCGGCCGGACTGATCTTCCTGGTCGTCCCGGGTTTCTACCTCCTGCTGGTCTGGAGCCAGACCTCTTTCCTGATCCTCGACGGTGCGCCCGTGCATCGCGCGATCTTCCGCGACAGCTTCGTGGTGACACGCGATCGCAAGCTCTTCATCCTGGCCGCCTTGTCGTGGGTCACGCTGCCGCTGGTGGCAGGCATCGCGGTGCAGATCCTTTGCACCTTTGCCGGCGTTCCCACGGCGCTGATCGTCTCGCTCCTGCTGTGGTCGTGGAGCAGCGCATCGGCCGTGGTGGCGATCTTCGGCGCCGCCTGGCTGTACCGGTACCTGACCGATGTCGAGGCCGGCGACGCTGCCGCGACCTCGGCGGGTACCGCTGTGGCGTGAACCGGCGCCTGGCCGGCCTCAGCCCATGAAGCCGAGATCCGCCGTGGCAAATTTCGCGACGCTCGGAAACGCCCACACCAGCTCATCGTCGCTGGCGCCGAACCATCGCCCCAGCGTGTAGCCGAGTTGCTCGGTCGACCGTTTCGGAATCCACACGCCGCGATTGGTCGCATCGTCGGCGCCGCCGAGCGCAAAGCCGGGAAGCTGGCCGTAAAGGCCGCCCTGCACCGCGCCGCCGACCACGAAATGGTGGCTTCCCCAGCCGTGATCCGAGCCGACCCCGTTCGACTGCAGCGTGCGGCCGAACTCCGAAAGGCTGATCGTGGTGACCTTGTCGGCGAGCTTCAGGTCGAGTTCCATCGCCTTGTGGAACGCATCGACCGCGTCGTCGATCTGGGTGAAGAGGTTCCACTGCTGCCAGTCCTGTCCGCTGTGCGTGTCGAAGCTGCCGAGCGACGCGATGAACACCTGCCGTCCGGGTCCCTGCGCCGCGCGCAGCTGCACCAGTCCCGCGATCTGCTGCAGCTGCTTGCCGATCGAGGTTCCCGGAAACACCGTCTTCAGCGGAGTGGCGCTGCTGGCGGCCGCAAGATCGGCGGCCAGTTGCAGCCCGTCGGCGAAGGCGCGATTGGCCGCAGCTCGCAGCGGGCTTCCGCCGTCCGAGCTGAGCAGGCCGACGATGGCCTGGCGCCGCGTCAGACCTGCGCTTGCCGGCCAAAGGTTCAGGCCTGCAAGGTTCAGGTCGGTGCCGCCGGGAATCGTGTTGCCCGAATCGATGGAGCTGACCACGAACGGCGCAGGCGATGAGGACGTGGAGATTCCGCCGAGGCTCTTGTTGCCTGCCGACACGCAGTCCAGGAGCCGTCCGCCCCAGCCCGTGCCGTCCTCGCGCGGCACGCCCATCTGAATCTGCATCGTCTGGTCCGAGTGCGAGAAGAGCTGCTGCGGCGCCGGCTTGAGTTTGCTCACGTACTCGGCGCGCGTCAGCGGCTCGATCAGGTTGCCGACGTTGAGCACCATCGCGACCCGTCCCTGCAGATAGCGCGCGTGCAGCTTGGGCAGGCCGTAGTGCAGCGCGTATGGCATGCTGCCGTGCATGAACGAGGTCGGCGCCAGCTTGCCCTGCGGAATCGCCAGCGCGCTGCGCGCCGCCTGATAGGCACCGTAGCGCGCGGCATCCAATGGAATGATCAGGTTGTTGCCGTCGTTGCCGCCGGCCATGTAGATGCAGACCAGCGCCTTGTAGTCACCGGCCGCGGTCGCGAACGCGCGTCCCGGCGCGCCCATGGCCGCAAGAGCGCCGAGACCCGCTCCCGCCTTCAGGAAGTTCCTTCTGCTGATGCCATTGCTCGACATGATCGTTCCCCTTCTCAGCGCAGCACCGCGTACTCGCTGGAGATCGCGGCGATGTAGACCGCACCGACCGCGCGCTGCTTCTTGTCGCTCTGCGTGTAGGCATCGGTGAGAATGGCCTGTCGCAGCGCCGTGCTCATGCGGCCGTGGAACAGCTTCGCATCGATGACGTTGGTCAGATGGACCGGATCGACCGCCGCGGCCACGTACGGCGACAGGTCCACGCTGAAGGCCGACGCCAGCTGACCGGTCAGTAGCGGGTAGATCAGATTGGCCCGCTGGATCGCCAGGGCGGGCGAGTAGATCTGGAACTCCGGTCCGTACAGGTCGGACCGTCCCGGCACCGGAGAGAGCGGCGAGTAGAAGCTGAACACGGACGTCGGCGCCAGCACCTGCTCTCCCAGATTGCGGAACAGATAGCCGATCTGCCCAGGGTCGACGGCCTGGCCGCCAAGCGCGCGCATCAGACTGAGCACGTGCAGCACGGGATCCTTGAGATGACCCTGCTCGCCCGGTGGATCGTCATCGCGTGCCTCCTCGTCGGTCAGCGTCGCGATCAGCACCGCGGCAAGGTCGCCGCGCACGCCATGTCCGTTGTCGACGAAGACGTCGGCGACGCGCTCGACGTATTCGGGGCTGGGGTTGCTGGTGACCAGGCTGCGGATCAGCCGCGTGGCGAAGAACGGCGGAACGTTGGGATGCTCGAAGATGCGGTCCAGGGCGATCTTCATCTCCGCCGGCGCCGACAGCCCTGCAGGCACGACGATGCCGTCGAAGAGTGTCTTCTGCGTCTTGTCGTGGCTGGCATCCCACGGCTCCATGGGCCCCAGAAAGTACTCGGGATTGTTCAGACGCTGCTGCGCGCCGGGCGCGGTCGGATAGATCCAGCCGGTAAAGGCCAGCGCCAGATTGCGGATCACGTCCTGGTCATAGGTCGCGATCGTCTTGCCGTCGCCGTCGAGCGCCGCCAGACCGTTACGTTCCAGTCGGTAAAGCCCGATGGTGAAGAGCTGCAGAACCTCGCGCGCGTAGTTCTCATTGGCGCTGGTCTGGTTGTTGATCGCCGGCTTGCGGCTGTTGACCATGTCCAGATACTTGCCCATCGTCGGACTGATCGTGACGTCCTGGAGAAGCGTGCGGAAATTGCCGAATGCGTTCTTCGACAGCATGCGCACCCACGGGCTGAGCTCGATGCCGTTGGTGTTCTTGAACATCGAGACCACGAAGATCTGCGAGAGTGCGAAGACCATCCGCTGCCGCAGCTGATCGGTGCCGCCGGCCATGTGCTTCATGAGCTCGGAGGATACCTGGCCGGTGGACAGGCCATCGGGCATGAGCGAGGGCGGCGTCAGCGCCGGATCCATCTGCCGTGCCAGCCACGCATCGATGCCAATCGCGACGACGCTTTGAACCTCGCTGGTGGTGGGACCGAAGCTGGCCTGTTCGAGGAATCGCACCGCCGACAGCGTCGCCGGATCGGTCGCGCCGGAGCTTCCCGGAGGAACACCGAGAAGAGCGTAATCGACCGAGGCGACGGGCCCGGGATTTTCGACGCGAAGAGCGAGGCTGCCGATCTGGCTCGCTGCCAGACTGCCGGTGGCGCGCAACAACGTGCTGTTGAGATACGTCGTCGGCAGTGCCGCTCCGCCCACGACTACCCGGGCGCCCTCGACGAAGCGGCTTCCCACGACGTCGATCGAGAACGAGCTGCCTGCCATCAGCACCGACGGACTGGCCGAGGTCAGCCAGGGAACCGGATGCCGCACCGTGACCACTGCCGATGCGATCGTGGTTGGCGAGGCCACCGCGCGGGCAGTGACCGTGACGATGGTCGGCGCCGTGACGATCGAGGCGGGTGAAGCGTAGACGCCGGCGGTGCTGATGGTGCCGGTCTGCGGACTGCCGCCGGCCTTGCCGTTGACCTCCCAGGTAACCGCGGTGCTGGAAAGACCGGTGACCGTGGCAACGAATGCGCGGGTATTGCCGGTAGGGACCGTTACGGCAGTCGGCGACACCGCCACGCTGCCCGCGATCGCCGCACCCGCCGCGCCCGTGGTCATCGCCAGCGAAAGGATCGCCGGCGATACGAAAAGTTTCAGGATGGTGCGCGGAGTTCGAAGACGCTGCGCGCCTTCCGTCGTTTGCTGCATGCTCGTTCCCCCCATCGACCGCACCAGTCACGCCTCGGCGTGCCGGCAGGCGATCGCTCGCGAACGAGCGCAGGGGAACGTCTCGCTTCTTCGCTTTGCTTGAACGCATGTTCAGATGAACACCCCCTGCGTTCGTCACTTCGGCGGCGTGAGCGACAAGGGAACAATGTGAAGTGCACGGCTGCGCGAAACGCCTCCGAGAGCGGCGACGACGCGCAGCGGTCAGGCCGGCTTGCCGACCGCCTTGACCACCGCTTCGACCGTCTGGCCTAGCTGATCCGGGTTGGAGCAGTCGGTGAAGTACAGGCACAGGTGCTGGCATCCGGCGCCGACCAGCGCCTCCGAGAGCGTCGAGGCCATCTCCACGCCCTGACTGGCAAAGACGTGGCTGGAGAGCGTGATCTGCTTCGGGTCGCGGCCGACGCTCTCGCAGTGTCCGTGCAGAATCTCGACCTTCTCGCGAAACATGTCCGCGGGACCTCCGACGAAGTTCCAGTCATCGGCCCAGCGCGCGCACAGCTTGAGCATGCGCTTCTCGCCGAGGCCGCCGATGACGAATGGCGGCCGCGGCTTCTGCGGTCCCTTGGGCTCGCAGCGAGCGTTCTCGAGCTTGTAGTGCCTGCCATCGAACGTCGTGGTCTCGTTGCGCAGCATCGAGTCGAGAACGGTGACAGCCTCCTCGAACTGATCCAGGCGCTGCTTGATGGGAAGAAGCGGGATGCCGAAGTTGTCTGCCTCCTCCTGCATCCATCCGGCACCGAGACCGAGGTCGAGTCGCCCGCCCGAGACGACGTCGAACGTCGAGGCCATCTTGGCCAGCAGGCCGGGATGCCGGTAGGGCACCGCCGTCACCATCAGCCCCAGGCGCAGGCGCCGCGTGACGCCCGCCAGGTACGAAAGCGCCGTCCAGCCTTCGAAGCACGGCCCGGAGCTGTTGCCGTAGATGGGATAGAAGTGGTCGAAGAGGAACCCGCCATCGAGCACGTCGATGGCATCGGCCTCGGTCCAGAAGCGCAGGATGTCGTCCCATCGGTTGTCGGCGGGATTGGTCTTGAAGGTGATGCGCTGGAGCATGCGCCAAGGTGGCGCAGACGGCGGGCGGAAGGAACCGCGCCTGCCGGGTCAGGGCCGCCGCGACTACAGCAGCATGCGCGCCGGCTCCTCGAGCAGGCGCCGGATGTGGGCGAGGAGCCTGGCGCCGATCGCACCGTCGATCACGCGGTGGTCGGCCGAGAGCGTCAGCGTCATCACGGCTGCGACCTTCAGCTTTCCGTCGCGCACCACCGGCCTCTCCTCGGCTGCACCGACGCCGAGAATGCAGGCCTGCGGCGGGTTGATGATCGCGTACATCGAGCCCACGCCGAACATGCCGAGGTTGGAGACCGTGAACGTGCCGCCGTCGTACTCGTGCGGTGCCAGACGTCCCTGGCGAGCACGCGCGGCCAGATCGGCGATGGCGGCAGAGATCGCCCCGAGCCCCAGCGTATCGGCGCTGCGCACGACGGGCGTCACCAGGCCATCCTCGAGTGCCACGGCCACCGCGATGTCGATCCTGTCGTGATGCTGCACGCCTTGATCGGTCCAGGAGGCATTGGCCGCCGGCAGCGCTCGCAGCGCCAGGGCGGCGGCGCGAACGACGAAATCGTTGAGGGAGACTTTCGGCGAGGCTTCCTCGTTCAGACGCTTGCGCGTCTTCAGCAGCCGGTCCACGCGGCAGTCCACCGACAGGTAGAAGTGCGGGATGGTCTGCTTGGCCCTGGTCATGCGCTCGGCGATGTTGCGTCGCATGCGCGACGCGGACGTGCTCGTGCCGGCGTGGGGCTGCCGCCGCGGCGAAGGAGAATCGCTGCGAGCTTGCCGCGAGGTCGCCGCGGCGGCGCCTGCACTGGCGAGAGCGGCCTCGACGTCGGCCTTGCGGATGCGTCCGTCACTACCGCTTGCCCTCAGCGACGAAAGATCGAGGTTCGCCTGCACGGCCATTCGCCGCGCAAGCGGCGTCGCCGCGATGTCCGAGTGGCCACCGTTGCGCAAAGTGGCGTCCTGGTGCGCCGCTGGCTCGGCAATGATCGCCGCGTGCGGGCTCGACAGGCTCTCCTGCGATGCAACGACGACGCTGCCCTGGACGCTGGCGGCAGTCTCGCCGCCTCCGCTCATGCCCTGTGGTGCGGCCTCGGTGCCGGCGCCGTCGTCGCGCGAGCGCGTTGCAGGCAGCGGTGTCTTCGCGCCAAAACCGCCGTCCAGGCCTGCGTGTGCTGCGCCGAACGCCGTCGCACGCGCGGCTCCGTCATCGCCTGGCCTCGTCTCGCGCGAGGTCGCCGTCGGATGCGCACCGACATCAGGCTTCACTGCAGCGGAGGCGTCGGTCTCGATCACCGCCAGCAGCGTCCCGACCGCAACCTGCTCTTGGCCGGCCTGCACCGCGATGCGAGCGAGGACACCGGAGGCGGGCGCTTCCAGATCCACCGTCGACTTCTCGGTCTCGATCTCGGCGATGGCCTGCCCTTGGCGTACCTGCTCGCCTTCGCTGCACAGCCAGGCCACGACCGTGCCTTCGGTCATCGAGTCGGACAGCTTCGTCATCGTGACCTCGACCTGCATCACAGCCCCTCCAGGCAGACGCGCGCGGCGGCGTCGACGATGGCGTCGACATCGAGGCGATGGTGCCGGTAGAGGTCGACGATGTCGGCGGACTGGCCGAAGCGGTCGCTGCCCAGCGCCACGATGCGATGGCCTGCCACCGACCCCAGCCACGACAGCGTGGCCGGATGCGCATCGACGATGCTGACCAGGCCGGCGCGCGGCGACAGCATCGCCAGCGCCCGCTCGATCGGGCTGCGCGCATCGGCTGCTCCGCAGGCGCGCTCGTTCGTGGCCGCCAGCCATCCTGCATGGCAGCGGTCCGGCGAGGTGATCACGAGCAGGCCCGCACCCGGTTCGTCCTCGCGAAGAACCTCGAGGGCCTGACGCGCTTCCTGCGTGACCACGCCGCTGCTGACCACGGCCAGTTCCGCATCGGGCGAAGGCGGCACCAGCCAGTACGCGCCGGAGACGATGTCGCGCTCGAGGGCATCGTCGATCTCACGCGACGGCTGATCGAGCTGGCGTGTGGACAGGCGCAGATAGACTGCGCTGCCGCTCGGCCGCTGCATGTGCTCGAGCGCGAAGCGCACGATGATGGCCAGCTCGTCGACGTAGGCGGGCTCGAACGAGACCAGCCCGGGCTGGCCCATGCCGATGAGCGTGGTCAGGACGGACTGGTGCGCGCCGCCTTCGGGCGCCAGCGTCAGACCCGAGGGCGTGGCCACGAGAAGAAAGCGCGCGTCCTGGTAGCAGGCGTAGTTGAGCGCATCCAGACCGCGGCTGATGAACGGATCGTAGAGCGTGCCGATGGGAAGCAGCCGCTCGCCGAACAGGGAGTGCGAAAGACCGAGGGCCGCCAGCAGCAGGAAGAGATTGTTCTCGGCAATGCCGAGCTCGATGTGCTGGCCTTTCTCGGAGGCGACCCAGCGCTGCGTCGTGGCCAGGTTCTCGGCCACGAACGCATCGGCCTGCGGCTTCGCGTGGCGGTCGAAGACGCCGCGGCGATTGACCCACGGCCCGAGGTTGGTCGAGCTGGCCACGTCGGGCGAGGTCGTCACGATGCGATCGGCCAGTTCGCCGCCGGCGCGCGCAAGGTCGCTGAGGATGCGGCCGAACCCTTCCTGCGTCGACATCTGCTCGGCGCGCGGCGCCGTCAGGTGGCCGGCCACGGGAATGATTCCCGCGTCGTAGCGCCGCGGCGGATGGCCGGCGAGCGCGGTCGAAGCGACGAATTCGGCCAATGTGCGCTCGCCGAGCTCGGCGCCCTCGAAGAAATCCCACTCGTGCCCGGCGCGCACGCGCATCGAGGCACGGAACGCCTCCATCTGCTCGATGCTCATCAGCCCGGCGTGATTGTCCTTGTGGCCGGCGAAGGGCAGCCCGTAGCCCTTGATCGTGTAGGCCAGGAAGCATGTCGGCCGCGCATCGGTGGCGCCCTCGAACGCATCCAGGATCGTCGGCATGTCGTGCCCGCCGAGGTTGGTCATGAGCGCGTGCAGCGCCTCGTCGTCGTGCTCGTCGAGGATCTCGGCGATGCCGCCGGTACCGGCCAGATCACGCCGCAGATGCTCGCGCCATCCGGCGCCGCCGCGGTAGACGAGCGAGGAGAACAGCGAGTTCGGGCACGTGTCGATCCACTGGCGGATCGCCTCGCCGCCGCGACGCGCGAAGACCTGCTCGAGGCGCCGGCCGTACTTCATCGTCACCACGCGCCAGCCCATGCTCTCGAAGAGCGAGTCGATGCGCTGGAACAGGCGATCCTCGATCACCATGTCCAGGCTCTGGCGGTTGTAGTCGATGATCCACCAGACGTTCTGCACCTCGTGCTTCCAGCCTTCGAGCAGGCACTCGAAGACGTTGCCCTCGTCCAGCTCGGCGTCGCCGGCCACGGCGACCATGCGCCCGGACTGCAGCTCGGCATCGCCCAGGTTCTTCAGGCGCACGTAGTCGCGCACCAGCGCAGCGAAGCTGGTCATGGCAACGCCGAGGCCCACCGAGCCGGTGGAGAAGTCGACGTCGTCGGCGTCCTTGGTGCGCGACGGATAGGATTGGGCGCCGTGGAAGGCGCGGAATTTTTCGAGCTGCTCGCGCGTCTGGTTGCCGAACAAATATTGCAGCGCGTGGAAGACGGGGCTCGCGTGCGGCTTCACCGCGACGCGGTCTTCGGGGCAAAGCACCGCACCGTAAAGCGCCGTCATGATGGAGACGAGCGAGGCGGATGAGGCCTGATGGCCGCCGACCTTCAGGCCGTCGACGTTCGGACGCAGATGGTTGGCGTGGTGGATCGTCCAGGTCGACAGCCACAGCGCCTTCTTTTCGATGGCGCGGAGGAACGTCTCGCGATCCTGCGAGACGTTCGCCGTCGCTGTGGCTCTGTTCATCGGTCCTCCGAGCCTGATTCTGCGGCGACAGTGCCGGAGATCAAGGCCGCTTCAGCGCACCTTGCCGCGCGCAGCCACAGGCCAGACGACTTCGACGGCGCCGTTACGCACCCCGTAGACCTCGTCGACCATGTTGGAGACGACGCAGCAATGGTTCGGGATGACGTTCACAGTCTCCCCCACGGCCGGCTTCTCCTTGCAGGCGGAAAGGTCGACCGTGGCGTGCTCCTCGGAGAGCGCGACGATGCGGGCCTCCGGGTATTCGACGATGCGCCCGTAATCCCTGAGGAAGTAGAGGTCGGAGGTCAGCACCTTGGAGCCGGCGTCGAGCGTAGCGCGGTCCGCCGTCGGCCGGCTGACCACGGTGAGCCGGACCTGCATGGCGCAGTCGTCCCAGGTCGCCGCGCCGGCGGTGACCATCATCACGTCGTTGTAGACATAGGTGCCGGCGCGATGCTCGGTCATCATCGGGAAATCGCCGACGGTCCTCAGCGCCGGCGAGCCGCCGCCGGAAACGACCGGCACGGGGATGCCCGCATCGGCGAACAGCTTCAACGCGCGGTCCATGAACGGACCGGTCTTGGCCCCGTTC
>DASPNH010000203.1:0-63575 GCA_035626675.1 Binatia bacterium
AACGCGGTCTATCTGTTGCCCATCTACGTGGGCGAGGAGCTGCTCGGCTTTGCAGGCGTGGCTGCGCGCGAGCCGCGCAGCGGCGGATGGCCCGCCGACTTCGACGATCTGCTCGAGCTGCCCGGCCGCATGATGGCCTACGCGCTCAGCCGCAAGCGCTCCGAACAGACGCTTCGCGCCAACGAGGCACGATGGCGCAGCCTGTGCGACTGCAACGTCGTCGGCGTCTTCGTCGTCGACCGCAGCGACGGCCGCATCCGCGAGAGTAACGAAGCGGGGCTTCGTATTCTCGGCCGCACCGCCGAGGAGGTTGCCACGCACGGCGTCCTGTCGAGCGAGGCGACGGCACCCGAGGATCAGAAGTTCGACCGCAAGGCGCTCAGCATCATCGAGCGCGCCGGACGCGTGCTTCCCTGGGAGAAACAGGTCGTCCAGCCCGACGGCACGCGCGTCTCCATCCTTGCCACGCTCGCTTCGCTGGAGCCGTACTCGAGCGACCTTCTCTCGCTGTGCATCGACCTGAGCGGAAGGCGCCGCGCCGAGCAGGAGCTGGAACGTCGCAACCAGCTCGATCGACTGCACACGTCGCTGTCGCAGCGGCTCATCAATCTGCCGGCCACCGCCATCGAGGAAGCCGTGACCGCCGCGCTGGCGGAAGTCGGCGCGGTCTTCGGATTCGACCGCATCGGCCTCTACGAGATGAGCGGCCCCAACGACGCCGCCACCCTGCGCAGCGCCTGGAAGAACGACCCCGACGAGAAGAAGATCGTGGCGGTGCGCGGCCTGGTGCTGGCACGCCTTCCGTGGTGGCGCGATCGTCTCCGCTCCGGCCGTACGGTCTACACGCCCACGCCCTCGGCGCTTCCTCCGCAGGCCGTCGCCGAGCGTGCCCTGCTTCGCGAGCACAACATCGAGGGCATCGTGGCGATCCCGCTCAATCCTGGCGGGGCGCTGCGCGGCATCATCGTCTTTGCGACCATCGAGCCGTGCCGGATCAGCGACGAGCAGCTGGCGCTGCTGCGCGTGTTCTGCGACATCGTCGCCAACGCGCTCGAACGGCGGCGCGCCGAAGAGGAGATCCGCACGGCCGAAGCCGCACTGGAGCGCCGCGTCCATCAGAGACGCGGACAGCTCGAGGCCAGCAATGCCGAGCTGGAAGCGTTCGCCTACTCGGTATCGCACGACCTGCGCGCGCCGCTGCGCACCATCGACGGCCTCGGCCACGTTCTGCTCGAAGATTACGGCGACGAGCTCGATGCAACGGCACGCGGCCTCATCGACCGCATCAAGGTCGCCACGCGCCGGATGAGCCACCTCATCGACGGTCTGCTGCAGCTTTCGCGAGTGGTGCGCACCGAAGTCGAATGGCACGAGGTCAATCTGGCCGAGCTTGCACAGCAGCTGCTCGATGAGCGGCGCGTCCAGGAGCCCTCGCGACAGGTGGAGGTCCGCGTGCCTCCGAGCCTCCTGGTCCAGGGCCATCCGCGGCTGCTTCGCATCGCGCTGGACCAGCTGATCGACAACGCCTGGAAATTCTCGCGCCAGCGGCCGGTCACCCAGATCGAGATCGGACGTTTCGGCGACGCGCCCGAAGGCCCCTTCTTCGTTCGCGACAACGGCGTGGGCTTCGATGCCGAGTACGCCGACAAGCTCTTCGGTGCGTTCCAGCGTCTGCACGGCATGGACGAGTACGAAGGACACGGCATCGGCCTGGCCACCGTTCAGCGCATCGTGAGCATGCACGGCGGGCAGGCCTGGGCCGACGGCGAGCTCAATCGCGGCGCCATCGTCTTCTTCACGCTCGGACAGCCGCGCAAGGCAGCAGCGTGAGCGAACCGACCACCGTCACCGTCACGCCCATCACGGGCGTGCTGGAATCCACACGCGAATGGGTCCGCCAGGTGCTCGAGCACACCGGCGGTGACGAAGAAGCGATCCGGCGTCATCTGGCCTTCCAGACCTTGATGGCCGAGCTGTCGACCGGCTTCATCGCACGATCCACCCAGGACATGGACGCCGGCATCGAGCGCGCGCTCGAAGGCATCGCGCGATTCGCCGGCGCCGAGCGCGCCATCCTTTCGGGCCTGCAGCCCGATACCGGCCAGTGGCTGGTCACCCACGAATGGGCAGCGCCGGGCCTGCCCTCGATCCGCGCCAGGATCACCCACAACCGAAGCTCGACGTGGTCGCAGGCTCGTTTCGAGCATGGCGAGCCGCTGTGGCTGCCCGACGTGCGGACGGCGCCGCCCGAGGCGGCCATCGAAAGCGAAATCTGGAACAGCTACGGCATCCAGTCGCTGGCCGCGTTTCCGGTCCGGGACAGCGACGGAGTCCTGATCGGATGGGCCGGGTTCGCCACGCACAGCTTCCGGGCCGACTGGCAGGAAGACCTCGTTCCGCTGTTCCAGCTCGCCGCCGACATGCTGCGCAACGCCTTCGAGCGGCGCCGACATCAGCGCGACCTCGAACGCAGCGAGGCGCGCCTGACGCGGCTTCTCGAGGCAGGCGTGCTCGGGATTCTGGTGGCCGACCGAACCGGCCGCGTGCACGAAGCCAACGACGTCGCCCTGGCCGTGTGCGGCTACGACCGCAGTGATCTGGCCATGGGCAGGATGCGCTGGGACGTCATGACGCCGGCCGAGTATCATCCGTTGACGGCGGCGGCCGTCGAGCAGCTCGAACGCGTCGGGCACTGCGATCCGTGGGAACAGGACATGTACCGGCGCGACGGCTCGCGCTTCTCCGTGCTGCTCGGCCTGGCCACTGCCTACGGCCACCCCGACCGCTTCATGGTGTTCGCCGTTGACGTCACCGAGCGCAAGCGGGCCGAGGCCGAGCTGGCCGAGCGCAACCGACTGGCGCGGCTGATCACCTTGCTGTCGACGCGGTTCATCGGAATTCCGGCCGCGCGCATCGATCAGGCCATCGACGAGGCATTGCGCGAAGTCGGCGAGGTGGTGGGAGCCGACCGCTGCGGCTTGTGGCTCGAGCTGCCCGAGACGCCGGGCGCCGTGCGGCTGGTCCACCGCTGGCACAAGGCCAGCGATTCCAACGAGGTCGAGCCGCGCGAGTTGGTGCGCCCACACTTCCCGCGCTGGCAGGACGCGTTCCGGCGCGGAGAATGCATCGTGATCCGCGAGGGCGGCGCCGATCTTCCCGACGATTCACCCGAGCGCCAATACCTGCGCATCCGCGAGGTCCGCAGCGGGGTGGCGGTTCCGCTGCTGCAGGGCGCCAACGTTCTCGGCTTCGCAACCTTCGTCGACGGCGTGCAGGCACGCGAATGGTCCGACTCGATGGTCGGCCTGCTGCGCATGGTCGGCGAGATCCTGGCCGCAGCCATCGAGCGCCGTCGCACAGAGGAGCGCCGGCGCAACGCGCACGAAGAGCTCGAGCAGCGCGTGGTGCAGCGTACCGCGCAGCTGGAGGCAGCCAACCGCGAGCTCGAAGCGTTCAGCTTCGCCGTCTCGCATGACCTGCGCGCGCCGCTGCGCGGCATCGACGGTTTCAGCCGCATCCTGGTCGAGGACCATGCGGCCGGACTTTCTCCCGAAGCGCGCGCCGTTCTGGAAAGGGTGCGTGCGACCTGCCAGCGCATGGGCGAGCTCATCGACGCGCTGCTGACGCTGTCACGCATCGCGCGCTCCGAGCCGCGCCGCGAGACCGTGGACCTGAGCGCGATCGCGACCTCGCTGGCCGAGGCGCTGGTGTCTTCGGAGCCGCAGCGCCAGGTCGAGTTCGCCATCGAGCCGGGCATCAGCGTCGAGGGCGAGCCGCGTCTTCTCGAGGTCCTGCTCGACAATCTCCTGCGCAACAGCTGGAAGTTCACCGGCACCCACGCCACCGCACGCATCGAGTTCGCATCGGTGCAGGTCGGGGACGAGCGGCTCTACTATGTTCGCGACGACGGCGTGGGCTTCGATCCCTCGCAAGCCTCTCGCCTGTTCGCACCGTTCCAGCGCCTGCACTCTCCTCGCGAGTTCGAGGGCCACGGCGTCGGCCTGGCCACCGTCAAGCGCATCGTCGGCATCCATGGCGGGCGGGTGTGGGCCGAAGGCGCGTCGGATCAAGGCGCGACGATCTACTTCACGCTTGGGCACAAGGCCTGAGCGCGGACCGCTCAGTCGAAGCGCAACGCCGCGCAGCTCCCCTGCACATCCAGGCCGATCGCCTTGTGCAGGATCGACAGCGCATCGGACGCCGTCACCTTGCCGTCACCGTTGAAGTCGCAGACCTGCAGCCCGAGACGGGCGCGGCCACGTGTGAGAAACGTGGGGGTTTCGTCAGGACTCCCGCCGTCGACGTGCAGTAGGATTCCGCAGCGCCCGACACCTCGCTGCCGTACCGCCAAACGAGGTCGGGCCCGGAGGGCCCCATGAATCTCGTCGAGAACAATGAAACCGTGGCCGGCACAGCCTCGTCCGCCGGCAACCGCCCAAACATCGTCTACCTTCGCTCCTACCTGAACTCCTGGCTCGTCCTGTCCGTCGGATCGAGCAACAACTTCGTGGTCACGGCCTGGCTGGATCCGACCGACAAGCGCGAGCAGTGGTACCGTGAGGACCACGACTCGAACTTCCAATTGATCAATGCCGCTACCGGAGAGGCTCTGTCGTGCCTGGGAGGACAGGGACATGGCTCGCGACTGATCGCCAGCGGCAACGGCGATTCCTGGAACGCTGCCGGTGGCACTCCCCTCCAGGCCGTGCGTGCGGCGGGAAACCTCGACCTCAACGTGACGATCAATGCTGCCAGCCAAGACATCGGTGCGCCCGTGATCCTCTGGGACTGGTCGAACGGCGCCCATCAACGCTGGGCGATCACCAACCAGCTGGACGTGCCCATTCTTCCGACGGCCATCGTCAGGATCGACGGAGGCCGGGGAACCGCGACCGTGCTCGCCGACGATGGCCAGCAGATCAGCGTCAAGGACATCCACGCTTCCCCTGTGCCATCGGAGCAGATCCTCTTTCGAAAGATCGGCTACGGAGATTCCTTCGCGCTGCAGAACATGACGACCGGCAAGTACCTCGCCTACCAGGGAGTCGCCAAGAGCGTCCTTCGAGGCGACGCCGTGTCGACTTCCGCGCTGTGGACGAGCGTCGACACGGCCGACCCCAGGGCGAAGTACGTAAGGCCCTTGCTCAACGGCAACGCCATCTGAAGTTCGACGAACGGACCGGAGCGGTCGGCGTGTTCGAACGGGGCGGCCCGGAAGTCGTGGCGAGGTGGACGTTCACCGTCGTCGGCGCCGCCAAGGAGCCGGGTCCGGACGGGCCATCGGCGAACGGTTCCAGCGGCGCAGGCGCCGACGCGGAACCGGCGGCGCCCTACACCCGGCGCAACATCGTGATCCTGCGATCGAAGATGAATCCCTTCCTCGTTCTCGCCTCCAACTACCGGGGCGGTGCCGCCATTACGGCGATGCTGCAGCCGTACGACGAGCGCCAGCAGTGGTATCGCGAGGATCACGATCACATCTTCAAGCTGTTCAACGTGGCAAGCGGCGCCGGCTTGACCACGAACGTCGTCAACGAAGCCGACGGCGAGGCGGGTCAGCCTGGTGACCGTCGTGCACGGCGCGCCGCTGTACGCGTCCGGGGACGGTGAATTCTGGAACGCCGACCACCCTGGAGAATTCCAGGCGATACGGGCAGCCGCCGACGCCGATCTCAACATCACCATCAACGATGCCAGCTCGCACACCGGAGCGCAGACGATCCTGTGGGACTGGGTGAACGCAACGCATCAGCAGTGGGCTCTGACGAGCATCTATGATGCGCGCGGTCCGAAGGACCAGCTCGTGCACGTCGTTGCCGGCGGTCCTCCGCATCTGGCGGAAGTCGACGGCAAGGTCCGGGTCGGCAACATGACGGTCGAGAAGTGGACCGAAGCGCAGGTTCGCTTTCACATGCTGACATTCGGCGACCTGCTGGCGTTCCGGAACGTGGGCAGCGGCAAGTACATCGCCTACCAGGGAGTGGGGCAGCCGGTGACGCTGGTCGACTCGCCGACCACCGAAGCACTGTGGACGCGCATCTCCGACGCCTATCCGTGGGGCTACCTGCGGCCGTGGCTGAACCCGAATGCGAACCTGAAATTCGACCGCAACTCCCTGCTGGTCGGCGTGTGGAATTGGGCCGGGCCGGAGAACACCGCCAAGTGGTGGCTCAACCCCGTCGTGCCGGGGTCCGAGGAAGACTCTCGCTCGAGCGCGTGAGGGCTCTGCCGCCGGCGGCGCGCCGGGCGGCAGATACGCGCACTGTCAGGTCTGTTCGTGCGAGTACCTGCGCGGGCCTTCCAGCTTGCCCTCCGCCGGCGAAGGGCGGCGCGAGGGCCCTGCGGATATCCCCGCACTGCCGCACCAAAACCATTCGTGAAGGAAACGTTTGAGCCCCCTGGAGATTCCGGCGGCCCTTCGGGCGTAGCTTCCTGGACATCGAGGCGGTGAGCCGGTCAGGCCCGACCGCAAAGAAAAAACCGCCGTGACGTCCGAATCGGCCGTCACGGCACAGGGGAGACGAACCGATGAACACCAGGATCTGCAAACGCCGCCATTCCGTACTGATGCTGCTCGCACTCGCCGCTTCGGTCGCCACCGGGCCCGTGCCGGCCGGGGCCGCCTCCAGATGCGAGCCGGCCGCCGCAGACGCTCCCGCGCTCGAATCCGCGCGCACGGACATCGACAACGCCTGTTTCTGCAGCGACTTCGACGGCAGCGACGGCCTTGGCCGGTCCGAGTTCCGGGCCTGCGTCCGGGACCAGATCGCCCTGGCCGTCGAGTCGAGCCTCGTGCGCAAGGCCTGCAGGGGAACCCTGAAGAAGATGTACGCCGCGTCCGTGTGCGGCACGGGCGACCCGGACCTCGAGCCCTGCATCGAGACGAGCGCCGCCGGCGCCGTCCGCTGCCGCATCCGGTCGCAGGCAACCTGCGAAGAACGAGCGGGCCTGGTCTGCGCCGGTCGCCCCACGTGCATCGATGCCGCCGATACCAGCGGCGACATGGCGGTGGACGAGAACGATACAGGCCTTTGCATCGCGACGGCTCCAACCACGACGCTGCCGCCGGAGACCACCACCACGTCCACGACCGAGGAGCCCACGACTACGACGACGCAGGAGCCTTCACCCACGACGACCGAGGAGCCCACGACGACGACGACGATGCCGGTCCTCTGCGGGGAAGGCAGCCCCGACATCGTCGTCGAGTTCACGAACGACGACCACTACGAGGTGGTCGGGGAAGGAGACGGACCGAATTGCGGGGCGCAGAACCTGGGCGGCGGAGGCTGCCAGCTCCTCGCAGTTGTCGACGGCTCCGACGACGCCGCAACCACCTTCCACGCCGACTCGACCACCGATGAGCGGGTATGCTCCCAGGACGATGCCGCTCTGAGCTACCAGTGGGACTTCTTCTACCCGACGACGATCCAGGCCCGCCCCTATTGGCCGTCGTGGCTCACCGGTCGCAACTCTCCGGTGATCACCATTCCGCCGAGCTCGTTCCCCTACCTCGAAGATACGATCGCCGGTGACGACACCTTCTTTCGAGCCCGCCTTACGGTCACTCCACTGCCTCTCGAAGGCGAAGAGATCACCCCGGCGCCGACGATACTGTGGTTCCGGTTCGAGTATCAGAACACCGACCTGAACCTCGACCTCGTGATCGACATCGAGAGGCCCTCGAGCTGCAACGCCGCCTGCAGGGAGATCCACCGGGGCTACTGCCAGAAGTATCCGGGCCGGTGCCCCTGGACCTACTGAGCAGGCAGACGGCCTCAGCGAGCTCGCGCAATAGACGTGCGAGCTCGCGGAGGCGCCTCACTCCGCTACCCCTCGAGCTCGAAGCAGTACAGCCCGCGATGAGCTCGTCGTGCGGCGAATTGCCGCACCGACTCGATGGGCGTAAGAGCGCCGCGGAGGTCCTTGCCAATGCGTCGCCGCACGTTTCTCAAGACCGCTGTCGCGCTTCCGACCACGGCATGGCTGTCTCACCTTGCCGGACGCCTCGTTCCGGCACTGGCGCAGCCGCCGCGCTTCGATCCTCGTCCGGGCCCGTGGCGCTCCTTCGAGCTCACGAGCAGGGTCGAGGTTCTGCGAGCAGCGGGGCAGACCCGCGTCTGGCTGCCGGTTCCGTCGGTTGCTTCGGAGTATCAGCAGCCGCAAGGCGACACGTGGTCGGGCAACGCTTCTTCGGTCCGTATGCTGAAGGACGACCGCTACGACGCGACGATCCTGTGCGCCGAGTTCAAGGACGGCGAGACGGCGCCGGTGATCGAGCTCGTCAGCCGCGTGCGTACGAGGGACCGCGCCGCCGACTGGTCTACCGACAGCAAACCGGCCTCGAGCGGTGCGGAGGACCTCGCGAAATGGACCGCGCCCACCAAGCTCATGCCGATCGACGGCATCGTCGCGCGCACGTCCGCGGAAATCACCGCCGGCAAACCCACCGATCTGGAGAAAGTGCAGGCGATATACGATTGGACCCTCGCCAACACGCATCGTGAGCCCGGCGTGCGCGGCTGCGGCACCGGCGACATCGCCAATATGCTCGAGACCCGCAACCTCGGCGGCAAATGCGCCGACATCAACGCGCTATTCGTCGGCCTGGTCCGCGCCGCCGGCGTCCCGGCGCGCGACGTGTACGGCATTCGCGTCGCACCGTCCGCATTCGGTTACCGCTCTCTCGGCGCGAGCAGCGCAACCGTCACCAGATCGCAGCACTGCCGCGCCGAGGTCTACTTGCCGGGCCACGGCTGGGTCGCGATGGACCCCGCCGACGTCACCAAGGTTGCGCGCGAGGAAACGAGTGAATCGTTGAAGATCGACCACCCGCTTGTCGAGACGGTGCGGCCCAAGCTCTTCGGCGGCTGGGAAGGGAACTGGGTCGCCTACAATCTCGCGCACGACGTTGCCCTGCCGGAGGCCAAGCAGCTCGGGACGCTCGGCTTCTTCATGTACCCGCAGTGCGAAACGGCCGGGCAGGCCCGCGACAGTCTGGACGCCGACCAGTTCAAGTACACCATCACCGCGACCGAAATCACGGCCTGATCTCGCTCGTCGGCAACGCCGGCAGTTTATCCAGCGACGTAGGGTCTCGTTGTTGCATCCGATCTTGGCTGCTGTCGAGTGACTGCCGCCCACTACGACGGATTGTCTCCTGACGCTCTAGGACTATCCGCACGGCCCGCTCACGAACTACTGCTGAGAACTGACGCGGTCTCCCCGTGATTCCATCCTCTCACGCAATGGAAGGTCTTCGGAAATTCGGGGCGATCCACAGTGGCGATTGCAAAAGAATGCGCGTGTCGTCACCGAAAGTGCCGCGCACCTTTCTCGGAAAGCCGACGTTTCGATGGGAACGTTACGCATGCCGCGTATCACGGGGGATTGATCGTGCAGGGGGGGGGACAGTCAAGCACAATGGTCAGCCCAACCGCGTACGCGAGGATCGACCGAGCATCCGTTGCGGTGATGCCGCCACTGCCGTCGACATCACATAGTGTCACTGCACACTGCTGGAGCCCGACCGCAGCACGCAGAGCAAGCAATGCATCCTTGGCAACTATCAGCCCATTGTCATCGGAATCGCCGCAACGGTCTGCCACGAAAGGACCCTCGGGTTCGCAGGGCCACTCACTGCAGTCCAAACGCTCCGGACAAATGGCAGGAAGGTCCTTCAACTCACCGCCTGGGCCTTCGGCCTCGTACACAAAAGTGAATACTTCTCCGAGTTCCGGCGGACATTCAAAATGCGGAATTTCGGCCGTACACGTAGCGAGTGTGGCCGGCCCGCGAAAAGCTTCCGGGAATCCCGTTGCGATCAAAGAAGGGCGCGGGAAGTGCTCGAACGTGATCGTCACGCCCGGAATCGCGCTCTCACACGTCGCATTGGTGAAGAAATCGACAGCGAAGACCAGCCTCGTCACTTCCCTCGCATCATACAGCCTAAGATCTAAGCTGCATGGCAGGTCCTGCGACATCGTTGAAGAGGTCACCGTCTCAATGGCTCGTCCAACGCTAGGAGCCGCCACCGCAGCGATACAGCTTGAAATGACCAATCCGGCAACAGGGACAAGCCTTCGGCTGAAAAGCTCAGGAATGTTTCGACGGCTCATTGGACAGTCCAAGTTTCAACATTTGCCGAACTGCCAACGTAACCAAACTGATGCTGCTTTCCCGTCTGGTCAATCAGGGACGTTATCCTGCCTGACGCATCCTTTACCACCGGCGCGCTGAACGCGTTGTATTGGCCCACGCCAAATCTTCGGCTGCTGGTGGCTGGATAGTTGATCCCACTGTCGGTGTACCGGTTTTGGAAATAGAACGGCGTGACAAATGCAGTGCCAGCCGATGATGAGTAGATGCCCGCGATAAAGAGGAAATGGTTGACGGGCTGCCTCTTGTTTGCATTCCACCGAACACGAGCAAGCTCAAGAGTAGTCTGCGTATCAACCATATAGCGGTTCATGTTGTTCGCGAAAAATTCCCCTTCATCTTCATCGCATGAAGGGTTGCTCTTCCACGTACATGTCCCGCTTGTTCCTTGGCCGCAAAAGGTTTTGCCCCCAAGGTACTGCTGCACGTCGTCGCATGATTGGTCAATTAGCTGGGCATGCCGAGCCATGAGCGCAGGATCGCGGTCAATGATCCAGCTTTTCACTGCGTGGTTCATCTCATGCTGAAGAAATTGTCCGAACTTCGGGTAATAATTTGCTCGTATCGTCGGTTCCGGCGTGTCCGCCGGAAAAGCAGTGAGCCAGTTCGAGACCGCGGCGGAATCGCCCACAAGGAACTCCCGAATGTTGACCCCTAATGCTAAGCAGCGATCGTCGCTTCCTTGTACAGCATTCGGATTGCTAGGGTATGGGCCGTAAGGACATTGCTTTTTTTGCGGAAGCGGGCACCGAGACTCTGGTCGACCGGACGGACCCCACCGTTGAGTAGTCGTCGTACAATCCGCATTAGCTATGCACTCGGTCCCGGACACTGAACACGTCCCCGGCAGACTACTGACGAAAAAATGTTCCTCTAAGGTTTCGCCCACCATCCCTGTCGTGATCACGCATGTATCGGCCCCAGAATCTTCCACGCAGACGTTGGCCATGCCATTCCTCTCAGAGATGAAAAAAACGGACTTCGCGACATCCACCGGGGTCAAGTCCATTAGACGGTCGATGACTTTGACCTGCAGCTGCTCATACCCAAGTTCATGGGTGCCGCCGAAAAAAGGGTGAATGAAGGGGTCTTCCTGCGCGAATGACTCGCCATCTGCCAGCAGAATGCCGTAGTCGACAATCAGATCCCTGTGCTTTTGCAGATACGAACCGAAAACTCCGATATCGTCCGCAAACTGAGTTCGGACAACTTGACTATTCTTGAAGCTATCCCCCGTGCCGGCGTAGACCTTGATCATGCGCATGGCACGCCAGATGGCCGCCCTAAACACACCGAGCCAGGGGTACTCGTCAGGATCCGGCGACAGCCCGAACATCCGCATCGCGGCGGACTCCTGATCCAGTAGAGTCTTAAACCTTGTGTAGACTTCGTCGCCGAACGTCGGCGTCATTCGGCGGCGCTCCTCCGACACCTCACTGAGAAGACGTAGCAGCGAAAGAATCTCATCTCTCTTCGCGCAGTCGGCATTAACCCCGTTTCCGCCCTCCATACGCTGACCAAGCGCAATCACTCCACCGCTGCTAGCTATCTCATCAAGCAGTTTGTCGGTAACCGCCACAGCAAGAGCTCGCTGGAGGCGTCGCTCGAAGCTATCGTCTCCGTCCATTACAAATGGACGCTCCAGCAACCGCTGCGCGAGGACGGCTGTAAGAGGCTGCGGCGAATTTCCGTGATAGCAGCCCTTGAAATAGTTTTTTAGGAAATTTCCGAGGTTGCTGTCAGACTTCGACACGACAATCGTCTCTATGGAAGCCCAAACATTGTCTACACCAACGCACGTCACCGCCAACGCGTTGAACTTCTGAATCAGGGTATTCAGATCTGTTTGATTGTAGGCCACTGTAAGGCAAGTCGTCGCCACAGCATTCGCAGGGGTGACGATAGCGCAGGCCGCAAGAAGGATGCTCGCTAAGCGCAGCCCGGGTCTGCTTTGGATATCGGTGCAGCTATTCATCGTGGCAATCCAGCATAACCGACAGAGTTGGAAGACCTTCGGTGATC
The DNA here is from genome assembly GCA_035626675.1 of Binatia bacterium. GTDB lineage: Bacteria > Desulfobacterota > Binatia > UBA1149 > CAITLU01 > DASPNH01. Next base: position 12,181 of record DASPNH010000203.1, read on the forward strand.
ACGACTGGCGTGATTGTACGTGCAGCCTGTACTTGCAGCAGGAAATCGCTCGCCGTGGGCGCGATGAAACGGTATGCAAAATTGCATGTCGCGATGTCTGCTGGGCCATTTACCAACGTGAAGGTTTCGCGATTAGCCGCCTGAACCTGAAGGACGCCAGAGTAATTCTCAGCGTGTGCCCATTCGAAGACGTCGGTGAAGCTACAATCTACGTTCTCGGATGGCCCTGAAAAGGCACCCTCTTCATCGTTGTATGCAGCGACGAAGCGGAGGTCGACGATCGAATGGCCGCTTTCGAGTGCAAAGCGGACGGCACACGACCCTCTAGATTCCAACATGGTATCTGAGTTAGTACTTGCTGCTTCATGGCCATCAGTTTCCACAATCGTCGTTTCCAACGTTGTCGACGTGGTCGTTGCTCCGTGAGTTCCAGCGGGTGAACCGACGGCAAGTCCGAACACAAGAACGGCTAGTGCTCGCGCTGGTGGTCTAAGAACGGTGAAAGTGTACAAAAAATGTGATCCCCCGGAATGGCACAGTGTCTGCAATACTGTTTACGCATGGCCGGGCAATGATTCTAGGGACAAACGTGTGCTTTAAGTCATTCAACGGCGAGACTCATCCTGTTTCTCAGAACGAGACGAGACTACCATCACCAAACCGCCCCCATTCGCTACGAAACTGCCGCCTGCGGAACCAAACGGCTATGACACTGGCTGCTTTCGACCGACCGGAAGCTACGAATGCGGCAAGCACTGTCCCGGACCCGGGACCTGCAGTGCGGGTACCTGAATGCATGCGGCGGCAGCTGGTCTCGGATGTCAGCTCCGCCGGCAGCCTGTATGGCAGTAGGGATCACAATGTCGTGCGTGCGAGCGATAGGCGCGTCATGCCATCCGGGGAACCGCTACCGGATCTATCTTAATTAAGGGCAGTCCCCTTATCCTCGGAGCTCGAGGGACTTCAGCGTACGTTCCGCCCCAATCTTTAAGGGGACTGTCCCCTTATCTTCGATGTTTCGGTGCGGTCAGCCGGAGCGCATCATCCGGCGGGCCAGCATTGCCAGCACGACCGCGAGCACGAGCACGCCGCCCATCGCGAGCCACGGACGCTCGACGGCCAGATCGCCGAACAACGCGTGGACGTAGGCTGCGGCGAAGCCGCCCGCCATCACCCCGACCAGCGCTCTGGTCACCGGCATTCCGCTCAGGCCTGCGGCGATCACCAGCCATTCGGCGGGACCGCCGACGGCGGGCCCGAAGACCACCGCGTAGGTTCCCCAGCGTCCGTAGAAACGCTCGACGGCGGCGAGCTCGCGCTCTTCGGCCAAGTAGAGTGCGCCGCGGCGGCCGACCAGGCGGGCCAGACCGAAGCCGAGCATTCCGGCAACAGTGCAGGCGATGCCGCCGAGCGCACCGCCGAGCCACGGTCCATAGATCACGCCGAGGCTGATGAGCGCGGGCGTCGACGGCATGGGCAGCAGGAAATCCGCGACGACCACACCCATCGCCACCGCCCACGCCCATCCCTGAAACGAGCGCAGCCACGGCACGACGTCGGCAAACGACTCGGGCAGGTCGATGCGCTCGCCGATGGTGAACCACAGAGCACCGGTGAAGAGGAAGTAGAACAGCGGGACGAGCAGCAGCCGCATCGCTACGGTGCTAGCCGAGGATTCGCATCGCTACCAGCGCACTGCACCAAAGCTGCGCCGCACCTCACCCGACCGCGTAGGACCGGAAATGTGCTCCCGATGCAGGCTCGTGACCCGCCGTCACCGGTGCGCGGCGGCCTGTTCGTTCTGGCGCGCAGCGAGCGGGCGCGAGTTGATGTCTCGCCGTGAGTTCCGATAAAGCGTGAGGATGCCCAAGCAATCGCTGATCTACATCCTGTTCGGCTTCTCCCTGGCACTCAACGTGGTGCTGCTCCTCAATCGCGGCCCTTCCGCACCCGATCAGGTCGCTCCCGCCGCCGAGGTTACCGACGAAGAGCTCACACCGCGCGCGGCTGCTCCCAAGACGAAGGCCGACGACGACGCTTCCGAGCCCGATGCCGCATCGGAGCCACGAGACGAGGGCACCGCTGCCGGCCGCCGCGCTGCAGCGGCCGGCGATTGGGAAGTGCTGCGCGCCGACGTCAAGCAGTCGCTGGCCCGAACGTTCCAGATCGAGGCGGGCGAGGACGGCGACGCGCTCGCCAGCGTCTATACCCGCCTGTTCGTCTGGGATCTGGACATGAGACGCGACCTTCAGAACGGCGACGCCGTGGCCGTCGTGTGGCGCGAAGGACCCGACGGCTTTCCCGAAATCGCCGGCGCCAACCTCAGCTCGAAGAAGCTCGGCCGCACCGTCACCGCCTATCGCTGGAAGGCTCCCGACGATCAGTTTGCCAGCTACTGGCATCCCGACGGCACCGAGGCCGCCCTGCGTCTGAAGGAAGGACCGCTGAAGAACTACGAGCAGATCACGAGCCTGCTCAAGGACCGCCCGAGCCACAAGGGCATGGATTTCAAGACGCCGGTCGGAACCGAAGTGGTCAGCCCGCGCGCCGGTACGGTCACACGCGTCAACTGGAACTGGAACGCCAACGGCAACTGCGTCGAGATCCGCTTCGAGGACGGCGTGCTCGCCAAGTTCCTGCACCTCTCGGAGAACAAGGTGAAGGAAGGAGATCGCGTCGCGGCCGGCCAGGTGGTCGCGCTGACCGGCAACACGGGACGCTCGACCGCCCCGCACCTCCACTACCAGCTCGACCGCGGCGAGAAGACGCTCGATCCGCTCGACTACCACGGCACCGAGCGGCGCTCGCTGAGCCCCGACCAGCTGGCCGCGATGAAGCGCGACGTCGCAGAACTCGACAAAACGCTGGCCGAATGACGAAAAAGGGGTCAGGCACCTTTTCCGGCGTGCGAAAAAGGTGCCTGACCCCTTTTTCGCACGCCGAGCGCTGCCACGTGGACGAACGTCCAGAACGCGTCGCCTTTCCTGGCCCAGGATCGCAGCGCATCGGCCATGGCTTCGAGGTCCTCCTGCGAGGCGAATCCGTACTCGACGGCGCGCGCGCCCATCGGTGAGGTCAGCAACCGGTCGGCGTAGGCGTCGCCCCAGGCAATGGTCTCCTGCGGCGTCGCGTAGCACCACGTGCTCGCGCTGATGCGCAATTCGCCGACGCCGGCGCAAGAGAAGAGCGATCGCAACCGTCGTCCCATCCACGGATCGCCGCCGTTTCGCCGCCACGTCCGAAGATGCATCGCGATGAAGCGGTCGATCCACGGATCGATCGGCCAGTACGCGACGGTTCCCCAGTCCACGTCGCGCACCGCGATCCAGCCGCCGACACGCAGTCCGCGCAGCATCTCGGCCAATGCGCGCGAGGGCTCGGCCAGATGCTGCAGGACCTGATGCGCGTAGACGACGTCGAAGGAGGCGTCGTCGAAGGGTAGTGCGTAGACGGAGCCCTGCTCATAGCGGAGGTTGGCGGCATCGCCCGCATCGGTCCGCGCGGATTCGAGCACGTCCGCGGACGCGTCCAGCCCGATCACCTGGCCCGGAGCCACGTACCGCGCCAGCCCGCGCGTGATGCTGCCGGGTCCGCAGCCGACGTCGAGCACGCGCATGCCGGGTCGAAGCTCGGGCAGGACGAAAGCTGCGGCTTCCTCGGCAGTACGTTGCGCGTGCTGGCGGATCGTGGCCGGCGCGTGACCGTGCGTGTACTTCTCGTCTTGCGGCGCGATCTTCGGCACCCCGGCGTCTTACGTTCATCGTGGCGCGACGTCGAGTCCTTCAGGACCACTCGAAATGGATTGCGACATCGTCGACGATGGCCTGGACGACGACAGCTGCACGCCGAGGCCGCGGGCCGCGCGCCTCAGCTCGTGTACGCCGAATTGAAGCGCACGTACTCTTCGGTCAGGTCGCTGGTGATCATCATGGCCGCACCGGGCCCATCGCCCAGACGCACCGTCATCGTGTAGGCATCGCGCTTCATCACCTTGCGTGCATCGTTGAGCGCATCCTCGGAGAGGACCACGCCGTTGCGCACCAGCGGCCCGTCGGCCACGTCCACCGAAAGGCCGCCCAGATCGATGGGGACGCCGGTGTTACCGAGCGCCATGACCAGGCGTCCCCAGTTCGGGTCCGCGCCGGCAAGGGCGCAGCGAACCAGCGGCGAGTTGACGAGCTTGCGCGCGACGTGGTCTGCCTGGGCATCGTCGGCCGCACCGGTCACGACGAGGTCGATCATGCGCGTGGCGCCCTCGCCGTCGCGTACGATCATGCGTGCGACCTCTTCGAGAACGTCGCCAATGGCGGCGGCAACAGCCGCGTAGCCTTCGCTGCTCTCGCCGTCGATGGGATCTCCGGCCGCGTCTCCCGACGCCAGCAGCGCGCAGGTGTCGTTGGTGCTGGTATCGCCGTCGACGCTGATGCGGTTGAGGCTGCGCGAGACGCCGCTGCGGAGCATCGAGGTCGCGGCAGCCACAGAGAGCTTGGCGTCGGTGAGCACGAAGGAGAGCATGGTGGCCATCTTCGGCTCGATCATGCCCGCGCCCTTGGCCATCGCCGCGACCTGGATCTCGCCGTCGCCGATGCGCAGCGTGCGCGAGGCCCATTTCGGGAAAGCGTCCGAGGTGAGAATCGCACGCGCGGCGGCGCCGAAGCCGCGCTTGCTCAGCGAGTCGACGCCGAGCGATATCGCGCGGGCCATCACGCGCCGGTCCAGCTGCACGCCGATGACGCCGGTCGAGCACGGCAGCACCAGGTGCGGATCGATCCCGAGACGCGAGGCCAGCTCGTCGCAGCTCCATCGCGCCAGCTTCATGCCCTGCTCGCCGGTGGCACAGTTGGCGTTGCCGGAGTTGACCATGATGGCCTGCACGCGGCCGTCGGCCACGTTCTCGCGCGCGACCTGGACGGGCGCGGCGGCGCAGCCGTTCTGCGTGAAGACGGCAGCGGCGGTGCAGGGGCGATCGGCGACGATCAGCGCGAAGTCGCGACGGCCCTTCTTCTTGATGCCTCCGTGGACACCACTGAAACGGAAGCCGCGTATGGGAGGAGGGGCAGCCGCTGGCTCGATCTTCACCGTCTCACGCCACCTTTCCGTGACACTTCTTGTACTTCTTTCCGCTGCCGCAGGGGCAAGGGTCGTTGCGTCCGACCCTGTCCGGCTCGCGTGTCTGTCCGGGACGCTGAGCCGGCTGGCGGTCGTTGCCGTGCGAGAGGACCATCTGGCGCTCGGCGCGCCGTCGCTGCTCTTCGAGGCGCTGCTGGTTCAGGCGCGCTTCCATCAGCTGTCGCTCGGCCGCGCGCCGATCCATCGACTGCTGCGCCGACGGCGGCTGCCGCGTCGTGCCTGCATCACTGGTGCCGGCGCTGCTGGCAGCGCTGCCCGCAGCCGACTCGCGTGGCTCTCCTTCGCGCTGGGCCTCCTGGCCCTGCTGTGCCGCCTGCTCCTCGGCGGTGGCCACGCGCACCGAGAACAGCTTGGAGATCGCGTCCTGCTCGAAGCGTTCGAGCATCGCCTCGAAGAGCTGGAAGCCTTCGCGCTGATACTCCTGGAGCGGATTGCGCTGGCCGTAGCCGCGAAGCCCGATGCCTTCCTTGAGATGGTCCATCGCCAGCAGGTGGTCCTTCCAGTGATGGTCGATGGCCTGCAGCAGGATGACCTTCTCGAGCTGGCGAACGATCTCGTCGCCGAACTCGCGCTCGCGTTCTTCGTACCTCGCCTCGACGGTCGCTACCAGACGCTCGACGACCTGGTCGGGCTTGAGCCCGTCCCTCTCCTCTTCGGGAATCTCGAAGTGGATGTGGAAGTGCCCGAAGACCGCATCGCTCAACCCCTTCCAGTCCCATTCGCCGCGCGGGCGGTCGGGACCCAGGAAGTTGAGCGGCAGGGCCTCGGCGTGCTCGCGTGCCACTGCCAGCGCTTCCTCGCGCAGGCTCTCGGCGGTCAGGTACTCGCGGCGGCGCGTGTAGATCACCTCGCGCTGCTTGTTCATGACGTCGTCGTACTCGAGCAGATGCTTGCGGATGTCGAAGTTGTGTCCTTCGACCTTCTTCTGCGCGTTCTCGACGGCGCGCGTGACCATGCGCGCCTCGATCGGGACGTCGTCCTCCATGCCGAGGCGCTTCATCAGACCCTGGATCCGCTCGGCGCCGAAGATGCGCAGCAGGTCGTCCTCGAGCGACAGGAAGAAGCGCGACGAGCCCGGATCGCCCTGACGGCCCGAACGCCCGCGCAGCTGGTTGTCGATGCGCCGCGACTCGTGCCGCTCCGTACCCAGGATGTGCAGGCCGCCTGCAGCGACGACTTCCTCGCGCTCGACGGTGCACTGCGCCCGGTACTTGTCGAGCGTCGCGGGCCACTTGGCATCTTCCTCGCCGAGCACGCACTCGGCGCGCGCCAGGAACTCGGCGTTGCCGCCCAGTACGATGTCGGTTCCGCGGCCGGCCATGTTGGTCGAGATGGTGACCGCCCCCTTGCGGCCCGCCTGCGCGACGATTTCGGCCTCGCGCGCGTGATGCTTGGCGTTGAGCACGTGATGGCGCACGCCCTCGACCTTGAGCATCTGCCCGAGCATCTCGGACTTCTCGATGGAGATGGTGCCGACGAGCACGGGCTGGCCGCGCTCGTGGCAGTCCTTGATCTCCTCGATGACGGCCTTGTATTTCTCGCGCTGGGTTTTGTAGATGACGTCCTGATGGTCCTTGCGGACCATCGGCCGGTTGGTCGGCACCACGATGACGTCCAGGCCGTAGATCTTGCGGAACTCCTCCGCCTCGGTCTCGGCCGTTCCGGTCATGCCGCCGAGCTTCTTGTACATGCGGAAGTAGTTCTGGAACGTCACCGTGGCCAGCGTCTGGTTCTCGCGCTCGATGTTGACGCCTTCCTTGGCCTCGACCGCCTGGTGCAGGCCATCGCTCCAGCGCCGGCCGGGCATGAGTCGCCCGGTGAACTCGTCGACGATGACCACCTGTCCTTCGTGCACCATGTAATCGACGTCGCGCTTGTACAGCGCGTGCGCGCGCAGCGACTGGTTGACGTGGTGCAGGATTTCGATGGCCGACGGATCGTAGAGGTTGGGGATGCCGAGGATCTTCTCGAGTTCGGCCACGCCCTCGTCGGTCAGCATCGTCGAACGCTGCTTCTCGTCGATGGTGAAGTGTTCCTCCTTGGTCAGCCGCGGGATGATGCGATTGATCGCGTAATACTTCTCGGTCGACTGCTCGGCCGGTCCCGAGATGATCAGCGGCGTGCGCGCCTCGTCGATCAGGATCGAGTCGACTTCGTCGACGATGGCGTAGTGCAGCGGCCGCTGCGCGAAAGCCTGCACCGAGAACTTCATGTTGTCGCGCAGGTAGTCGAAGCCGAACTCGTTGTTCTGGCCGTAGGTGATGTCGGCGCGGTAGGCGCGGGCGCGCTCGGCATCGTCCATGTCGTGGTAGATCACGCCCACCGACATGCCCAGGAACTTGTAGATGCGGCCCATCCAGTCGGCGTCGCGGCGGGCCAGGTAGTCGTTGACCGTGACCAGGTGGCAGCCCTGCCCCAGCAGGGCATTGGTGTACATCGGCAGGGTAGCCACGAGGGTCTTGCCCTCGCCGGTCTTCATTTCGGCGATGCGGCCGGCATGCAGGATCAGGCCACCGACCAGCTGGACGTCGAAATGGCGCATGTTGAGCACGCGCCGCCCTGCCTCGCGCACCGTGGCGAAGGCTTCGACCAGCATGTCGTCGAGTGGCTCGCCGCGATCGAGGCGCTCGCGGAAGCGCACGGTCTGCGCGGCCAGCTCCTGGTCGGAGAGCTCCTGGATCTTCGGTTCGAGGGTATTGATCTTGGCGACGATGGGACGCAGTCGCTTGATGAACCGCGTGCTGAGGTCGCCCAGGATGACTTTACGAATGCGTTCGAGCATGTGCCGGCGGTCTCTCGCTACGCGTACAGGAGAATGACCACCGTGGCAGCCCACAGGGCCACACCGATCTGCAGCGGGTGGTCTCCGAGCAGAGCGTCGGTGGGGTTGCCGCCCTTCTCGTGCCCGTAAACCAGGAATAGGTACCGAAAAACCCCGAAGACCACAAAGGGCACGGTCACGTACAAACGGGTGGTTCCGAGTCGGGCAGCCACGTCCTCGTCGAGCACGTACTGAACGTAGACGCCGATCACCGACAGGGCCATGAAGACGATCAGGATGTCGAGCGGCGTCTGCCTGTAGCGTTCGAGCACGTCGCGGTGGGCTCGTGCCTGCGGGCCCAGCTCGAGCAGCTCGTGACGGCGCTTGGCCAGAGCCAGGAACACCGCCAGAAGGAAAGTGGACAGAAACAGCCACGCCGACATCTGCGCGCCCGCAGCGACGACTCCTGCCATCGTGCGCAGCACGAAGCCGCCGGCGATCGCCATCGCGTCGATGACGGCCATGCGCTTGAGCACGCTGCTGTAGGCCGCCTGCAGCGCCAGGAACGCCGCCGTGCAGGCGAGCAGCGCCGCGTCCACGAGCATGGCCACGGTCAGCGAGGTGGCGGCCAGCATCGCCGCCACCACCAGCGCATCGCGCCTGGTCACCGCGCCGCAGGCCACGGGCCGCAGACGCTTTTCGGGGTGAAGGCGGTCGCGCTGCGCGTCGAAGACGTCGTTGACGACGTAGGCGCTGCTCGAAGCCATGCAGAACACGACGAACGCGATCAGGGTACGCGCCAGTGCGGTCTCGTCGGTGCGATTGAGCGAGAAGGCGAAGGCCGCCAGGACGAAGCCGTTCTTGACCCAGTGCGTGGGCCGCAAAAGTGCGAACAGCTTCGAGCTCATCGCTCCGGCTCGGGCTCGCCGTCCGGACCGGGAGGCGTTTCGGGCTCGACGGCGATGGCCGCGCGGATCCACTTCCACAGTGCATCGATCCCGAGGCCGCTCTCCGAAGAAGTCGGCAGCACGATGGCCGGTGCGAGCGCCTTGCCGACCGCGGCCGACTGCTTGGCAAGGCCCGAACGCGTCAGCTTGTCGGCCTTGGTAAGGACGAATGCGTAGGCGAGACCCACACCATCGAGATAGCGGGCAAGATCGATCTCCTCCTGCTCGGGGCCGCGCCGCGCATCGACCAGGATGAGAACGCCGGCCAGCTCCTCGCGGGTCTCGAGGAATCGTTCGATCAGCACCTTCCATTGCCGGCGCTCGCTCTGCGAGCGGCTCGCATAACCGTAGCCCGGCAGGTCCACCAGGGTGATGGCGTCGTTGACGTCGTAGAACAGGAGGCCGCGCGTGCAGCCGGGCGTGCGGCTGGTGCGCGCCAGCGAGGTGCGACCGGTCAAGCGGTTCAGGAGCGAGGACTTGCCGACGTTGGATCGCCCGGCAAGTGCAATCTCGGGATGCTGCGCGCGCGGGATGGCGGCCGGGGTGTTGGCTGCGGCACGGAATTCGGCGCGCGTGATCTTCATCGATCGCTGTTTGCTGCAGTCGCTGCGCCGTCGTGCATGGGAAAGGTCAGGCTCAAACGCGCGAGGCCGTCTCCGGAAGAGACGGCCTCGTGGTGCGCCGGGCGCGGCGCATTCGGTTTGTCAGCCGGCGTCGCCAGTCCGCTACGCGCCGATCTGCTTCTTGATCGCGCGTACCTGATTGACGAAGCTCTCCTTGATGGCGCTGGCCTGCACGCTCTCGGAGATCGGCAGCGCGACCTTGTCGGTCTGCTTGGCCTTGTAGATGTAGGCCGTCTTGGTGCCGTCCGGAGACGGCTCCAGGTGGTAGCTTCCGTCGATGTCGGCGATCGAGGACGTGATCGTCTTGATCTTGAGCGTCTTGGTGGCGTCGTCGAAGTCCATCGACACCGTGAAGCTCTGCAGGTTGTCCAGGGCCAGGACGTTCAGGTCCAGTTCCTTGTGATTGCCCTCGTCCTTGATCAGCTCGCTCTTCTTGTACTGTTCGCTGAACTCGGACAGGCGCTGCGGCTGCTTCATCGCCGCCCACACCTTGTCGACCGGGGCATCGATGCGCGAGTGCATCTCGATGTCGAAGACCTTGCCATCCTTCTCGAGCTTGGCGAAGGCGATCTCCTCGATCTGCCCTTCCCACTTGACGGCGGCCTTCTGGGCACGGAAATAGCCCGAAATCATGTCGCAGCCGGCCAGGCCGGCAACGCCGATGATGGCCGCGGCCAGGGCGATGGAGCGAGCTTTCTTGTTCATGTCGTGGACCTCTCCGTAGACTGGCGCAGTGCGCCGATTGAGCTCAGGGACGATTCGCGGGTGCCGGCGGCCACGCCGCCGCAAGCTGGCCGAAGCTACCCGACCCCCTGCCAACTGACAAGCGTACCGCTCGGGCTCAGGGCTCGATCCGGACCACGTACCCGTCGGGCAGACGCTCGATCAGATCGGCGAGCGCGCGTTCCAGATACGTCTCGTCCTTGGATTCCAGAGTCAGCCGAACCCGATACTCGGGGTTGGAGAGCTTGGGATAGGAGCCGAGCAGCAGCTCGGGGAAGGCAGCCAGCGTGGCATTGAGGAACTCGGCGATACGCGTTTCGTTCTCGCTCACCAGCACCTGACGAAGATGATAGGGCTGGGTGCGGAAGCGGTCGCGCAGCGAGACGATCTTGTCCTGGAAGATTTCCGGAATGCCGGGAAGGACATAGACGTTGCCGACCACGATGGTCGGGAACGCGGCATGGTCGCCGGTGACGAGCTCGCAGCCCGCGGGCACGCGAGCCATCTTCAGATGCGCTTCGTTGACGCGCGTGCCCACGAACTTCTCGATGGCGGCTCGCAGGCCAGGGTGCTCGACCACTTCGAGTCCGAAGGCGCGGGCAATGCCTTCCATCGTCACGTCGTCGTGGGTCGGACCGACGCCGCCCGAGGTGAAGACGAGGTCGAAGCAAGACGCGAAGTCGGCGACGACCGCCGCCACCGTGTCGATCTCGTCGGGAATGACCGTGACGCGTTCGAGCGAGACGCCGAGCGAGCGCAGCTCACGGGCCAGGAAAGGCGTGTTGGCGTCGGTGACCTTGCCGGAAAGGATTTCGTTGCCGATCACCACCAGGCCTGCCGTCGGGGTCGCGCGCACGCTCGGAAAGTAGCAAACGAGCCGGCGCGGGTCGAGTGATGGGGACAGTCCCTAAACCATGTCCTCGTCGAGGTCGCGGACCTGGGAGACGAGGTACTCGCGCAGCTTCTTCTTGACTGCCGCCTCCATCTGCCGGACACGCTCGCGGCTGACGCCGTAGCGATCGCCGAGCTCCTGCAGCGTCAGCGGGTTCTCGGCCACCAGCCTTTCCTCGAAGATCTCGGCCTCGCGGCCCTTGAGCGTGCGCGCGAACTCGCCGAGCTTCTCCTTCATCAGCGCGTAGAACTCGCCCTCGGCCACTTCCTCCTCGGCGCTGGAGCCGGGAGCGCGCAGCACGTCGAGCATGGTGCCGGCGTCCTCGTCGCGCGTCAGCGGAGTCTCCACCGACATCTCCGAGGATGCAGCCAGGCGCTGATCCATCTCGATGACCTCGCGCTCCTTGACGCCGAGGTTCTCGGCGATGAGCTTGCTCGTGGGCTTGAAACCCGCCGCCTCCAGCCGTGCCTTCTCCTTGTTGAGGTTGAAGAAGAGCCGGCGCTGCGCCTGCGTGGTCCCGACCTTGACCAGCCGGAAGTTGTTCATGACATAGCGGATGATGTAGGCGCGGATCCACCACACCGCATACGACGGGAAGCGCACTCCGCGATAGGGATCGAACTGCTTGACCGCCTCGAGAAGGCCGACGTTCCCTTCCTGCACGAGGTCGAGCAGATTGTGGAAGGCGCGCTGATACTCGCGCGCTATCAGAACGACCAGACGCAGGTTCGAGGTGATCAGCTTTACCGCGGATTCGCGGTCCCCTTCCTCGGTGTAGCGGACCGCCAGCTCGTGCTCCTCTTCGCGTGTCAGCAGCGGGTAGTGGCGGATCTCGGCCAGGTAGCGCGACAGCGCATCGGCCGGGACCAGAGCGCCGGACGGCGCGGCGACGGCAGCAGCGGCCGCCGGCAGCTGTACCTCGACGTTGGATTCGCCGATGCCTTCGCTCGCGGCCAAGAGCTCATCCGCGTCGTCGCCGCCGACGACGATCGCGTCCTTGCCGCCCTCGTCGTCTTCGGCAAAGTGCGGATCGAGAATTTCGGCTTCGAGAACCTCCGGCTCCAGGACGATGGCGCCGTCGTCCTCGGCGCTCTCGTCGACGTCGATTTCCGCCGCGTCGGCCCCAGGCGCTGCAGCATCGCGGGCCGCGGTCTTGCGGGAGGCGGTCTTGGACTTCTTGCCAGGATCTTTTTTGGCGCCGGATGCGCCGCTACGGACGGAGCCGGGCTTGGAGCGCGGTCGCTTGCGGCGGTCGGACTGCGCGGAATCGGTCGGGAGATCCGCCTCGCGGCTCGGCCCGGCATCGTCGGCGCCGCCAGCGGCGGAACTGCGGTCGTCTCTGGTCGTTCTTCGTTCGCCCATGATTTGGGTCGAACCACCGCTTACTTCGCCTGGCGAAGTCTGGCGGCGCGATGACCCGGCTAGCGGGTCAGGCCTACGACTCGGCCTGCTCGGTCTCGATCGTCTTGACGAGGCCGGCCGCGACCTCGCGAAGCGCGGTGACGATTTCCTTGTTGTCGGTCTCGACGAGAGGACGCGCGCCGCGCAGCAGCTGCTTGGCTCGCCGCACCGCGACGGTCGCCAGCAGGAAGCGGTTCGGAACCTTTTCTAGACAGTCTTCTACCGTTACTCTTGCCATCGCTTCGTCCCGGGCGGACCTTAACAGGGCCTTGCCGGAAGTCAACGCAGGCGAACGCGTCCGCGCCGGCACGGGCCAGGCAGACCAAGAGATGGCCCGCCAGGAGGCACACGTGGTCACGCTCTACCAGTTCGAGATCTCTCCCTTCTGCGACAAGGTGCGGCGCATCCTCGACTACAAGGGCGTCGCGTACGAGGTCCGCGAGATCTCGATGCAGGAAGCCGTCACCAAGGTGCGCAAGGTCAACAAGGTGGGCAAGCTTCCCGCCATCGAGCACGAGGGCCGCTGCCTCGGCGACTCCACCGAGATCGCGTACTACCTGGAGGAGCGCTTCCCCTCGCCTTCCATCTTTCCCGCCGATGCGCGCGAAAAAGGCATGGTCCACGTCTTCGAGGATTGGGCCGACGAGAGCCTTTATTTCTACGAGATGTTCCTGCGCTTCACTCTCGGTCACAACGCCGAGAAGTGGGTGCCGATCCTGTGCGCCAACGACAGCGACATCGTGCGCCGCGCCGGCCGCTTCATCATTCCGCGTCACATGAAGGCGATCCTGGTCAAGCAGGGGCTCGGAAGAAAGAGCCGCAAACAGGTGCTGACCGACGTGCGACGCCACTTCCAGCACCTGAGCGGGCTGCTCGAGGGCCGGACGTGGCTCGTCGGAGATTCGCTGACGCTGGCCGACATCGCCGTCTTCGCGCAGCTGGCATGCGTGTGCGGCGCCAAGGAAGGGGCCGCGATGCGCGGCGAGCATCCCGTGGTCGACGAGTGGATGAAGCGCGTCGACGCCGCCACCGCTCCCCGCGCGCCGCGAAGCGAGCGAGCCGCCGATGCCGCCGGCGAGCACAAGGCACCGCGTCACGCCCGCGGCGCCGCCTGAACGAAGGGGACGGGTACGACCATTCAGGAGATGCCCTCCAGAGCATTTCTGGCCGAGCGCGCGGGCGGCGGCCCCGTACAGCTTTTCCGTGACCGGGGATGCCGCTGATGCCGCCATGGGCGTGGATCCTGGTGTGGGGCGCAGCGTTTGGCGCAACGCACATGATCCTGGCATCGGCGCGGCTGCGGCCGATGCTGGTGGCCAGGCTCGGTGAAGGCGCCTACCTGGGCCTCTACTCGGTCGTCGCCTTCGCGACCTTCGTCCCGATGGTTTCGGTGTACATGCGCAACATCCACGACGGCCCCTTGCTGTGGAGCCTGCGCGGGTCGAGCGCCATCCACTGGTTCTCGATGCTGTTCTCCGGTGCGATGTTCACCATGGTCATCGCGGCGCTGGCCCAGCCGAGCCCGGCCTCGATCGGGCCGAAGAAGCATCTGCGAGCCTACGGGCTGACGCGCATCACGCGTCATCCACTTTTCATGTCGCTAGGCCTGTGGGGGCTCGGGCATCTGCTCGTCAACGGATTCGCGGCCGACGTCGCCTTCTTCGGCGGCGTGTTCCTGATCGGGCTGCTGGGCTGCATGCATCAGGACGCGCGCAAGCGCGTCACCGAGCGCGGCACGCTCGATGAGTTCTTCGCCGAGACCTCGCTGCTTCCATTCGTGGCCATCATGACGGGGCGGACCAGCCTCGTGCTCTCCGAGCTCCCATGGGTCGCGCTCGGAATCGGCGTGGTCGTCTCGACGGTGGTCTACCAGCTTCACGGCTGGCTATTTCGCTAGCACAGCCGCCGCAGCCGGCAGGCGTCGCTGCTCGTCGGCGACGCGCCCCATCTCGAGCACGAGCCAGGCGTAGTAGATCCCGTAGATTCCGCTCAGCGTGACCACGTCAAAAGGCCCCGTAGCGTCGTCCATCCAGCCCCACATCGTTCCCACGATGGCCATCGCCATGAAATAGAACGGCGCGATCAGCACCACGCGAAGCGCCAGGACGAAAGACAACGCCATGTACCGCTCCAGGAAGCCCTGTCCCGCGCCCCCACCGTTGCTGCGATAGGCCGCGCAGGTTCCCAGCGCCGTCATCGCGACGGCGACCGCCGACAGGAAGTCATCCCACGCGGTGCGCCCTCCGTCGGATTCGGGCAGGAACTCGTAGAACACCATCGTGAACACCGTCATCAGGAACAAGTAGAGGAAACTTGCCTGCTCGGGCAGCGTTCGCGTCGCCAGTGCCGTTCGCAGTGGTCCCAGCTTCCACCAGTACATGCCCCTGGGTCTATCCCCCCGATGCCCTGGTGTCCATTGGATCACGTGTGCCAGCGACGTCGAGGCATTGCGCTGTGCGCCGACCGCTGATTCGATCGACTACGCGATCATCGAAACGGGCGACGCGAAGAAGGGCACGAGCGCATGGCGAAGAAGGAAGAAGCGCAGATCCTGACGATCGACGGCCACGACGTCTCGATCTCCAGCCCGAGCAAGGTCCTGTTCCCCGAGGCCGGTCACACCAAGATCGACCTGGTCCGTTACTACGTGGCCGTCGCCGACGGCGCCCTTCGCGGCGCCGGCGGGCGCCCCAACGTCCTCGTGCGCTATCCGAATGGAATCGCCGGGGAGTTCTTCTTCCAGAAGCGCGCGCCGCAGGCGCGGCCGCAGTGGCTCGAGGCCGTCACGCTGAGCTTTCCTTCCGGACGCACCGCCGAGGAAATCGTACCGCGCAATGCGGCGGCCCTGGCGTGGATGGCAAACCTGGCCTGCATCGAGCTGCATCCGCATCCGGTGCGCGCCGACGACCTCGACCATCCCGACGAGCTGCGCATCGACCTGGACCCCGTGCCCGGCGTGGAGTGGGCGCAGATCGTCGATGTCGCGCGCGTGGTGCATGCGGTGCTGCCCGACTTCGGCCTGACCGGATGGCCGAAGACTTCGGGCTCGCGCGGGATTCACGTGATCGTCCGCCTGCATCGCCGGTGGGGATTCGACGACGTGCGGCGCGCGGCCGTGGCCTTCGCGCGCGAGGTCGAACGGCGCGCGCCGGCCATCGCCACCAGCAAGTGGTGGAAGGAGGAGCGGCACGGCGTCTTTCTCGACTACAACCAGAACGCCAAGGACCGCACCGTCGCCTCGGCATACTCGGTGCGGCCGCGACCCGATGCGCGCGTGTCGGCGCCGCTGTCGTGGGACGAGATCGCCACCTGCGATCCTGCCGATTTCACGCTCGCGACCATGCCCGCGCGTTTCGCCGAGATCGGCGATCGCCACCGCGACATCGACGATCATCCCTGCTCGCTCGATGCCCTGCTCGAGTTGGCCGACCGCCACGCGGCCGACGGGCTGGCCGATGCGCCGTGGCCGCCGCACTACAAGAAGCAGGACAACGAGCCGCCGCGCGTGCAGCCCTCCAAGAGCCGCGCGCGCAAGCCGTCGACAGGCGGAAGGCGGACGCCGGTGCATCCGCTCATCGAGATCGCCCGCGCATGGAAGAAGGAGGACGCGCTGGCCGGCCTGGAACGCTGGAAGGAGCGCAACGCCGAAGTCGCAGCACACCTGGAGCCCGCCGACGTCCTGGTCGACTCGATGCGAGGCAAGTCCTCGACCTGGACGCGCGTACGCCTGAACCTGCAGCACGTGCCCGAGCAGATGCGACCGCAGCAGGGCGCGCTCGATCCGGACGAGGACGTCTCCAGCGGGTCGCCGCCTAGCGCGTCCCCGAAGCGCCGAACACCTTCGCGAGCTCGTAAGGAGTCGTGACCTCGAGCTGATCGTAACGGCAGTCCTTCGGCTGCCTGTCGGGACGCCACCTGGCGAAGATCGCCGCGTGCCGGAAACGATCGCCTTGCAGATGGTCGTACTTGACCTCGCACACGCGCTCGATGCGCAGCGGCTCCCACGACAGATCCTTGCCGGCGCTCCAGCGGCTCTGCGCGCCCGGCATGCGCTGGCTGCCTTCCTGCGCCTGCGCCCACTCCCGCCACGGATGATCGCCGATCGCGCCTTCGCGTAGCGGCTCGAGCTCCTCGGCAAGCGCGCGCCGCTTCTCCATCGTGAAGGAGGACGTGACGCCCACGTGGTGAAGTACGCCCGCACCGTCGTAGAGCCCGAGCAGCAACGATCCCACCAGACCCTTGCCCTGTTTGTGCCAGCGAAAGCCGGCAACGACGCAGTCGGCGGTGCGCGCATGCTTGATCTTGAGCATCGCGCGCTTGCCCGGCTGGTAGATCGCATCGGCGGGCTTGGCGATGACGCCGTCCAGGCCCGCGCCCTCGAACTCCTGGAGCCAGCGAACCGCCGTGGCGTGATCGGTCGTGATCGGCGTCAGATGCACCGGAGGCTTGCTCCCGGCCAGCAGCGTCTCCAGCGCCGTGCGCCGCTCGCCCTGCGGCCGCGCCGTCCAGTCCGCGCCATCTGCCGCCAGCAGGTCGAAGGCGACGAACGAGGCGGGGCTCTCTTTGGCTAGCTTTGCCACTCGCGATGCCGCCGGATGCAGCCGCAGCTGCAGCGCATCGAAGTCGAGCCCGCTCGGCGTGGGCATGACGAGCTCGCCATCCAGGATGCAGCCGTCGGCAAGCGCGCTCGCGAAAACCTCGTGCATCTCGGGGAAATAGCGATCCAGCGGCCGGCAGTCGCGACTCTGGATGTAGACCTCGCCGGGGCCGCCGCGAAAAACGATGGCGCGAAAGCCGTCCCACTTGGGCTCGTACAGGAATCCGTCCCCAGCGGGGATCTTCTCGGCGATCTTGGCGAGCATCGGCTCGATGGGCGGGTCGATGGGAAACATCCCTTCGGTCCTACGCCGGAAGCTCGAGCGGCGCCAGATCGGGCTCGACCCACGAGCGCCGCGCCACCGGCGACATCAGGGTTTCCTTCGACCAGAAGCGCAGCAGCAGATCGCGATCGCCGGCCGCACTGCCGATCAGGCGATCCACCGAGCACTCCAGCGGTTCCTCGGTGCCGCACGTTGCCAGAAACTGCGTGATCAGCCGCACATAAGCGGCGGTCACGGTCTCGTGGTAGCCGCTGGCGTCGTTGTTGGCCGTGCCGTGAGCATCGTTGAGCGCCCGGATACGGGTGCGAAGCTTTTCCAGCGCCTGCTCGCTGCCATAGCGGCGCACGTGCCAGGCGCCGACGCGAAGGTGCGCCGCGTGTGTCCACTGCGCGTGCGGCAGCGAGCGGTCCAGAAACCGCGTGATCAACTCCTCGAAGGTCATGAAGCGTGACCCTATCATTCGCCGCGCGCGCGCCGAACACGGACGGCGGCGCGCCACCTGCCGTGACGACTCGCCGGCGTGAAAAAATCCATGCGCCGCGGTGACTGGGGTTACTTCGCCGCCGCGCCCCTGCTGCTACCGATGGGCCGGGCATCAAGCCCGCGCAGGGAGGCAGGGCGATGGACATCACCACCGATCAGAAACGGCTCATCCAGAGCATCGTCAACGTCTTTGAAACCGGCAGGACCGGAGGTGACTACGGCGCGGTCACTCGCTACGCCGACGGTCCCGGTGGTATCCGCCAGGTGACCTACGGCCGTTCGCAGACCACCGAATACGGCAAACTGCGCGCCCTGCTCACCGCCTACGTCGGCGCGGCCGGCCAGTACGCCGCCGGCCTGCAGCCCTACATCGCCAGGATCGGATCCCAGCCGCTGGTCGATGACGCAGATTTCCTCAGGCTGCTGCGCGATGCCGGGAACGATCCCGTCATGCGCCAGACGCAGGACAGGTTCTTCGACACCCACTACTACAATCCTGCCATCCGCTGGTGCAGCGAGGACGGCTTCCTGGACCCGCTCTCGGCCCTGGTCGTCTACGACTCTTTCATCCACAGCGGGTCAGTCCTGAAGTTCCTGCGCAACCGTTTTCCGGAACACGTCCCGGCCAAAGGCGGCCGCGAGCGAGTGTGGGTTTCCGAGTACGTCGACACGCGCCATCACTGGCTGGCCACGCACTCCAATCCGCTGCTGCAAAAGACGATCTACCGCACGCGCTGTTTCCTGGCCGAGATCGAGCGAAACAACTGGGATCTTTCCGTCCGACCCATCGACGCCAACGGCATCCAGGTCTCCTGATGACCCGGCGCCGCCGGCTGTGCGCACATCGCTGCCCGATCATGGCCGGCGGCGCATGGCCCGCTTACGGCGATGGGAGCATGCCGCCGAGACTCTCGATGGGAGGACAGCGCGGATCCAGCGGAACCGCGGGATATCCGCCCTCCCCAAGGACGCTGGAGGCCTGGAGGAAACCCGGGCCGAGGATGTCGAGCAATTCGACCATGCGCGGCGTGGCCAGGACGATCTGCGCATCCAGCGCCGCCTCCGTGCCGGTGCAGACGAAGCCGGCGATCTCGACCAACGAGTCGACCGAGCCCTCGGCCAGCGCCTGCATCCGCAATCCGTCGTAGACGCCGACCAGCAGCTGCTCCACCGGAGCGCACGCTGCGAGGATGGCATCGACCATTCTGGTCGATGCCGCCGCGATCTTGTCGTAGCCCTTGGTGCACCTGGCACGCGCGGCGTCGATGGCCGCGTCGTACTTCGCCTGCGTCATCACCGCGTTCTCGAACGCGACGGTCGGCGACAGCACGCCCTGCAGGCACTTGTGCAACGACTTCACCTTGACCTTCGCGAATGCAGCCTGGGCTTTGTGGAGGGCCTGCTGGCAGCCGGCGAGTTCAGCGGCCTCGCCCTTGTCCAGTGGCGGCATGGCTGCGCCCGGCGACGGAAATCTCGGGCAGCCCGCCAGACCCAGGCAAACCATGAGCATGAGAGCCAGACCGACGCCTGGGCCACCGCGGTGTGCGGCGGTGATGACGGAGTCGTCCGGTTTCGTCCTTCGATCGTGTTCCATGATTGCGCGACCTCCCTGCGGACGTCGCTGGCAGCGCGACCGCTGTCTGCTGCCGTCTCATCACCAGCGTCAGGCAACGCGGCGTGAACATCGAAGGAACAACGTTACTGAGCAGCGGTTCAGGCAGAGGATGCAGGCCATCGTCGTTGCCGCGGGTTCTTTGGCGCAGGCATCCTGGCAGCTGCACGTGGTCAGGGTCGCTGCCGACGGGGTCCTCAGCGCAGCCGCACGCAGTCGTCGGCACATTCGGCATCGGGCCTGGGCGTGGACGGC
Organism: Binatia bacterium; assembly: GCA_035626675.1. Taxonomy (GTDB): domain Bacteria; phylum Desulfobacterota; class Binatia; order UBA1149; family CAITLU01; genus DASPNH01. The sequence goes on from DASPNH010000203.1 coordinate 31,888, forward strand.
GAGGGCCGGTGCATCACGGCGCGCGTCGGCCTGACCACGGCGCGCGCCTCACCGCCCTGGTCGCGAACCGCGGCGTCGCCGTCGACGATCAGGCTGTATCCGCCGGTCTCCACCGGTGGCCACAGGAGGCTGACCAGAGGACGCGCCGCGACGTTGGACAGCGTGCGCCTTCCGCACTTCATGATCAGGTCATCGCCATCCCAGGCCACGCTGACGGCTACCGAGTGCGGCCGGCCGTCGTCGGCAACCGTCAACAGATACGTGGTCGTGCCGAAGCGCCGGACCTGCTCGCGAAGTGCTTCGAGTGTGACGGGAACGCTCATTGCTCACCTCTGGCCGCGGTCGAAGCGGGTCCCGCGCCTGTCCGCGCGCGAGATCTTGTCTGCAACCATCAGATACTCGACGTTGCCCTCGGTGCCCTGGATCGGCGACTCCATGATCCCGCGCGTCACCAGGCCGCACTCGCAGGCGCGGTCGTGAACGGCTGTCACCGCGAGCCGGCGCACCTGTTCGTCGGTCACGATGCCGTCTTCCAGATGGTCAGGCCCGACCTCGAACTGCGGCTTGATCAGGAGCACCAGGACCGCATCGAGCGCTGCCAGCGCGGCCATTCGCGGCAGCACGCTGGTCAAGGACACGAACGACAGATCGGCCACGACGATGGACGGCAGCGGATCCAGCTTCGAAGCGTCGACCGCGCGGATGTTGGTGCGTTCCATCAGGACCACGCGCGGATCGTTGCGAAGCTGCCAGGCGAACTGTCCGTAGCCGACGTCGACGGCGTAAACGCGCGCAGCGCCGCGAGTCAGAAGGCAGTGCGTGAAGCCGCCGGTGGAGCAGCCGGCGTCCAGGCACACGGCTCCGGCGACGTCGATGCCGAATCGCTCCAGCGCGGCATCGAGCTTGGTGCCGCCCCGGGAGACGAAGCGCGGGCGCTCGCGCACGGCCAGCGCCGCGTCGGCGCCGATCTTTTCGCTGGCCTTGTCGATCCTCTGGGTTCCGTCGTAGACGAGACCGGCGAGAAAAAGCCGCGCTGCCTCCGCGCGCGACGTGGCAAGACCGAGCGCGATCAGCCGATCGTCGGCGCGAACGCGCGAAGCCAAGCTCAGTTCCTCCTGCTCCAAGCGAAGCCCGTCAGCGCCGGCGCGACGGCCTCGCGCGCGACCGTCTCCAGCACCGTGACGTCGCGCGGCACGCGCCCGAGCGCCTGCAGCGCCGCGGCCAGCTCCATGCGCAGCAGCTCGCGCGAGCGCTCGATACCGTACACCGAAGGATACGTCGTCTTGTTGCTCGAGCGATCGCCTCCCACGCGCTTGCCGGTGATCTCGGTGGGTGCGATCTCGTCCTTGATGTCGTCGGCGATCTGGAAGCTCAGGCCGAAACGCTCGCCGAAGTCGGTCAGCGCCGAAACTTCGCTGTCGCTCGCACCAGCGAGCAGAGCCGCCGCGCGTACCGAGCAGCGAAGCAGTGCTCCGGTCTTGCGCGCGTGGATCGCGCGCAGGAGATCGGCGTCACCGGCCAGCCCTTCGGCCATCAGGTCGGCGGCCTGCCCGCCGACCATGCCTTCGCGGCCGGCGGCACGCGCGATCTCCTCGAGCACGCGCAGCTGGAGCGCAGGCTCGGCCACCGGTGCGCACATCAGGAGAAACGCTTCGGTCAGCAGGCCGTCGCCAGCCAGTATGGCCATGCCGTCGCCGAACAGGACATGGTTGGTCGGCATCCCCCGGCGCAGATCGTCGTCGTCCATTGCCGGCAGGTCGTCGTGGATGAGCGAGTAGGCGTGGATCATCTCCAGCGCAGCGGCAAAGCGTGCGAGCTTGGCTGCATCGGCCCCGAGCGCTTCGGCGGTGGCCAGGAACAGCAGAGGCCGGATGCGCTTCCCGGGAGTTCGCAGCGAGTAGCGCATCGATTCGACGAGCCGCGAGACTCCGAAAGTCTCGGCGCGTGCAGGGCCCGTGGCGTCGTCATCGGGTGAAGGAGGCGGCGGCGGCACGGCCGCCTCCAGGACGCCTTCGACCAGCCGCGTGAGCCTGGCGATGGCGACCCCGGCATCGGTGTGAGCGGCATCGTCCGTGCCGGGGCCGGCAGCAACGGCGTGTGCGGCGTCGTCCGTGCCGGGGCCGGCAGCATCGGTGTGCGCGGCGCCGTCCGTGCTGGCGCCGGCAGCATCGGTGTGCGCGGCCGCGCCAGGGATGGCCGAGGTTGCACCGCTGCATGCATCGCCGTCGGCTTTGGCATTGCGGGCGTCACCGGCCGCCGCACCTTGCGCTCGAGAGCTCGCGGCTGGCGCCTTCATCGCTCCTCGTCTTCCTCGTCGTCCTCGAAAGGACGCAGCACCAGCTCCTGGCCGGCACCACGCGTCAGCTCCTCGATGCGGGCCTGCACACCGTCCAGACGAGTGTGAAGCTGCCGAACCAGCGAGACGCCGCGCTCGAAGCAGCGCAGCGACTCCTCGAGCGCGATGTCGCCGGTTTCGAGCTTGCGCACGACTTCTTCGAGCTCGGCCATCGCCTCTTCGAACCTCGCTTCGTCGACTTTCTTTTCGCGCTTGTCGGTCATGATCGCGCCAGCGGCCCGCGAGCCAGCAGCTCGGTCGCGCGCTCCAGGTCGGAGATGCGGTTGACGTTCCACACCTCGGCCGGCGATGCGGCCGGCACCGCCAGAGCGCCCATGCGCGCGAGCAGACGATGCGGAGCGAGCAATCCTTCCCTTAGCGCAGCGGTCAGGATCGGCAAAACCGTGGCAGGATAGAACGCCACCAGAGGCTCCCAGCCGCGTGGGCTGCGCAGCGCCGCGACTCGCCCGCTGCTGCGGCCGAGGCGCGCGATCGCCGAGAGCGTGTCGACGTGCACGAAGGGCGCATCGCACGGCATCACCAGGACCCCGAAGCGCGCACGCGCCAGACCGCCGGCAATCGCCGACAGCGGGCCGCGTCCGCGCTGCAGGTCCTCGACGAAGATGGCAGTGCCGGCGCCCGCCTGCACTCCCCTGCCGGCGATCAGCAGCGGGCCGCCGGCGACGCGCCGCAACGTCGACGCGGCGATCTCGGCAAGGGTTCGCGTTCCCAGCAGCGCGTGGCGCTTGTCGCTGCCGAAGCGGCGCGATCGGCCGCCGGCAACGAGCAGGCCGTCGATGCGCGCGTGCTCAGTAGTCGTAGTCACTGGTGCGGAAGCGCTCTTCCTTGGGCGCCCGCCGCGCGGATTCGGGAAGCTCGGGCACCTTCAGATCGATGCCCGGCAGCGTGATCGGATCGACGTGCGCGCCGCCGAGTCGTGCGCCGAAGTGCAGGACCGAGCGGCCGGCGGGCATCCTTCCGATGACGGCGCCACCGTCCACCGCTCTGCCCTGCACGGCCGTCACCTCGCCCAGGCCCGAGTAGAACGTATAGAGGCCGAGTCCGTGATCGATGGCGACGAACTTGCCGTTGGGCGCGTCGCCCACCAGCGCCACGGTTCCCCAGTTCGACGAGACCACGTTCTCGCCGGCAGCGGCGGCAAGATCGACCGCCGTGTGCGGCGCACCGATGTGCTCGTCATCGCTCTTCCGCACGCCGAACGGCGTCTGGATGTTGCCGCCGCGCACCGGCGTGCGAAAGCCGCCGTTCCACGAGCGCGTCAGCGCCGTGCGGTTCCACAGCGCCAGGAGCTGGACGTTGCGCACCGTCATCTCCTCGACCGCCTGGTCGTTGCGCGAGATGCCTCCCTTCCACAGGCCTTCCTCGTCGAAGCGTCGTGCCCGCACCGTCACGGTGCGCGTGCCGCTTCGCGAACCGACGTCGTACTGGAGCTCGTAGGGCCCGGGCAGCGTGTCGATGTCGACGGCGAAGTAGGCGGTGAAGACGCCGTTGGCGATCTCGCCCTGGAAGCGTCGGCCGGCCACCAGCACGGTGCCTGCGCTGGCGTCGCGCGGCGCACGGATCTGGATCCGCACGACTGCGCCGGGATAGACGATGGGCGGGTCCATCACCACGTAGTAGGGCAGGTAGGCAGGCTCGGCCGCAGCGAGCGACGCGGTCAGCACGACCGTGGCAACACCAAGCATCATCAGCCGCATCATTTCTTCTCGTCCCCGTCCTTGTCCGTGTCGCGCCACAGCACCCGAGCCGAGGCGCGTCCCCGATGGAATCGCAGCTCCAGGCGTTCTCCGACCGCGATCTCTTCGGCCGCCCGCACCAGCGATCCGTCCGCCCGCGAAGCGAGGCTATAGCCGCGTCCCAGCACCGCAAGCGGGCTGAGTGCGTCCAGCGCCGAGCCGAGCTCGGCCAGATTCCGGGCCTCGCCGGCGGTGCGGGCGCGCATGCTGCGCTCGAGCGCAGCCGCCAGAGTGCGCGTGCGCTCGGCGGCAGCGGTCGCTCGCGCGGAGGCCGACCGGGCAAGACGCGCCCTCAGTTCCGATACGGTGTCAGCCGCATCGGCGTAGCGGCCGCGCATCGCTCGCTCCAGTCGCGTGGCCATGCGGTCGGTGTTCTGGCGGATCTGCTCCACGCGCACGGCCGGATGGCGAAGGCGCCCGCCGACGGCGTCGACGCGGTGGCGCAGGCTCTCGAGCTTGCGGCCCATGCACGCACGCAGGCGATGCTCGGCAGTGGAGACGCCGAGGGCAAGATCGGCGCGCACCGGGACCACTGCCTCGGCGGCAGCCGTCGGAGTGGCGGCGCGCAGATCGGCGGCGAGGTCGCACAGCGACACGTCGACCTCGTGCCCGACGGCCGAGACCACCGGAACCGGAAACGCCTTGACCGCACGCACCACCGCTTCGTCGTTGAAGGCGGCGAGATCCTCGCTGGCGCCGCCGCCGCGTCCGACGATGACGACGTCACAGGTGCCGAGGCGCGCCAGCAGCGCCAGCGCCGCCACGATCTGGCGCGGCGCTTCGGCGCCCTGCACCGTGGCCGGCGAAAGAACCACGTGCACGCCGGGAAAGCGCCGTCGCAGCGTGGTCAGGATGTCGTGCACGGCAGCGCCGCGGCGCGAGGTCACCACGCCGATGGTGCGCGGCAGGAAGGGAAGCGCGCGCCTGGTGGTCGGATCGAAGAGGCCTTCGGCATGCAGGCGCGCGCGCAGCTGCTCGAGGGCGCGCTGCGCAGCGCCTGCGCCCACCGGCTTCATCGCGGTGACGTAGAGCTGCATTTTTCCCTGGCGCGAGAAGACGCCCATGCGCCCGCGGCAGACGATCTCGTCACCGATCTCGGGGCGGTAGGCGCTGCGGAAGACGTCGCCGCGCCACATCACGCACTCGATGCAGGAAGCGCGGTCGGCAAGCGTGAAGTAGCAGTGACCGCTGGAGGCGCGGCTGAAGCTGGTGACCTCGCCGAGAACCAACAGGTGCGAGAACTGGCGCTCGAGCGTGCCGCCGATCAGGCCGACGAGCTCGGTGACCGACAGCGGCGCTTCCTCTTCGGTCTCGAAAAGAGGCAGCGTCAAGGAATCGGCTCGGGTGTCCGGATCAGTGCGTGCCGGCGGCGGCGGCGTTCTTGCCCGACGGTGCCGCATCGGTCTTGGCGAGGCGCTCCAGGTGGAAGCCGGCAACACCGCCGACCTTCTGAATGTCGCCTTCCCACGACTTGAGCATGTCGACGGCCTTCTTCAGCTGGGGATCCTTTTCCAGGTCGAACTCGTCGGCAGGATTGACCGGCACGTCGTCCTTGCCGTCCTTGCTCTTGACGGTCTCGGGCTTGGGCGCCTCGATGACGACGTCGGGCTCGATGCCCGAATCCTGAATGGAGCGGCCCGAAGGCGTGTAGTAGCGCGCCGTGGTCAGGCGCAGCGCCGAGCTGTCGGTGAGCGGAAGAATGGTCTGCACCGATCCCTTTCCGAAGCTCTTGGTGCCGATGACGATGGCGCGGTGATGATCCTGCAGCGCGCCGGCGACGATCTCGGAGGCGCTGGCCGAGCCTTCGTTGACCAGGACGACCATCGGCACCGCTTTTCGCGTGCCGTCGGCCTGCGCAAAGAACTTGTGCGCCTGCGATTCGATACGGCCGTCGGTGCGCACGATCAGGCCGGCGTCCAGGAAGAGGTCGGAGATTTCCACGGCCTGGGTCAGAAGGCCGCCCGGATTGTAGCGAAGGTCGAGCACGATGCCGTCGACCCCGCCCTTGTGCTCCTTGTCGAGCTTGTCGAGCGCATCGGCGAGCTCCTGCGAAGAGCCTTCCTGGAAGCCGGTCAGCCGGACGTAGGCGAAGCGGCCGCCCTCGACGGTGCGTGCGCCGCGCACGCTGCGGATGTGGATGACCTCGCGCGTCAGGTTGACGTCGATGAGATCGTTGACGTTCTTGCGCTTGAGCGAAAGATGAACGCTGGTGCCGGGCTTGCCGCGCATCTTCTCGACGGCTTCCTGAAGGCCCATCTCCATCGTCAGGTCTTCGCCGATCTTGACGATCTGGTCGCCCGGCTTGATGCCGGCGCGGAAGGCGGGCGTGCCTTCGATGGGAGTGACGATGGTCAGGATGTTGTCGCGGACGGTCAGTTCGATGCCGAGGCCGCCGAACTCGCCGCGCGTCTCGATCTGCAGCTCCTTGTAACCTTCGGGGGTCAGATAGGCGCTATGCGGGTCGAGCGACGAGATCATGCCCTTGATGGCGCCGTCGATCAGCTCCTTGGTCGCGACCTCGTCGACGTAGTGCTTCTGGACGATCGCCATGATGCTGGCGAACGTTTCCAGGCTCTCGTACGTGTCCTTTGCCTCAGGTGCGGCGCGCAGCGCCGAGGAGGAAAGGATTCCGGCGGTGAACGCAGTGGCGACGACCGTGGTGAGAATGAGCTTTCGCGGCTTTTTTGGCTGCAACACGCGCCAACTATACCAAAGCACCCCGGGGGAACAATGCGATACCTGAGGGTCGCTCTTGCATCCGCGCCGCAGTCGGCCGCCAACCCGATGCAGGAACGCAGCAATGCGATCTCACTGCCCGAACGCGCCCGAGCCTCCCACCCACGGCAGCGGATCGACGGCCTGCCCGCTGTCGCGAAGCTCGAAGTGCAGGTCCGGATCGTCGCCGGGCATGTTGCCGACGACGTCGCCGGCGCCGATGCGGTCGCCTTCCTGGAACCGCAGCGAGCCGAGGCGAGCATAGACCGAGTGGTAGCGCCCGCCGTGGCTGACGATGACGGTATTGCCCATCCCTGACAGGGACCCGGAGAAGATCACCTGGCCCTCTGCCACGGTGCGCACGGGCGCGCCGCCCTTGCTGCGAACGATCACGCCCCGGTACGTGTTGCCGCTCTTGTGCTGCTGGCCGTAGCTGGCCACCACTTTTCCGCCAACGGGCGCCGCCAGAGAGCCTTTGCGCGATGCGAACTTGTCAGCGTCCGCATTGCCGCCGCGGAACAGACGCGAGAGCAGGCCGGGGCGTTTCTCCGGCGCCGGGTTCTTTTGTGCGGCGGCGGCGGCTGCGTTCGGATCGGCGGCAGGGGCGGCCGTGGCCGCGGCATCGTTCGATATCGCTGCGGGGTCGGCTGCTGCGCGCGCCTCGCCGGCGGGCTCGCGAGTCGCAAGTGCGGGCTGCGTGCCGGCCGTCGCGCCTTGTCCCGGCACGAGGTGGCGCTGATCGGTGGGCTCGTCGGCAGCAGCCGTCGTAGCCAGCGTCGAGGGCCTGGGGGCAGCCGGCGCGGGCTTGGGCGTCACGGCAGCAAGCTCCTTCTCCAGTGTCTTTGCAGAGGCTTCCAGCTCGGCCACTCCGGCGGCAGCGTCCTGTGCGTTCGAGGCGAAGGCCTGCGCCTCGCTCTCGGCACGTGCCACTTCGCTTTCGAGTGCGAACCGTTCGCTCTGCAACGCGGTTGCGATGCTGGCCGCACTGTCCCGCTCGGCGCGTGCACGGTCCAGGGCGGCAAGATGACTGCCGCGCTCGATCTCGAGGCGTGCGACCTTTTCCTGACCGCGCGCCGCGGCGGTGACCAGGTAGCGCGCCAGCCGGACGTTCTCCGAGCTTGCCCCGGTCCATCCCGCGGCTCCGGCGCCGATGCGCGCCGCACGGTACAGCCCGGCGACGCGGGCGCGATGCTGCGCGCGCTCGCGCCCGACCACACCGTCGAGCTCGGCCAGACGCGAGATGGCCTGCTCGCTGTCGGCGGCGGCCTGGGCGCGACGATGCTCGGCGTTCTGCATCTCGGCGTCGACCTTGCTCAGGCGCTGCCTGGCCTCGGTAACCATGCGGCCGAGCACCCCAGCCCTGCGGTCCTGCTCTTCGCGTTCGGCCTTCTTGGCCAGCAGCTGCGCACGAATCTCGCGCGCCCGCTCGACCATGTCCTGCGACGCCGCCGGCCCCGCCAGCACGAGCGCGAGAATGAAGGGGACAGGTACGATGATTCGAGAGGCGATCATCGCCATTGCGAGACTCTCCACATGCCGACGGCGCTGCCGGCGCCGCCGAGCGCAGCGCCCCACAACGTCAGGGTCAGGCACTGGCGAGCCGACAGGAACGAGAGGACGTCGGTCAAGGCAGGCAGCTCGCCTTCGATCGGCAGGGACACGCCCTGGAAGACCGCGGCGAGCACGCCGAGCGCGACAAGCGCGCCCAGAATTCCTTCGAGGATCCCGGCCAGCACCACCGGTCCCCAGTAACCCGGCCCGACGGCGCCGACCAGTCGCAGCACGTTCATCTCGTCGCGCCGCGTGTAGGCCGCCAGCTGGAAAGTGGTGGCGACGATGATCACCGAGACCAGCAGGGTCAGCGCACCCAGCGCCCACGCCACCCATCGGACGATGTCCAGGGCGCTGCCGCCGGATGCAATGGACCTCGTGGACTGGACGTCGGAGACGCCCGGAAGTGCACGCCACTGCTGGATTCGCGCCGCCAGCTCTTCGTCGCTGAGTGCGCGTTCGAGCTTGATCTCGAGAGAGGCAGGAAGCACCGACGGCTCCAGCCCGGCCAAAAGCTCGGCCGAGCGGTCGAGATTGTCGGCCAGGAATTGCCAGCCTTCGTCGGGACTGATGTAGCGCGCCTCGATGACCGCGGGGTCCTCGCCGATGCGCGTCTTGGTGGCGACGATGTCGGACTCGGCCGCCTGCTCGGTGAAGTAGATGGAGACGTCGATGCCGGAGGCCGCCCAGCGCGCGACCATCCGATAGGCGTTGGAGCTGACGAGCAGGACGGCGCCGGCAAACAGGACGCTGGCAGCGATGCTGGCCATCGCCACGCCCGAAGCGGCCGGCGACGCCTTGATGCCATCCAGGGCGCGGCGGAAGTAATACTCCATTGCTCTAGAGGCGCCGCAGCCTGGGCTTTTCGCCTACGCGCAGGCCGCCTCGAGGCCTTCCTCGTCCAGGATGCAGCCGCGGCTCATGACGAGCACCCGCCCTCGCAGGACGCTCAGCGCCTCCATGTCATGGGTGGCCATGAGCACGCTGGTGCCGTCGTCGCGGCAGGCCTGGGTCAGGATCTTGAGCACGTAGAGCGATTGGTCGGGGTCGAGGCCGAGGGTCGGCTCGTCGGCCAGGATGATAGGCGGCTTGTTGACCAGGGCGCGCGCGATGCTGACGCGCTGGCGCTCGCCCGCGCAAAGGTCACGCGGGAAGCAGCCGGCGGCATCGTCGAGGCCGACGCGCTCGAGCGCCTCCTCGGCGAGTCGCCGCGCATCGTTGCGAGCACGCCCGGCCACTTCGGCCGAAAGCGAAATGTTGTCGATGACGGTCAGGCGCTCGATCAGATGCGGCTCCTGGAAGACCAGGCCGAGCTCGCGCCGCAGCTCGGCGATGCCCGCCGCGTCCAGGCGCGAGAGATTGCGGCCGTTGACGACCACGCCGCCGCTGTCGGTCTTGAGCTCGCCGATCAGGAGCTTGAAGAGCGTCGTTTTGCCCGAGCCGCTTGGCCCGGTCAGCGCGACGAACTCGCCCTCGCGGACGTGAAGGCTGACGTCGCGCAGCACGCGACGTCCACCGTAGGACTTGGAAACACCATGGACTCGAATCATGTCGGCCCCAGCAGCACCGCTGCCCCTCCGCTCCACCACCCGGCCCCGTTGCCGCGCCGCTTTCGCATCACGCGCCAAGGCCGCCTGCCTAGCCACCCAAGATCTTTTCGAGACGTGCCGTGAAATCGGGAGCCGCGCCGGCGCCCTGCGCCGGAATGCGCCCGATGATCTTGTCTCGAATCCGTCCTTCCCGGTCGACGAAGAAGGTTTCGGGATAGCCCGTTATACCATACTGCGTTCCGATCGCACCGTCGGGATCGAGCAGAATCTCGAATTTCAACGGCGTCCTCTCAACGAACTCTTGAACACGGCTGACGTCGTCGTCGCCGGCTACGCCAAGGACGATCAGGCCCCGGTCCTTGTACTGCTCGGCGATGCGATTGAGCAGCGGCATCTCCTCGATGCACGGCGGGCACCAGGTGGCCCACAGGTTCACCAGCACCACCTGCCCCCTGTAGATGGAGAGCTTTCGCGTCTTGCCGTCGAGCGACTGCAGGATGAAATCCGGGGCCAGGTCCCCGTCCGAGAGCTTGCCGCCGCCGACGTCGCACCCCGCCAGCACCGCCACGACGACAAAAGGGGTCAGGCACCTTTTGGCAAAAGGGGTCAGACCCCTTTTCATGCGGGCACCTTGCGCGGCATGACCGGCGCGGCGCTGCGCTGGCGGACCAGGATGCCGGCTCCGATGATGGCCAGCAGCAGTCCCACCACCTGTGCCTGGGTGAGGCCGAAGGCCAGATGCGGCTCGACACGGATGAACTCGACCCAGAAGCGGAACAGGCCATTGCCGACGAGATAGATGGCGAACATTGTCCCGGGCGCCGGACTGCGGTGCCGGTACTTCCAAAGGAACAGGAACAGCAGCGTGTAGGCGGCGGCCTCGTACAGCGGCGTCGGATGGACCCTTACGCCCTCGGGATGAGGCCACGGAACGATGGCATTGGTGTAGGCGACGCCCCACCAGCCATCGGTGACGGTTCCCCAATCGCCGTCCCCGGCCACGTGACAGCCGATGCGCCCGAGCGCCTGCCCGATGGCCAGGCCCGGCGCCGTGCAATCGGCCAGGGTGACGAACGACATCCCATAGCGGCGTCCGAGCAGCCACGCCGCCAGCGCGCCGCCTAGGAAGCCGCCGTACCAGACGAAGCCGGCACCGGCGAGGATCTCGCTCATCGGCGCGCGAAAGAATGCGGCCGGATCGTTGAAGATCGACAGGAGGCGCGAGCTGACCAGCCCTGCAAGGAACGTCCACAACAGGACGTTCCACAGCTTCTCGCCGTCACCGCCGCGACGCTCGAACTCTTTTACCGAGACGAGCGAGCCGAAGTAGAAGCCCAGCGCCATCATCACGCCGAAGCTGTAGATGGTGATGGGACCGATCTGGAAAATGACGGGAAACACTGGCGCCGATACTAGGGGAACAGGCGCCGATTCCAACCGATCGGCCGTGCGTCGCGGACCCGGACGAGTCCGCGGCCGCACCTCGCATCAACTCGCGGTGACGCCGGCGCCGCGCGGGCGTAGCACGGTCGCGTTACGGACAGGTCTAGACGCCCGGCGGAATGTAGAGCGTGACGCTGTCGGAGCAGAAGGCGATGGTAGGCGATGGTGCCGCCGTCGTCGTAACCGAGGGCGACGTCCTGCGACGCACGAAGGGTTATGCCCGGTGCCTCTGCGCACGCCGACGCGCCGCACGACAGCCGTTACACCGCGTGTTCCCGCAACAACTTGACGGCATTCTCGAAGCCTTGCCTGTATTCCGCACGCGTTCGCTCCCCGATGGCATGCCATTCCGTTTCGGGCTTCGTAAACGGTCCGGCAAAGTCCGGGCTTTCGTATGCGTGGAGGCTGAGCATGTTGATCCAGCGCGGGTCGTAATGATGAGGCGTCGCCTCGTCCCATTTCAATACTTCGTCAACCGTCGCCGCCAGCCGCTGAAGATCCCCAAACGCCCACGGGTTGATCTTCGGACCATACCTGTCGTTCAACAGGTCGACAACGGCGCCGCTGGATTCGTCCGCCGAGCGATTTGCATCGAATCGCGCGCGCAGCTGTCCCGCATAGAACCAGAACGAAGCCTCCTGCCTCCGTCCCATCTCGAAAAGGCACTCGGAAAGGGCGTACAGGGCGGGAGGAGAATATCGAGTCGGCGCGGCTCGGATGTCGGTCTCGACTGAACGACAATCGGATGCTTTTCCCGACTGCAGGCGGGCGACGGCACTGTTGGCCGGTTCCCAGTCGACATCGGCAAGGGCTCGCGGCGGGTCCCTGTAAAGGTGTTGCACGCCTCTTCCCGCGCTCAAGCAACCCGGCACCGTGGTCGCCAGCACCATGCTTGCGATGAGCGCGTATTTGCGCTGCGCGGCGTTCAAGGATCGGAATCTCATGGCTTGGCGTCCGGCATCCAATCACGCGGGCCGGGTCGCCAACGCGCGGCTCAGCTCGGCGCCCTCTTCGAGCAGCCCCTGGTAGTGCGCGACGATGCGCGGCCGCCCCATCCCTGCCACGCCGGTCAGGCGCCCGCCGCGCCCGAACAGCGCGACGAAGCGATACTCCTCGAACGAACCGTCGACCACGTGCAGCTCGTCGTCGGGGAGCGCGTGGCCGGCCATCTGCAGCTTGATGCCGAACTGATCGCTCCACACGTACGGCACCGGCGCGTACGGCTCGACCGAATCGGCACCTTTGAGCAGCCGAAGCGCCGCCGCCCTGCCCTGCGCCGCCGCATTGGTCCAGTGCTCGATGCGTACCAGTCGCCCTGCACGCGGGCTGTTCCAGCGCGCGACGTCGCCGGCCGCGACGATGCCGTCGACAGCGGTCGCACAACGATCGTCGCACACGACGCCGTCTTCGAGCTCGAGCCCCGACCCTTCGAGCCACTGCGTCTGCGGCTGCACGCCAACACCGATCACGACCACGTCGGCACGGACCACGCTGCCGTCGCTCAGATGCAGCCGCTCGACGCGGTCGCCGCCTTGGATGGCGACCATACGGCGCGCGCAGCGAAGGTCGATGCCGTTGTCGGCGTGGAGCCTGGCCGCAAGCCCGCCGAGCGCGCGGCCGAGAGCTCGGACCATCGGCGCAGCCAGCGGTTCGATCAGCGTCACGTCCAGATCGAGCGCGCGCGCCGAGGCCGCCACTTCGCAGCCGATGAAGCCGGCGCCGATCACGGCCACGCGGGGACCGGCCAGAAGCTCGTCGCGCAGTGCGACGGCGTCGTCGAGCGTGCGCAGGTAGTGAACGCCGGCCAACGGCGGAACGTCGTCGAGCGTGCGCACGCGCGCTCCGGTGGCGATGACCAGGCCATCGAAAACGATAGTCTCGTCGTCGTCGAGCGTCAGGGTGTGAGTGGCGGCGTCCAGGTACCTGGCAGCGCGACCCAGGCGAAGGTCCAGGTTGAGATCCGCCAGACCGTTCTTGCGCAGCGTCGTCCTGGCCGGCTGCCACTGTCCGCGCAGGATTTCCTTCGACAGCGGCGGGCGGTCGTAGGGATCGTGCCTTTCGGCGCCGACCAGAACGAGGCGTCCCTCGAAGCCTTCCTCGCGCAGCGCTTCGCAGGCGCGCAAGCCGGCAAGCGATGCGCCGGCGACGACGAAGGTTCGGGAATCGCTCACGGCCCGGGATTACTCGCCCGAGCCCTGAAGATCAACGCTGGCGCATGCACGGTTCGCTGCGATCCGCCTCACGCGTTCTGCTGGCCCGCCTTTCTCTGCGCGCTTCCTCGCCTCCGCCTGCCGCGGCTGGCGACAGGCTTGCCGGCGTGGGCTTCGCCGCGGGTGACGAGACCGTTCACGTCATGTCGAGGGAGCCTGGCGCCGAGACCGCGCTCGATGGTGGCCATGCGTTCTTCCTCTTCGGGTGACACGAAGGTGATCACGTCACCGGCGGCGCCTGCTCGCGCGGTGCGGCCGGCGCGGTGGATGTAGTCGTCGCACGAATGCGGAACGTCGAAGTTGACGACGTGCGAGATGCCGCTGACGTCCAGGCCGCGCGCGGCAACGTCGGTAGCCACCAGCACCGGGTACTGGCCGCTGCGGAAGCCCTCGAGCGCTTCGATGCGCTCCTCCTGCGTTCGATCGGAATGGATGCTCGTGGCGTTGGTGCCGCCGCGCGTGATAGCGCGCGCCAGACGGTTCGCATCGATCTTGCGCCGCACGAACACGATCACCGAATCCATGCCGTCGCGGCGCAGCAGCCGCGTCAGCAGCGCGCTCTTGCGATCCTGGGACACGGCAAAGACGCTCTGGGCGATGGCGGCGGCCGGCCCCTGCCGATCCACGGTCACCGTGACGGGGTCGGACAGGATTGCGTCGGCCAGTTTTCGGATCGTCGGGGACATCGTGGCCGAGAACAGCAGCGTCTGGCGGCGCTGCGGCAGCGCGGCCAGGATCCGCTGGATGTCGGGAAGGAATCCCATGTCGAGCATCCTGTCGGCCTCGTCCAGAACGAGAATCTCGACGCCGGCAAGGTCGACGTAATCGAATCGCATGTGATCGAGCAGGCGACCGGGCGTGGCCACGACCATGGCCGCGCCGGCACGCAGCGCGCGCTCCTGCGGTCCCATGTCGACCCCGCCGACGACGGCGGCGGCGCTCAGGCCGATGTAGTAGCCGAGCGCCTGCGCCTGCTCGTCGATCTGGAGGGCGAGCTCGCGAGTGGGCGACAGGACCAGGGCACGGCAGCGACCGGCATCGCCGGCGCTCAGAAGCTGAAGGACGGGCAGCATGAAGGCAGCCGTCTTGCCCGTGCCGGTCGAAGCGCATGCAATCAGGTCACGGCCTGCAAGCACCACGGGGATCGCCTGTTGCTGGATCGGCGTCGGCTCGCTGTAGCCCATGTCGGCCACGGCATCGACCAGCGAAGGAAGCAGGGAAAGGTCGTTCATCGAAGGTTTCGTCATAGTCGAGGGATCTCGGTCAGGCGCACGAGCCGCATGCCGAGGTATCGGGGCCAATTGCGCGCGTGGGTGCGGGAGTGATTCGGGTTTGCGAAGAGAAGGACGCGGGCGCGTCTCCATGGTTGTACGGGACTCGGGCGGCAACTCCAAGGAGTATTCGGGGAAATTCAGATCCCGGCAGTCGCGGGGGAGGTGCCGCTGGCGGCCGCGTCGCGCGCCTGGCGATGCACTGCCTCCTCGGATGCGACGATCTGTCGTCACCTGCGAGGTGAAGTTTCGCAGGAACGTGATGCCGCAAAGATCCAGGCGCAGCAGCCTGTGAACGCTGGCGAGATCGCCCGGCCACATGCCGCCACGACGCCGCGATGATCGGCCATCAAGAGCTCGGGGTCCAGGCCGGTTCCGAGATGACGATGATGCGTGAAGTCCCACTGGCGTAGCCGCGCGTGGCAATGCCGAGCGGAAAGGCACCGAAAAGATCGCCGACGATATCGTTCCAGCGCCGCTCCTGCAGCAGCAGGCCGTGCACGGCCTCGTGGGTGAGGTTCTACGGCGCAAGCTGCCGCGTGCCGCATTGGGCCACCGGAAGGCGGCTGGTATAGTGCGCCTCCGCAATGCCCGAGAATGCCCTGCCCATTGCACGCGAGCACGAGCGCGTCGCCCAGCGTCCGAATGCCGCGGCGCTGGTATTCTCGGTAGCCCTGAGCCTCGCCTTTGCGCTCCTGGCTGGCCGCCATCTCGGCGCGCTGGCCTGGGAGTATGACGAGGGCTGGTACTCGCTGGCCGGCCGTTTCCTGAACCAGGGTCGCCGCCCTTTCGTCGATTTCGCTTACATGCAGCCGCCGCTGCATCCGTACCTTCTGGCCGTGAGCGCGCAGATCTTCGGCGACTCGGTCTTCGGCTTTCGCATGCTGTCGCTGATCAGCCTGGGCGGAACGGGAATCGTGCTGTTCCTGCTCGTGCGCCCGGCGCTCGGCGTGCTGGCGGCGATCTTCGCGCAGGCGCTGTTCCTGTTCTCGACCACGCAGCTGCATGCGCTCGCTGCGGTGCCGGACACGCCGATGATGCTGCTGGCGATGTTCGGCACGCTGCTGTTGCTGCACGGCACGACGACTGCATCGCTGTGCGCGGCAGCGATCGCATTCGTTGCCGCGCTGTTCGTCAAGCCCACCTGCCTGCTGATGATTCTCGTGGCGGCGGGCAGCCTGCTGGTCGACGGCCGCTACCGCCGCTTCCTCCAGCTTGCCGCGACGGGCGTGGCGGCTTCGGTGCTCGCGCTGATGCTGGTGATCTACGCCAGCGACGGCGTCTTCCTGGAGGTGCTGCGCTACCAGCTGATCGACCGCCTCGGCACACGCCGGGCCACGATGTGGACGATCTCGTCGGGCTTCACCGACTTTTCCGTCCACGCCGAGCTCGACGGCGCGCGCGACCTGGCACTCTTCGCCGCCAAGGATTTCCTCGGCTACCCGACGCGGTCGGCGCCGCTGTGGATCGCCATCGCATCGCTGGCGGGCTTGCCACTGTGGCTGGCCGCGTTCCGCCGCAATCGAGCGCTGTGCACGTTCGTGCTGCTCGCCCCCGCGGCGTTCGCGTTCGTCAACCTCGTGCTGATGGATTTCGTCTCGGCAAAGTATTTCGTGCCGTTTCCCGCCTTCGTCGCACTTCTGTCCGCCGCCCTGGTGTGGGGCGCCTGCAGGGTCGTGCCACGCGCGGTCATGCTCGGCGGCGTCCTCGCTGCGGTGACGGCCCTTGCCGTTCCGTTCGTCGACGCATTGTCGCAGGGGGCCGACCCCTGGTACGGCGAACGCGCAGGCTACCTGGCCGCTCAGCCCGGCGAGATCGCCAGCTTCACGCCGATGTTCTTCCTGAGCAGCGGACGCGAGCCCGGCTGCGCGATGTGGAACCCGGCCCTTTCCTACGGGCCTTTCGGCCAGGCCATGCTGGCCGAGGGAATGGCAAGGTTCCGCGTCTCGGACGCCGATCTCGTCGCCTGCCTCCGCTCCGATCCCGACGCACGGATGCTGGTGGATTTCTGGTTCTACTACTTCACGCGAGGCCGCGGCGATCTGAACCGCTACCTTCGCGAGGAAGGAGCCCGCCAGATCGTGTTCCTCTCGCCCGATGCGCAGCGAAGGTGGAGCAATCGCTTCGAAGATATCGGCGGCGTGCAGCGCTGAGGTGACGCCTACTCGCCGATGCAGTGCAGGTCGACGCTGCGACGATTGCGACCTTGACGATGCTCGAAGACGTAGATGCCCTGCCACGTCCCCAGGCGCAGGTCGCTTTGGTGGACGGGGATCGAGAGCTGCGTGGCGGTGAGCGCCGAGCGGATGTGCGCGGGCATGTCGTCAGGGCCTTCGGCATTGTGCCGGTAAAGGCGCGGGTCTTCCGGAGCGATGCGGCGAAGGAATGCGTCCAGGTCCGCACGCACGTCGGGATCGGCGTTTTCCTGGATGAGCAGCGATGCGCTGGTGTGGCGGATGAAAATCGTCAGCAGGCCCTGCTCGATCTCCTGCTCACCGAGCCAATCGGTGACCTTGATGGTGATCTCATAAAGGCCCGGGCCGTGGGTGGCGACGTCGATGGTGCCGAAGGCCTGCCGCATGGCGCGGAGGCTAGCTCTGAAATACGGCGTGCGCTACAGACCGGCGATGCTGAAGCACAACACGTACTTCGAGGGCTCGGTTCAGAGCA
Organism: Binatia bacterium; assembly: GCA_035626675.1. Lineage (GTDB taxonomy): Bacteria > Desulfobacterota > Binatia > UBA1149 > CAITLU01 > DASPNH01. Next base: position 49,390 of record DASPNH010000203.1, read on the forward strand.
TCGGCTTCGAGCGCAACGGTCTTGCCGCCACCGCCGGCGTCATCGACGTCGGGTCCTTCCACTTCGGAACCGGCAAGGCCGAACGGATGACGATCGTCTCGGGCGAGCTGTGGGTGACGCTTGCCGGCCACGGCGAGCGTACCTACGCCGCCGGCACGTCCTTCGAGGTCGCCGCCAACAGCGGCTTCGACGTGCGCGCCACCGCCCCCGTCGCCTACCTGTGCGAGTTCCTCGGCGAGTGAAGAGGACGGGCACCATTCGCGGCCGCTGATGCCGGCTTTCATGCGGATGCGGCAGGCGCCGGCAAGTCCTGTTCGGCTCTGAGCCCCGCGTCGGCCGCGAAGGTACCCAGCGGCACCAGTGAGGCCGCCAACAGCATGGCCGCGCGCGCAAGCGGCCAGCGCCGCTCGACCATTGCGTGCGCCAGCGCCACGCAGAACAGCACGAACAGCGCGCCGTGGATCGAGCCGGCGATCCGCACCGCCAGCGCGTAGCCGGCGAGGTACTTGAGCGGCATCGCCACGCCCAGCAGCAGCAGATACGACCAGCCTTCCACGAACGCGACGACGCGCAGCCGTCCCACCGGCGAGCTCATCGTCGCTGCGGGTAGAGAGAACGCCGTCATGACGCCGGAAACCGATTGCTCTCGAGCCATCCCAACGCCTCGCCATGTCCCTGGATCGACGCGCGAACGAGCGTGCGGCGATACACCGAGCGCCGCGGCGGCACGAAGCAGTGGGTGATGTCGATCTCGGCGCCGCTTATGGGCTCGATCGTCCCGTCGATCTCCTCGCCGCCCTCGACCACCACCCGGAACCTTCCGCGCACTGCCTGCGTCGGATGCGCGTCGTCGAACTGGAGATCGTACACCACCGCGTTGATGTTCCTTGTCTGATCGCGCGCCAGATAGCCGACCTGCATTTCGGTGACGTCGGGAATGATCACGTGCACGGCCTGAAGGCGGAACGTCGCCGCGCTGAGGACGAGAAAGCACCACTCCATCGCCCACCACCGCGGGCCCCACGAATGGTCGCGCTCGCCCAGGCCTTCCAGGACGCGTTCCTCCTCGCCGATGCGAAACGTTCCGCGCACGGCGATCGGCTGCTCGAAGCGGTTGGCCGAAAGTCCTTCGGCGCTGTGACCCGATATCTTGCTCTCGCCGACCGAGTGCGCGGCGCCGGTTGCCGTGACGGCCAGATCCACCGCGACCTCGATCATCCGGCCCGCGCGCGGACCGCTGGCGACCCGGGCGAAGCCCGCGCACCGAAGGCGGCCCGACCGAAGCGGTTGTTCGACGGTGTACGAGAAGCTCAGCCCCCACGGGTCCGCATAGGCGAGGGCGTCCTGGTCCCAGCGGTCCAGCGGCAGGCGGGTCTGTTCGACCACGACCCATTGCTCGCCGTCATACAGGAAGAGCCAGAACCACAGGCGCTTCTGCGCCGGATGGATCCCGATGCGGCAGTGCCCCGCGTTGGCGCCGTCGCGGTCGAACCAATCGAAGAAATACGACTCGTTCCACCATTCGTACTCCTGGCTCCAAGGGTGAAGCCGGTCGTCGTGCTCACCGATGCCGAAGCGGGTGATCTCTTCGAGGGATGGCGTCATGACGCGCAACCTACCCGATGACGCCGATTCACACGATTCGGCCGGACCGGGCGCAGCACCGGGCTTTACGGCCGGCGCAATCTCGGCCATGCATGTCCAATGGCTCGCGACATCCAGCCTCCCTCCACGCTCCTGCTTCTTGGCGAGTGCCTGACGGGCCTCGAATTCCCGCGCATGCTGCTGCGCCTTCCCTGGCTGGCCACCGCCCCGCGCGGCGAGGGCGAGCCGGTTCTGGTGCTGCCCGGCTACGGCGCCAGCGACACCTCCACGCTACTGCTGCAGTCGTACCTGCGCTTTCTCGGCTATGACGTGTGCGGCTGGGGCCTGGGCACCAACAACGGCAACGTGCCGCGACTGATGCCGCGCGTGCTGTCGCTCATCGAGAAGCTGCACCGGAAGTCGGGCGCGCAGGTGCATCTGATCGGTTGGAGCCTCGGCGGCTTCATCGCGCGCGAAGCCGCTCGCGAACGTCCCGAGCTGGTGCGCAGCGTGATCACGCTCGGAAGCCCGGTGGTCGGCGGGCCCAAGTACACGGCAGTCGCGCGGCGCTATGCGGCGCGCGGCTTCGACCTGGATGCGGTCGAGGCCGAAGTCGACCGACGCTACGACCGGCCGCTGTGCGTGCCGATCACCGCGATCTACTCCAAGCTCGACGGGATCGTTGCGTGGAAGGCGTGCATCGACGATCGCAGCGACGGCATCGAGCACGTCGAGGTGCTCACCACGCATCTCGGGCTCGGGATCTGCGCCGACGTCTACACGATCATCGCCGATCGCCTGGCCAGGGCGCGGGCCGAAGCGCCGGCGTGTGCGGCGTAAGGGACGTCTCTCATCCGCCGGGGGTTTCGGCTGGACTCTGTCGGCGAGCACGCGACCAATGGGTGAGCAGCCGAAAGACATCACCGAAGGGATAACGGCACCGTGTAAGCCTGCTCTCGGGTAGCGTGCGCTTTCAGGCCGGTACCATCGGCGCAACGGTCCCTAGCGCGAACCCTCGCGGCGGCGATCCGCGCTGAGGCGATCTCGGCGGTCCAAGCGTTGGCAGATTGTCCTCCCCATCCCATCCCTGCTACTCCCGCCGCAGAGGTGAACGCCCCATGCCCATTCCGCAATCGGACGCCAGGCTCTTCGAGATCATGTACACGACGCGTGCGATGCGGCGCCTGAAACCGGATCCGGTACCGCAAGAGCTGCTCGAGCAGCTCGTCGAGGCTGCGCTGCATGCACCCAGCGGCAGCAACGCGCAGAACTGGCGCTTCGTCATCGTGCGCGATCGAGCTCAGAAGCAGAAGATCCAGGCCATCTGGCGCAAGACCTGGGGCTTTTATCTCGAAACTTTCGCAGCGGCCGATCTTCGGCCGGGCGAAACGCCCGAAGACCGGAAAAAAGGGACCAAGGCCGGCACGGACCTGCTCGAGAGCCTGGCCGAGGTTCCTGCGCTGATCTGCATATGCGTCGCCCGCGACGAGCAGCTCGCCAAGGCGCTGGCGTCGCCGGCCACGATCAAGAAAATCGTCTCGCACTTCGGCGTCGCAGGCGCCGCGAAGTTCGCGGCCTCGGGGATGCGCGTCGGCGGGATGGCCGACGGCTCGACCGCCTACCCCGCCGTGCAGAACCTTTTGCTGGCCGCGCGTGCGCTCGGTCTCGGCGCCGTGCTCACCACGCAGCACTTCTTCGTGCCTGGCCAGTTCGAGGCCGTGCTCGGCCTTCCATCCACTGTCACTCTGGCCGCCATCGTTCCGGTAGGCTATCCCAAAGGGAAGTTCGGCCCGGTTCGCCGGCCGACGCCTTCCGAGGTGATCTCCTGGGATCGATACGGCGGCTGAGCAGGGGACTTTCGTCAGCGCTGCCGGCCGGAGATCTTGCGCCGCTGCGAGCGCGACGCTAAAGCCGTCGCACGCACCCGGTCACCGACAACTCCTTCTCGATCCAGGCCGTGCTGCGAGAGCACGATCCTCGCTATCTTGCCGTCGCGCGCCTGGCAGGCCTGGCCAACCTGCTGCTGGGTTCGGTCGTCCTCGCCGGCTGGCTGCTCGGGATCGAGCGCCTCTCCGACCTGAGCTACGACGGCATCACCATGAAGGCCAACGCGGCGCTCGCTCTGGCACTGTCGGGCGCTGCGCTGCTGGCCCTGCTGCCGCCGGACGTTTCGACGGCGCGCAGGATCGGCGGCCAGATGCTGGCGGTGAGCGTGTTCGTGCTGGGGGCCCTCACGCTCATCGAGCACGTGGTCGGCTGGGACCTGGGCATCGATCAGCTGATCGCAGTCGAGCCACCGGGTGAGAAGGCCACGGTCAGTCCGGGTCGCATGGGGCCGCCTGCGTCGAGCAGTTTTACGTTGCTCGGAATCGCTCTTCTTTTTCTGCACACCAGCTTGCCGCGAGCGGTCCAGGCGCGGGAGACCATCGGTTTCGCCATTGCCGCCTTGACCCTGCTCAGCCTGGTCGGAAACCTCAACGGTGCTGCGCAGCTCTACTCGATCGCGCACTTCACGGGCATCTCGCGTCAGACTGCGCTCGCGCTGTTCGTGCAGGCCGTCGGGCTCCTGTGTGCGCGTCCCAATCAGGGCGAGATGCAGGTTTTCACCTCCCCGCTTTCGGGCGGCGCGTTCCTTCGCCGGCTGTTGCTGCCCGCCATCGTGGCTCCCGCAGCGCTCGGGTGGCTTTGCGTGCAGGCAATGGAGCACGAGGTATTCGATGCGCCCTTCGGGCTGGCGCTGCTGGCGGTGACGCTGACGGCGCTCCTCGTCACCGTGGCCGCGCGCAACGGACGGATGCTGGACGCGATCAATCGCGAGCGACTGGCGGCTGCGCAGGAACGCGAGCAGCTCCTGGACAGCGAGAGGCAGGCTCGCACCGAGATGGAACGCTCGGCGCGCATGAAGGACGAGTTCCTAGCCACGCTGTCGCACGAGCTACGCACGCCGCTCAGCGCGATCCTGGGGTGGTCGTACGTCCTGGCCAGCAAGGTCGATGACGCCGAAACCCTGCACAAGGGCGTCGAGGTGATCGAGCGCAACGCACGTCACCAGTCGCAGCTCATCGAGGATCTGCTCGACATGAGCCGGATCTCCTCGGGCAAGATGCTGCTGGACATGCAGCGGGTGGATTTCCCTGCCGTGGTCGAAGCAGCCGTGCAGGCCGTGCGACCCGCGGCGGAGAAGGCGGGCATCGGCATCGATACCGTTTTCGAATGGGACGGGTCCAAGCTCTTCGGCGACCCCACACGCCTGCAGCAGGTGGTCTGGAACCTGCTGACCAATGCCGTCAAGTTCACTTCTTCCGGTGGGCGCATCTCGGTCAAGCTCGAGCGCAGCGACCATCAAGCCACGCTGTACGTGACCGACACGGGGCAAGGCATCGCCGCCGAGTTCCTCCCGCACGTGTTCGACCGTTTCCGCCAAGCCAATGCCTCGATCACGCGGCAGCATGGCGGGCTCGGCATCGGGCTTTCGATCGTCAAGCAGATCGTCGAGATGCACGGGGGCCAGGTCACGGTTCGCAGCGACGGAACCGACTGCGGCTCATGCTTCCAGGTCGACCTGCCGCTGGCTCTGCCGGCGTCCGAGGAAGAGACCGCCGCGGCGGCGTCGCCGAACTTCGAGATCGGCGCTGCCGACTCGCGCCTGCCGGAGCTTTCGGGCATCCGCGCCCTGGTGGTCGACGACGAAGCCGACGCGCGCGACATGCTGTCTCGCCTCCTCTCCGATCGCGGCGCCGCCGTCGTGTGCGCCGGCGACGCCGAGCAGGCGCTGACGCTGCTGCGCTCGCAGCAGTTCGACGTGTTCGTCAGCGACATCGGCATGCCGGTCAAGAACGGGTACGAGCTGATGCGCGACGTGCGCGAGCACGGCCTGCAGATTCCCGCCATCGCGCTGACGGCATACGCCGGGGCCGATGACCGCCTGCGCGCTCTCGAAGCGGGTTTCCAGTGTCACGTGGCCAAGCCGGTCGAGGCCTCCAAACTGCTCGCGACGATTTCCTCACTGCTCTAGGGGGCGCCGGCCCTCTTGCTGACGCGTCGCCGGCGCGCCTACGCTGACGTGCGTGCAGTCGATGCTCCGGCCGCTTCTCGACGCCTGCCCTCAACCCTTCGTCCACACCCGATCGATGCGCCGACCAAGGCGCAGGAGGTCCCGATGAAGTCCCCCATGCTGACCCTGACGCTCTCGACGTGTCTGGTTGCCTCGGCCGCCGGCGCCGGCGCCGCCGAGAACGACCATCTCAAATGCTACAAGATCAAGGATGTGAAGACCTTCCAGTCGGCGACCGCCGATCTGGACGCCTTGCGGGCCGAGTTCGGCCTCGAGAACTGCAGCATCAAGCCCGCGGCCAAGCTGGTGTGCGTGCCGGTGACGAAGAACCTCACCAATCTCGACGGCGGCAACCCGGCCGACGTCGAGGGCGACCCGCAAACCGACAACCGCCTCTGCTACCGAATCAAGTGCCCCAAGAGCGAGATCGCACCGACCTTCTTCACCGATCAATTCGGTTCGCGTCAGGTGCGCGCGGTCAAGGCCGTGCGGCTGTGTACTCCGGCCATCCAGGGATTGACGCCGGGCTTCGGCATCGACCTGATCAAGCTGACCAACGGCACCGACAATAATACGGCGCCTGGGCCGACGGTGCCGATCGGCAGCACGGTGACGTTCACCTATGTCGTGACCAACAGCAGCGGCGGCCCGCTCAGCGCCGTCGTCGTGCGCGACGACAACGGGACGCCCGGAAACGCGGCGGACGATTTCAACGCGACGTTCTCCGGAGGAGACAGCAACGGTAGCGGGCTCCTGGATCCGGGCGAAACCTTCACGTTCGTTGCCTCGAGGATCGCCACGCCAGGCCCGTACGTGAACACCGGCACGGCGACCGGACAGGCCGAAGGCGGACAGACGCTGACGGACAGCGATCAGGATCATCACGTCGGAATCTGACGGACCAGACCTGCTCGCGAGCCAGACGGACCGGCGCGTCTGCCAAGCGTAGCGGATCATTGGAAAGCGTTGCTGATCCGGAGCGGCGGCGGGGCTCTCGGAGGAGCTCGAGAGCACCCGCCGCCTACCTGCTTCCGATGCGGACCACACGCGCCGGGAAGCGCGCTCTACACGTGGCCGGCACCGGAAGCCGATCCTGGCCTGCTCAGAACACGAACTGCACGCGCGTCAGGAACGCGTCCTCATCCTTGCGGTTCTCCGGTCCGATTCGCGGGGCGGTGACGCTGCGCCCGGCTTCGAACTCGCCGTGCAGGTAGTTGAAGTACACGGCGACGTTCTTGTTGACGTACCAGTTCAGCGCCAGCGTGTATTCCTGCGCCTCGGTGGCGCCCTGGGCCGCGCTGGCAAAGCCGCCGCGGAAGGTGTCGTCGTCGACGTCGAGCGCGGATGCGCGCAGCGCCAGCTCCCAGGCACCCCAGCCGCCGTTGCCAAAGTTGAACGGGTTGCTGGGCGTCACGCCCTTGTACGTCGAGTCCTCGCCCGTCAGCACGTAACCGACGCGCGCCTGCCACGCATCGTTCTGCGTCGTACCGTGCGCCGTCCCGCTGCGGATCTGCTGCGAGGAGTACACGTACTCGCCCAGGGCGCTGAACGGTCCCGCGTACCAGTAGGCCTGGGGCGAGACGCGCCAGTGCGCACCGTCGGCGACCGTCGTCTCGTCGACTCCGGCCGTGGCGGTGTCGTCGCCGCGATAGCGGAAGAACGCCGCGCGGCTGGAGGTGCGGAACTGCGGCAGCTGGGAATTGGCCGGCGTCCCCTGGTGCTCGCCCCAGCTTCCCGCCACGCCCAGCCCCAGTCCCTGCGCATGCTTCCAGGGCGTGTTGCGGAACGGGTGCGAAAAGACGCGTGCGGCAAGGTCGACGGCATCGTTCAGGTTGACGTCGGTGCTGCCGCCGTCGACCACTCCGTTGAACACGCCGGCCTGGTAGCTGAACACGCCCTGGGCGATGTCGCCGTACAGCTGCACGCCAAGATCGCGGTTGGGAACCAGGTTGTCGGTCAGTGCGCGCTCCATGAACTGCAGCGCGGTGGCAGACTGCAGACGCTCGATTCCGAACGGAGTCTTCATCTTGCCCACGCGCAGGATGAAGGGCAGCGCGAACTTCCAGTCGACGTACGCGTCCTGCAGCACCAGCGAGCTGCCCGCGAAATCGGGCATGACGCGGAACTCGAAGCGATCGGCGAGCGTGCCTCGGATGTCCAGGCGCGCGCGCCGGATGCTGAAGCCGTCGGTGATGTCGCGGCTGTGATGATCGAGGGCCCAGCGGCTGTCGGCGTGCACGTAGCCGCCGACCTTGAGCTTGTACTTGCCATCGTCGGAGTTGAGGAAGAAGCCATCCTTGTAGCCCGCGTTGGGCTTGGCCTTGGTCCGGACTTCTTCGGCCACTTCCAGCGTGCGCGTGTCCTTCTGGACCTGCCTCAGCGCCTTCTCCAGCTCCTCGACGCGCTGGCGCAGCTCGCGGACCTCGTCCGTCTCTCGCGGCGACCCTGCAACGGCCGCGGGTGGAGCCAGGCTGCCGGCGATCAGCATGGCGGCGACGAGCGCCGCGGCGAAGCGGCGCTTTCTTCTCGAGCGAGAGGCGCTGCTCGCGGGCGCACCGGTGGCGCCCGGGCGCTCGGCCCGGTGGATGAAACGATCGTACACGGACATGTCACTCTCCTTGCTTGCCGGGGTCAGGTACTGAATCGTGAAAAACCGCGTTTTCAGTACCTGACCCCACTCCTTCAGATCTGGTAGTCGTGGATGAATACGCGAAGGCGCTTGGGGAAGACGTAGACGGTGTCGCCCTGCTCGAGCGACATCTCGGTCCACCGGTCCTGCGCCACCTCGACGGCGAGGGGTATGCCGAACTCTTCCGAAAGCACTTCTGCCTTGATGACGGCGCCGGACCGTCCGACGCGCGTCAGGGTGCCGCGCAGGCACGAGCCTCCGCGCGGATAGCGATCGATCTCGAGCTCGTGCGGGCGCACGTAGGCCTTGGCCGGGCGTGACTCCTCGTGCGGATAGTCCGGATACGAGAGCTCGAGACCTCCCACGTGCGCGCGTCCAGCCTCGACGCGGCCGTGAAAGACGTTGACGTTTCCCAGGAAGTCCAGGACGAACGAGTTGGCCGGATGCTCGAAGATCTCGCTTGCCGTCCCGGACTGCTCGATCCTGCCGCGGTTCATCACCACGATCTGATCGGCCACCTCGAACGCCTCTTCCTGATCGTGCGTGACCAGCACGCTGGTCAGCCCGATCTCGTGATGCAGCTTGCGAAGCCAGGTTCGAAGCTCGGTACGCACGCGCGCATCGAGAGCGCCGAACGGCTCGTCCAGCAGCAGCAGCTTGGGATCGGGCGCAAGAGCACGCGCGAGCGCGATGCGCTGGCGCTGGCCGCCGGACAGCTGCGCCGGCGACTGCTGCTCCAGGCTGGACAGCTGGACGAGATCGAGCAGCTCGCGCACCCGCTTCCTGATGCGATCCTCCGGCCACTTGCGCACGCGCAGGCCGAAAGCGACGTTCTCGAACACCGACATGTGCCGGAACAGCGCGTAGTGCTGGAAGACGAAGCCGACGTTGCGATTGCGCGGCGACTTTCGCGTGGCGTCCTCGTCGCGGTAGTGGATCGTGCCCCGCTCGGGCAGTTCCAGGCCCGCGATGATCCGCAATAGCGTGGTCTTGCCCGAGCCCGAAGGTCCCAGCAGCGCCAGCAGCGAGCCATCGGGAACGTCCAGGTGGATGTCGTCGAGCGCGGTGAAACTGCCGAAGCGCTTGGTCACGCCGCGAACCGAAATCCCCACGCTCGACGGATCCGGACGGCGTTGCGACGGCCCGCCGCCGCCCCGCTCTCCGATCTCGACGGATCGATGGGACTGGCCCGTGCTGCGGCCCTGCGAAGCCGGGCCCTGTTCCTTCACCACGACGCTGGCTGCCGGACCCGCAAACCCGCCACCGCCCGGCACGCCGGCCATCGCCGGCACGAGTCCAGGCAGCGCAAGCGGCGCCGTCAGATCGTCCTCGGGCGCCTCCTGGCGTGCCACCAGGTCACGCCGCGTCTTCCATTCCAGGAATGTCTTGGCGGCCAGCGTCACCAGCGCCAGCGAGCAGAGCAGCGAGGCGACGACGAAGGAGGCGGGCTGGTCGTACTCCTGGAACAGCTTCTCGACGCGCAGCGGAAGCGTGTCGGTCTGCCCGGTGATGCGACCCGACACCACGTAGACCGCGCCGAACTCGCCCATCGCGCGCGCGTTGCACAGGATGGTTCCGTACAGCAGTCCCCACTTGATGTTCGGCAGCGTCACGCGCCAGAACAGCTGCCAGGAGCGGGCGCCCAGGCTGACCGCGGCGGTCTCTTCCTCGTCGCCGATCGCTTCCATCAGCGGAATCAGCTCGCGTGCCACGAACGGCAACGTCACGAACGAGGTGACGATGATCAGCCCCGGCAGCGCAAACAGGATCTTGATGTCGTGATCGCGCAGCCACTGGCCGTAGTAGCCTTGCAGGCCGAACAGCAGCACGAAGATAAGGCCGGCAACCACCGGCGAGATCGCGAACGGCAGATCGATCATGGACGTCAGCAGGCCGCGACCGCGGAAACGGAAGCGCGCGATGGCCCATGCCGCCGCCATGCCGAAGACGATGTTCGAGAGCACCGCCACCGGCGCCACGCTCAGCGTCAGCTTGATCGCGGCGATGGTGTCGGGATCGCCGACCAGCGTCTTCCAGTACTGCGAAGGTCCGTTCTTCAACGCCTCGTAGAAGACGTTGATGACCGGGATCACGATCAGCCAGGTCAGCACGGTCAGTGCCGCCGCGATCAGTGGATATCGGACCAGCCTGCGGTCCTGCTGTGCCCTGCGGGGCGAGGCGCCTGCAGGCGCCGACGTCTCAAACGTAGCCATGTCTCTTGCTCCATCGTTCCATCAGGTTGATCAGCACCAGCAGCGACAGGGAGATCGCCATCAGCACGACGGCGATGGCTGCGGCCTCGCCGTAGCGGAAGCCTTCGAGCGCTCCGACGATGAGGATGGGTGCGATCTCGGTCTTGAAGGGGATGTTCCCCGACACGAAGACGACCGAGCCGTACTCTCCGAGGCCTCGCGCGAAGGCGAGAGCGAAACCCGTCGTGATTGCAGGCAGCAGAGTGGGGACGATCACGCGCGTGAACGTCTGCCGGCGTGAGGCTCCCAGGCACGAAGCCGCCTCTTCCATCTCGGCGTCGAAGTCTTCCAGGATCGGCTGCACCGTCCGCACGACGAAGGGCAGGCCGATGAACAGGAGGACCAGGACCACGGCCAGGCGCGAGTAGCTGCCGTGGATTCCCATGGGCACCAGGAACTGGCCGAGCCATCCCTTCTGCACGTACAGGCTCGAGTAGACCAGGCCTGCAACGGCGGTGGGAAGCGCGAAGGGCAGATCGACGATGGCGTCGACGAAACGCTTGCCCGCGAACTGGTACCGGACCAGCACCCAGGCAACCAGGACGCCGAGTGGAACGGCAAGGAGCGACGCTGCAAGCGATGCTCCGACGGTCAAGCCGTAGGCCGCTCGAGCGCGCGGTGTCCACACCGCGCTCACGAACTCGTCCCACGGAAGCGAGCCTGCCTTGATCAGGCAGGCCGCCAGCGGAATCAGGACCAGCAGGCTCAGGTACAGCATCGTGTAGCCGACGCTGAGCCGGAATCCGGGCAGGACCCGGTGATTTGTCGCGATCATGGTGCTCCTCCTCGATCGCGACGAATCAGCGGCCGCCGGTGTAGATCTGGTCGAAGATCTTTCCGTCGTTGAAGAACCTGGCGTTGGCGGCGTCGTAGTCGGCCGCAACGTCCGTGATCGGGAACAGCTTGATGGCCGGGAACTTCGCGGCCAGCGCCGCACCGTCCGGCGTATTCGGACGGTAGTGGTGCCGGGCGATGATCTGCTGGCCCTCGGGCGTGTACAGGAAGCTCAGGTACGCCTCGGCGATCTTGCGCGTGCCGTGACGGTCGACGTTGCGATCGACGATGGCCACGTGCGGCTCGGCCAGGATGCTGATGGACGGGTAGACGATCTCCAGCTCGCCGCCGCTCTCCTCGCGCGCCAGGTAGGCCTCGTTCTCCCAGGCGATCTGCACGTCGCCGATTCCTTTCTGTGCGAACGTGGTGGTGGAGCCGCGCGCGCCCGTGTCCAGGACCGGTGCCTGCTTGTAGAGCTTGGAGACGAATGCCTTGGCATCCTCCTCGCTGCCGCCGGTCTGGAGCACCGAACCCCACGCTGCCAGGAAGCTCAGCTTGCCGTTGCCGGACGTCTTCGGATTGGGCGTGACGATCTCGATGCCGGGCCTGACGATGTCGGCCCAGTCCTTGATGCCCTTGGGGTTTCCCTTGCGCACCACGAAGACGATGGTCGAGACGTAAGGCAGCGAGCGGCCCGGAAATTCGTCCTCCCACCCTGAATCGATCAAGCCCGTCTTGCGGATGGCATCCGTGTCGGGCCACATCGCGAGCGTGACCACGTCCGCCTCCAGGCCGTCGTTGACGGCGCGGGCCTGCGAGGACGAGCCGCCGTGCGACTGCTTGATGTCGAGCGTGACCCCGAAGTCCTTCGCCGCGCGCGGCACAAAGACGCTGTTGACCTCCTTCCACAGCTCGCGCGTCGGATCGTAGGAAACGTTCAGGAACTCCTTCTCCTCCGCGATGGCGTGAACGGGACCTGCGATGGTGTCGGCGAGCGCGACTACGGTCAGCACAGCGACGAGCGCGCGGCGCGAGGCCGAACGCGGTCTTTTGAATCGATCGACGAAATGCATTTCTCTGCTCCTCCGTTGAGCCATCCGCGCGCGCGGTTGCGGCGCGCGCACGGATGGCGTCGTTGTCGGGCTCCGGCTCTGCAGCGCCCGTCAGATGGTGAATCGTGTTTGCGGAATGCGGCGCGAGGGCCGCCAGACTAGGTCAGCGACAACAAAGACAGCCCATCGACAGGGAGAAGACGATGGGGCCAAGGGGTGTGGGAGCGGCGGCCGCGCGCAGGCGGTCCAGGAACGTTGCGCCCTGGGCCGCTGCGCCGCTGCGGCGGGCCGCTGCGGCTTCCAGACGCGCTGCCAGCGAGGAAGCGCCGGCTCTTATTGCTGTGGTCGTCGTGATCATTTTCCTTCTCTCTCTTCGTCGTTCCGTGCGCGTTCGGGGCGCCCGGTCCGCTGCTGTTTCTCGATGGCGAGGCCAAAACGAAAAAGGCCCGGGAGGATGTTTCCTCCCGGGCCTCTCGAAGCTCGCGGCGTGGTCCTTCGGTCCGTTCTCAGACCTCGGATGCAGCGCGACCTCGACCGCGGGAGGTTTCCCGGGCCGTACAACAACACATGCTGGTCGCGCCGAACGCCTTCATCGCGGGCGGTTATGCCGAGCCCTTGGCAGCATGTCAATTGAAAAAACGCTCACCACCCGGCCCGCGGATCCCGTCGGTGGTGTTCGAGGTTGGTGTTGGCGTCGGATTTCAGGGTCCCGGCCGGATGCTCGGCGTACGGGCAAACGTGCCGTGGACGAGACGGTGGTCGAGATTCGTTTCATGTCATCTGCGGCATTGCGGCGGTGCCGCCGGCAGGCGTACAGTCGCGGGATGTGGTGTGGTTTCGAAGCGTGTGGCGCGGCAGCTGCGGACAGGACGCGCGATGAGCCTTGCCCTGGACACGCTTGCGTACGCCCGGCGGCTCCGCGAGGCTGGCTTCACCGAGGCCTGGCAGATCTCGAGCGACGCCTCACCCTCTTCTCGGTGCGATGATGATGTTCGGCATCGGTGCCGTCTCGACACTCGTGACGATTTGCTAGGCTGGCCGCGCTCGCGCCACGCCATCAACCCGACGGTCATCGTGGCCAGCAACCGACCCAGCTCGTGCGCCGAGTAGAAGACCTCGATCCTCTCCCCATCGACGAGGCGCTGCCCGGCGTGCTCGCAGCGCTCGAGCGTTCGCCAAACCTCGTCCTCCGGGCGCCGACCGGTGCCGGCAAGACCACGCGCATCGCACCGGCGCTGGTCGATCACGAGCTCGTCGGCGGCGCGGTCCTTCTGCTGGAGCCCCGCCGTGTGGCGGCGCGCGCTGCTGCGCGCCGCATCGCCATCGAGCGCGACGTGGCGCTCGGCGGCGAGGAAGTCGGCTACCACGTCCGTTTCGACCGCAAGGCCATGCCTCGCACGCGCATCGTCGCCATGACCTACGGTATCTTCCTGCGCCGCCTGCAGGAGGATCCCTTCCTCGATGGCGTCGATGCCGTCGTGTTCGACGAGATCCACGAGCGCAGCCTGGATGCGGACCTGGCGCTGGCGATGGCGCGAAAGATTCAGCGCGAGGCTCGCGAGGATCTGCGCCTGCTGGCGATGTCGGCAACCATCGACGCCGGTCCGCTGGCGCACTTTCTCGGCGCACCAGTCGTCGACAGTCGCGGACGCAGCTTTCCCGTGAAGGTGCGACATCGTCCGACGCCGGGTGATCGCGAGCTCGATCGCGCGGTTGCCGACACGGTTGCCCAGGTGCTGGATGAAACGGCCGGCGACGTGCTCGTCTTCCTTCCTGGCGTGGCCGAGATCCGGCGCGCATCGGCGATGCTCGCCGCTGTGGCCGAGCGCGATCGGCTGGCG
>DASPNH010000204.1:0-9053 GCA_035626675.1 Binatia bacterium
GCGCACATCTGCTCAATCACCTGCAAGGCTCGCCATGGAGCGTCGGGTACTGGCGCGATGCCGGCAAGGAGGTCGATTTCGTGGTCAGTCACGGAACCACGACCTGGGCGATCGAAGTCAAGAGCGGACGCTCGGACAAAAAATCAGGGTTATCCGCGTTCCTGAAAAAATATCCTGGCACCCGGACATGGATGATCGGAGACAGCGGTGTTCCGTTGGAGGAATTCCTTTCGGTACCGCCGGCGATCTGGTTTCAGGCCTGAGGTGGTGTGCTCGACGTCGAAGAAAGTCTCCGGCAAGCGACGCGCTTCTCCTGACTTCACCCTGAGAACCGGCACGGCCGGCCATCCGAACGGTATCTGTTTCAAAGGTGAGGCTCGAGCAAGCGGCGCCGTTCGTCATCACGCGGGCAATGACGAGTGGCGAGCGTCTGGTCCATCATGAGGCGACTGCCCCTATTCAATGAACGTGATGGTCGGGCGAGGTCGGCGTGACGGGCGCTTTCCGGCGCGCATCCGCTTCGATCCTGCTCATCAGGTCGGTCGCCAGCTTTTGAAGCGTTGCCCGGTCCGCGTCGCTGAACGAGCGCGGCTTGGTGTCGATGACACAAAGCGAACCGATGGCCAGACCGCCAGCAGTGCGTAGCGGGGCACCGGCATAAAACCGGATACCGTTGTCGACCAGAAAGGCATTGTTCGCGAAGCGAGGATCCTTTGCGACGTCCTCTGTCACCAGCACGTCGTTCGCAGCGACCACGTGCCCGCAGATCGACGTCTCGCGTGCGTCCATGCGGCGGGCATCGAGTCTTGGCGGCAGGCCAAACGCGCCAGGCCAGCGCTGGTGCGCTTCGTCGACCACCGTCACCAGCGCGATTGCAGTGCCGAATGCCGCGGCGACCTTGGCGGCCAGACGGTCGAGATTCTCGTCCTGGCCCGACGTCAGTCCGAGACCACGCAGCGCGGCCAGCCGCGATTCCTCGTTTTCCGGAATCGGCGCCGGCTGCATCGGATCGCTCAGCGGGGGCGAGATCCATCCCTCGATCTGATCCGCCGCGGCTTCGAGCGAGTACACGACCGCGTCGGCGGACATCTGTCGTTCCAGCTCCGCGGTCGGCGGCAGCGCGGTGGTGGGATTGAGAACGCAGACGATCGTCTTGATCTCGGGCGCACGGCGCTTCAGTCGGTTGCAGACGAAACGAGCGTAGGCCTGCGGTTGTGCGGCGAGGCATGTCAGGCAGACCACCTCGATGTCGGCGACGTCGAGTTGTCCGATGCCGCCCTGGCTGATCGAAAGCGGTGACAGCACTCGGCTTTCGATGCCGTGCTCGACCATCACCTGGGCGACCATCTCCGCTGCCGCGCAATCCAGATCGGTGCGCCCGCCAATGCAAAGCTTGGGTATGACCAGGGCGCGGCGGACGGGCGCCGCATCGGACTTCGCGCTCTCGGCGAGACGCAGCCGTTGCGCATGCTCGGCAACATCGCGAACCACCGAGATCATTCCCTGCGCCACCGTCTCCTTGTAAGTCCCGTACGTGGATCGGTGCTGGCGGTCATTCTCGGCCAGGCGAAGCGCCGGGACGGCAATCTGGTCGTAGAACTCCCGCAAGGAATGCTCCTCGACATAGGTCTCCGCAATGTCGGCTGCCTCTTCGGCGTTGCCCGCGAGCAGCCGTTGATAAAGCTGCTCCTGCGGGGCCAGGACCGGATCGCTCCCGAGCAAAACGCCCAGGAAGTTCAGCTGAGGAACGTATCGGCCCATCACGATCAGGCACACGGTCAACGGCGTCGACAGAATCAGACCGATCGGGCCCCACAGCGTCGTCCAGAAGATTGCAGCCGCGATGATCGCCAGCGACGACAGGCCCGTGCTCGCACCGTAGAGCCAGGGCTCGACGACGTTGTTGCTGATGAGCTCGGCCACGACGAACAGGCCGATCACCCAGAGCATCATCGACCACCCGGGGTCGACCGCGAACGCGAGGGTCACGGGGAACAACGCCGCTAGAAAGGGGCCCAGGAACGGAATGAAGCGCAGAACGGTCGACAGCACTCCCCACAGCACGGCGTTGGGGACGCCGATGATGTAGAGTCCGATGCCGATTGGCAGACCGTAGCTGACGTTCACGATCAGCTGCATCACCAGGTAGCGGCTGACGCGACTGGCCGCTTCGTTCAGGGCCTCGGTGGTGGTCTTCAGGTCTCCGGCTCCGACGAGCTTGATGAACCGATCGCGCAGATCCTCCCGCTCCAGGAGAATGAAGATGAGAAACACGACCATGATGCCGCCGGTCGCCAGCGGGGCGACCAGCGGGCCGACGACCGTGCGCACGACGTCGATCGGCGACTGCGTGCCAGGCTCGATGACGACCGGAACCGGCCGCGCATCACCAAGTGCCTCCACACGCGATTTGGACGTGGCCGGCTTCGCATCTGCTTCTCCTTCTCCGGAAATCTCGCGGCTCAGCCCCTCCACCGTAGACGTGACGCGGCCCAGCACGCCCCCGCCAGCAGATGCCGACGTACGGAACGAGCGGATCTTTTCCTGCATCGTCTGCTGATAGCCGGGCAGCGCATCGGCAAGCCTGATCAGCTGCGTGGTGACCACGTAGGACAGCGCGCCGATGATCGTCAACGCCAGGCAGACCGTCAGGAGCACCGAGGCGACCCGCGGTAGTCGCAGGCGCCGCAGCCGAGTCACGATCGGCGCGAGCGCGAACGCCAGCAGCACAGCCAGCGTGAAGGGAATGAAGAACTCACGGCCGAAATAAAGGCCGCCAATTGCCAGCAGCACGCCGCCGGTGGTGAGCACCGACCCCTGCGGTGGCGCGGCGGATGCGCCGGCAAGCGGCTCAGACACCGCTGCTCCGTGACCCTTCGCCGAAATGGCCGGGTGTGCCCGGCCTAACGCGTGGCTCCATGGGGCCCTGGGAGACGGCGCGGGGGATCATGCATCAAATCTAGCACGGTGCCTGGTTCGGAAGGGCCGTCGTTCGACGAAAAGTCCCGCCAACACGATGCAACCGTTTGGCTTCGGCTGCACGTGCGGCGCTTCGAGCCAGCTCGTGACCCGCTTCGGGCGCATTCGCGGGCTGCATCAGGAAGCACGATCTTCGCCATCGCCGTACACCGGAACGTAGCGAATGCGCGGATGGGCGAAGCCGGTGGAAAGCTTTGGACGTCGCCGGACGATAACACCCCGATCGCGGAGTCTTGCGGTCCATCGACCGGCATATATCCATGGGATAGGGTCGGCGTAACGGGTCGAGCCACGCAACCGGGACAGGCGAATCTCCATGGACGTTCTTCACCGCAACAATGTGACCGTGCTGGGTCGGGGCGAGCAGCCCATGCTGCTGTCCCATGGATTCGGCTGCGACCAGAACATGTGGCGCTACCTCGTACCGGCATTCGAGGCGGATTATCGCCTGGTCCTGTTCGATCACGTGGGTGCCGGCAAGTCGGACCTCAGCGCCTATCAAAGGTCCAAGTACGACTCGCTCGCGGGCTACGCCCAGGATGTGCTCCAGATCTGCGAGGTTCTCGATCTGCGCGACGTGATATTCGTCGGGCACTCCGTCAGTGCGATGATCGGTGCCCTCGCGGCCTGCGAACAGCCTGAGAGATTCGCGCACCTCGTCATGGTCGGGCCGTCGCCGCGGTACGTCGATGACGAGGGCTATCAGGGCGGCTTCTCACGGCAGGACATAAACGAGCTGCTGGACTCGATGGACGACAACTACCTTGGCTGGTCTCGCGCGATGGCGCCGACGATCATGGGTAACACCGACCGTCCGGAGCTGTCCGAGGAGCTGGCCAACAGCTTCTGCCGTACCGATCCGGAGATCGCCAGGCACTTCGCCCGCGTGACGTTCCTCTCGGACAACCGGTCCGACCTTGCGCGGGTCGCCGTGCCGACCCTCGTGCTCCAATGCGACAACGACGTGATCGCACCCGTGGCCGTAGGCGAGTACGTGCATCGCAACCTTCGCGACAGCCACCTGGTGATACTGGACGCTACCGGCCATTGCCCCAACTTGAGCGCTCCGTCCGAGGTCATCTCGGCGATGAAGGGATACCTTGCGCGCCAGCAGGCGCGCCGCAGGGAATGACATGAATGACGAAGGGCTCCCGCTGGATCTTCTCGATCATGCTCCCTGCGGACTGCTGCTGACTTGCCCTCGAGGCAACGTCGTTGCCGCCAACTCGACTCTCCTGTCATGGCTCGGATATGACCGTACAGAGATCGTCGGAAAGCGCCGGTTTTCGGAGCTGATGACGGTCGCGGGCAGGATCTTCTACGAAACGCACTTCGCGCCGCTCCTGCGCATGCAGGGCTTCGTCCACGAGATCGCGCTCGACCTCGTGCGCAAGGACGCTTCCCCGCTTTCCGTCTTCGTCAGTGCCAACGAGCGGCGCACACCCGACGGCGGACCCGATGCGATACGCGTCGCCGTGTCCCAGGCGGTCGATCGCCGCAAGTACGAGCGTGAGCTACTGCTCGGCCGCAGGATGGCCGAGCAGGCGATGCTAGCCAAGGCCGAATTTCTCGCAGTTTTCGCGCACGAGGTCCGAAACTCCGTCGCCGCCGTCGGTATGGCCGCCGAGCTGTTGCAACACTCCGAGCTGCCGCCCGACGCGGACCGTTACCTGGGCATGTTGCGGCGCGGCCTCGACAAGGCGTTGGCGCTGCTTCAGAGCATGCTCGACTTCAGCAAGGTCGAGGCCGGCAAGGTCACGCTCGAACGACGTCGTTTCGACCTTCGTGACCTCCTGCTCGGCGTCGCGCAGACGCTGGAGCCGGTCGCGTTGCGCAAGCAGCTGACCCTGAACGTCGACATCGATCCGCATGCTCCGACGCATCTGGTGGGTGACCCGATCAAGCTCGGTCAGGTCCTGACAAATCTTGCCGGCAATGCCGTCAAGTTCACCGAGCGCGGCGGGGTGACCCTGGCGGTCGAGATGATGTCGACCGCGCCGCGCGGCGCCGTGCTGCGATTTCGCGTCATCGACACGGGAATCGGAATCTCGCCCGATCGCATCGCGCGCATCTTCGACGAGTATGCGCAGGCCGGTCCCGAGATCGCGGAGCGCTACGGTGGAGCCGGGCTCGGGCTGGCGATCAGCCGCCGCATCGTCGAGTTGCATGGCAGTGCGATACAAGTCGACAGCGTCCCGGCGCGGGGCTCCACGTTCCACTTCGACCTGAGCCTTCCCGTGGCCGACTCGGCGACTGCCGACGACGATTCGCTATAGCCATCCGCTGGATCGGACGAGCGCAGGCAGGCGCATGCAGTCCCCTCGCGTTGCGACCTTGGCCTTGCATTTGCCCACCGCGTACGCCGGCGTTGCGCTGATCACGGCGGCGGCTGCGAGGAGCACGGCCAGCTTGCGTTCGTTGTGTTCCGGTACGCGGCGCACGTGACTTCGCGGCCGGCGTTTGACGACCGTCCCTCGCTTCAGCGCGGGCATCCGACCGGCCAAACGTCGCGCCAAGAATCCGAGCTGGGCGCTGAACCGCGCGCACGACGTTCACGTCGCCAAGGTCTTCGGGTGATCGGCCGGAACGGATCACTGCCGGCACACGCCCCATTGTTCAATATCCTGCGTTGTCAGCCGTAGACGGCGCCACGCCAGTCAGGCATGGTGCACGCGGGGGACTGGCCATGATCGATTCCGACCGCCGCAACCTTTTCGTTCTGCTGACCGTTGCTGCCACGCTCGTCGAACCCATCCCAGCATCGGCAACGCTGGCAACGATCGGTCGCGAGGTCCGGCCCAGCGTTGCCGAGCGCATCGATCATGCCTGCACCGGTGCGGACGGCGTCACGAGCCGCGCGCTCTATCGCTGCGAAACCTACGACGAGTCGGGAATCTGCAACTCGCCCTCGGGTCTCTTCGTCGAATGGCACGATTCCGAGGGTGAGCCGGTCGGCGCGGCGGTCCTCGCGAACGATGTCCACGTGGACGCGCACGAACCGTATCAGGCGATCGCCTGCGACGACACCGGGGCGTTGCTCGTGATGTTCAGCGGTCGAGTGCGCGTCATCGACCGGAACGGCCCGCGTGGTCCCTCTGCGCCGGTGTGCACGCATGACCGCTGCCACGTTTACGAAGCGGCAGCTACGGCAGTGGCGGGCCATTTCGTCATCGCGTTCCTCGAATCGGGCGTGAACTTCCATCAGGCGCGGCGCGTGCACGCCGACGGCAGCCTGGCCGGGGATGTGCTGCCCGTACCCACTGATGGCTTCGCTCCCTACGCCGAGGACATGGCAGCGGGCGCCGATGCTGCCGGCAACGTGTTGATTGCATGGCGGGGACGCGTCTACACGGAAGACTGGCGCGGCATTCAAGCGACTCTGCTTCGCGCAGACTCGACGTTCGAGGACGTGATCAGGCTCAGCGAGTACGGCAGCGGCGAGTTCGATCGCATCGGCGTGCGCTCGGCGGCGCCGGAACAGTTCATCGTGCTGTGGAACAATTCGAGGCAGGCCGGCTGGGTCGCGCGCCGCGTAAGCGGCGAAGCGAATGTGCCCACGACGACGACGACGACGACGACGGCGGACCCTGAGGTCCCGGTCTTCCTGCCCGACCGGCGCATGTCGGTCGTCTCTGGCTACGATTGGGCTCCCGAGACGACGCAACCCGTACTGGTAGGGGATATCTCCGGCCGCTGGCTTGCAGGCTGGCCCGACTACGTTGCCGATAGCGGGAGTCTGGCCTGGACATATTCGAGGTCGAACGACGGCCGCGTCTGGTCCGGACGTGAGACGATCGATCCGCAGGCGGAGCCGTGGTGGCACAGCTCGGCTGTGGCGGGCCGCAAAGACGTGCGGGTGATGGCATGGGCGACGACTTCTCCCGGTGCGTGGAGTCTGTGGTCGCGCCGCTCTACCGACGGCGGCGGGACCTGGAGCCCGGCGCGCCTGTTGTACGATCCGGCCCCGGGGCCCCACGAAGCTCTGCGTATCGAGGGTGTACGCATGGCGGCAGGAGCAGGCGGACGGATTCTGGCGGTCTGGCCGGAGCACAGGCAAGAGTATTCGCGCAAGGACGATGAGTATCGCTATGTCTTCTGCGGCCTGCGTTCTGCCCTATCGACGAATGATGGCCGAACATGGAGCGATGCGCGCGTCGTAGCCACGACCGGCTGTAACGGGGTACCCGCCTACGAGGTCGCAACAGATGACGATGGCAACTGGCTGATCGCATGGAGCGACGGCGGCATCATCGGCACACATTCCAGCAACGATGCGAACTCGTGGACGGCGCCGCAGCGGCTCGTGAGCTGGGTTCACGAAGCCCGCTCGCTGGATGTTGCCACCGACGACGCCGGCGGCTGGCTCCTCGCCTTCAGCGGAACGATTCCCGAGGCCGACGGCCATTCCCGTGCGCGGATCTTCGTCTCGCGCACTGGCGATCTGGCTACTGGGTGGAGCGAGCCGGCGCCGATCGCCCCATGGCACGACAAGGAGGGAGGTAGCGATGCGTACCCGAGCATTGCAGCCAGCCGCAAAGATCGCTGGGGCATCGTCTGGAGCAGTCATGACGTCCCAGGCGGCGGAATGGAGGGCGACGTCGTCGCCGCATACTCTTCGGACGGCGGCGTTACCTGGACCAATCCGCATGCCGTCGACGCCGATGCAGGCAGCGACGCCAAGTCCGATCTGACGCCCGAGCTGGTGCACACGCGCGCGGAGACTTGGGGCGTGCTCTGGCGCGCGTTCGAGAATGTGGAGAACTCGGACGCTACCACGTTCCGCTTCGCGCGTACGCGTGGTCCGTGCGGAAACGGGACGTTGGAAGCGGACGAGCTCTGCGACGACGCAAATACCACCGACGGCGACGGCTGTGACAGCAACTGCACTGCTACCGGCTGCGGGAATGCAATCCTGACCCTTGGCGAGCAGTGCGACGACGGCAACGCCGTCGAAACGGACGAGTGCATTTCGACCTGCCGGCTGGCCATCTGCGGAGACGGGTTCCATCAGTTTGGGGAAAGCTGCGATGACGGCAACGACAGCAGCAGTGACAGCTGTCTGACCGATTGCACCGACGCCAGCTGCGGAGACGGCTCTCTGTGGACCGGAGTCGAGGAATGCGACGACGGCACCAGCAACGACTACACCCATAGTTGTCGCGACGATTGCACGCTCGGATTCTGCGGTGACGGCTTCCGGTTGGATGGCCAGGAGGAGTGCGACGACGGGAACGTCGCCAATGGCGATCGTTGCACCAAACGTTGCAGGCTCGATCCGGTGTGCGGACGGGGAATAGGCTCGAGCCAAGGCGTGACGTCGTCCGACGCACTGATCGTCCTACGCAAGGCGGTCGGCTTCAACGTGAAGTGTCCGCCTCAGCAGTGCGATCGCGACGGGAACGGCAATATTACCGCCGCCGATGCGCTTCACACGCTGCGTTTCGCGGTTGGTCTGATGAGCGACGGCTGCGGACGAAAACGAATGCTGGTCATACGGCTGATGTCGGATGAACTGCTCGGCGCCTTGCAGGTCCGGCTCGACTACAGCGCAACAAGCGGCGACGTCTCGATCGTCGGGCGGCATCCCGTCTGCGAGATCACGGCGCCGGTCGAGATAGCCGCGGCCGGGATCGACGGAGGGCGCGGGAACGTGTCCGTCGGATTCGTCTCGCTCGACGGTTTCCGCGGACCGACCGAGCTCGTGCGCTGCGAGTTCCGAGGCCTCTCCGAGCCCACGCCGGACCAGCTCGTGCTGATGGTCGTGGACGCGTCGAATCCCGACTTCGAGCCGCAGACGCCGCGAGTGGAAGTGGTGATCGAGTAAGGGCTTTCAGAGGATGAGCCCGTTGGAACGGCGACGTCTCATCACACGTGCCCTCGAGCCGGTAGCGAGCACCGCGTCAGCTCCCGCGCCCGTCGGGTGCGCAGGTCCCTGTGGAACTGCCGCGCCCTCGTGCTAGGTCCGCCGTTCCGAGCGATCCAGGTACTGGCCAACGACGTGACCATCGCCGGGCTGCGCATCCGCAACGGCGACACCGGAATCATCGTCGGTGACGACGACCTCATCATTCCGA